>NC_022600.1:2204902-2519888 GCF_000484535.1 Gloeobacter kilaueensis JS1 | reverse complement strand
CGAGGAGCTGAGCGAAAAACTCTATCGCCTCAAAGACCGCGACGGCAAACCCCACGTCCAGCGGGTGATTCGTACTCGCCACCGGCCCGACCAGCGCGGCGCGAAGCTCTTCGAGGCCGACTTGATCGTGATCTGGCAGGACCGGCCCACCGACCTGCTCGACAGCCCCGACTGTGGCCGCATCGGCCCTGTGCCTTACCGCCGTCCCGGCGGCCATCGCCCCCAGGGCGTCCTGTTCGCGCGCGGCCCGCGAATTGCACCGGGCAGCTACCTGATGGGCGGCCATGTCGTGGATCTGGCCCCGACCCTGCTCGATCTAATGGGAGCCCCGATCCCGGAGCACCTGGAGGGCCGACCGTTGCTTACCGGTTCAGCCGCTGCCCTCTGTCACCCCAAGGAGTGGCCATGAGCATTGCCCTGAGCGTCGTGATCGCCGCCCACAATCCCCGAGCGGCTTACCTGGAAGAAGTGCTCGAATCGCTAAAAGGCCAGAGCCTTGCTCCCCGTTGCTGGGAGCTGTTGCTGGTCGATAATGCCAGCTGCGAACCGCTCGCGGACGCGGTAGATCTAAGCTGGCATCCCCAGGCCCGCCACATCCGCGAGGAGCAGTTGGGCGTCGTCCATGCCCGCTCGCGCGGCCTGGGAGAAAGCTGTGGCGAGATTGTCGTCTTCGTCGATGACGACAACGTGTTGGAGAGCAGCTATCTGGAAATGGCGGTGCAGATTGGCCAGGACTACCCCCGCCTGGGCATCTGGGGCGGACAGGTATTGCCCCGCTTTGAGAGCGAGCCGCCCCTGTGGACCAGGCCGCTCTGGCCCTTGCTGGCGATTCGCCAGTTCGATCGAGACCGCTGGTCGAACCTCGACCAGTCGGAGACGATGCCGGTGGGAGCGGGCATGTGTCTGAGGCGGACGGTTGCCAGAAAATACCTTCAACTGATCGAAGCGGATCCGAGGCGGTTGCAGTTGGGCCGCCAGGGCGATCTGCTGATGAGTTGCGAGGATTTCGACATGGCCCTCACCGCCCTCGACCTGGGCCTTGGGGCAGGGCTTTTCACCCGGCTGCAGCTCACCCACCTGATCCCTGCTGAACGGCTGGGCGAAGCCTATCTCCTGCGGCTGGTCAAAGGGATCGTCTATTCCACCGCGCTGTTAGATTACCTGCGCGGTCGGGAGCCGGAGCAACTGCCCTGGCGCACGCGGCTGCGCTACTTTCTGGGTTCACTTTTGATGCCGGCGCGCGAGCGACGCTTCCTAAAAGCGACTAAAAGTGCCCAGACCCTGGCCAAAAAACAAATCGAGACGATGCGGGCCGCCCAGGAGCGGCTACTGCCCACTTCGGCCCCGGCTGAAAATTTTGCTGCCCACTGATCGTCTTATGGAAAGACCTACTGTCATCTGCCTGACGCCGGTGCGCAACGAGGGCTGGATCCTCGAGCGCTTTTTAACCTGTGCCAGCCTCTGGGCCGACTATATCCTCCTGCTCGATCAGCTCTCCAGCGACGAGACCGCCCAGATTGCCCGCCGCCACTCCAAGGTGACGCTCCTTACCAATCCTTCGACGACCTACGACGAGGCGGAGCGCCAGAGACGGCTCATCGAGGCGGCCCGCTGTATTCCTGGCCGCCGGTTGCTCATCACCCTCGACGCCGACGAGATGCTCACCGCCAACTTTATGACTTCTCCGGAGTGGCGCTCGGTGCTGGCCGCTCCGCCCGGCAGCATTATCGGTTTTCAGTGGGTCAACATTTTACCGGACCTGCAGCGCTACTGGACTTCGCCCTACGACTACTACTGGGGCTTTATGGACGACGGGAGCGATCACGGCGGCAGCACCATTCACAGTCCCCGCATTCCCCTGCCGCCCCGCGCCCCCCGGCTCACCCTGCGCGAGGTAAAGGTGATGCACTACCAATTCACCGACTGGGAGCGCCTCGAAAGCAAGACGCGCTGGTACCAGTGCTGGGAGCGAATCAACCAGCCCGAGCGCCGGGCAGTGGAAGTCTACCGGCAGTACCACCACATGTACGCCGTCGCCCCCGAGCGGATTCAACCAATTCCCGGCGACTGGCTCACGGGCTACCGCGAGCGGGGCATCGACATGACGAGCGTCCTGCGCGACCGCCATCCCTGGTGGGACAAAGAAGTGCTCGATCTGTTTGAAAAATTTGGCACCGCTCACTTTCGCCGCCAGAACATCTGGCAGGTGGACTGGCAGGCCGTCTACCGCGAACTGCACGAGCAGGAGCCGCCCGTGGCCCTGGGCGATCCGCGCAGTCGGATCGAAAAGCTCATCCACCGCTGGCTGGCGAAAACCCAGGCGGACAAATCAAAGTTTCCAATTCGCACCTTTGACCGGCTATTGGGCCTGCTGGGCTGGTAAACCTCCCCCTTTATCCACCGAATCATGAGCAAACTACCGATCTACGACGCGATTGTCGTCGGCTCCGGGGCAAGCGGCGGCTGGGCTGCCAAAGAACTGACCGAGGGCGGAATGCGCGTGCTCCTGTTGGAGGCGGGCGAATCGCTGCGCCAGAAAGAATGGTTCTGCCGCTGGCAGGATCTCACCCGCAAGCTCAAGTACCGGGGCAGAGTCGATCAGCGCACTCTCTCGCTCGCCCGCCAGCCCATCCAGTCAAAGTGCCACGCCTGGGACTGGCACTTTGCCTACTACATCGACGATCTGGACAATCCCTATCTGGTGCCGGAGGACAAGCCCTTCACCTGGATTCGAAGCCGCCAGGAGGGCGGGCGGATGGTCGTCCCCGGCCACGGTCGCCAGCTCTACCGGATGTCGGACCTCGACTTCAAGGCCGCCAGCCGCGACGGCTTCGGCGACGACTGGCCCATCGGCCATGCCGACCTCGACCCGTACTATCAACGAGTCGAGCGCTGGATCGGCATTCATGGCTCCACCGAGCACCTGCCCCAACTGCCCGACTCGCTCTTTTTACCGGCCCTCCCGATGAGTGCCGCCGAGGCGCATCTTAAAGCGACGATCGAGGGACGCTGGAGCGAGCGGCGGGTGGTGAGCGGACGCACCGGCCTGCCGCCCCGCACCCTGCGCTCGGCCCAGGCCACCGGGCGGCTCACGCTGCGCACCAACGCCATTGCCAGCCACGTCACAGTCGATCCGGGTTCGGGCAAAGCGCGGGGGATCGCCTACATCGACCGCTTCAGCCACAAAAGTTACGAGGCTCTGGGCCGGGTGATCGTGCTGTGCGCTTCGACGATCGAGACGACGCGGCTCCTTTTAAATTCAGCCAGCGACCAGCACCCCACGGGCCTCGGCAATTCCTCGGGTCTGCTCGGCCACTACCTGCACGATCACTTCAATGCGGTGACGGTGACAGGCCATATCCCAGAGGCAAAGGCCGAGGGCGCTCTCCCGCCCGGCGGCGTCTATATCCCCCAGTTTCGCAACCTCCAGAGCCAGCACCCCGACTTTCTGCGCGGCTACGGCATCCAGGCATTTGCCGAGCGTCAGCCGCAGGCGCACTTCTTTCAGATGAAAGCGTTCGGCGAGATGCTGCCGCGCTTTGAGAACCGGGTACGGGTCGATTCCGAGCGGCGCGACGCCTGGGGGATCCCGGTTGCCCGCATCGAATGTGCGTACTCCGACAACGAGCGCCGCATGGCCACAGACCAGCTCGAAGCCCTCAAGGAGATGGCCGAGGCGGCAGGCTTTGAAATCGAGAGCGAGCAGCCCGATCTCGCCCCGCCCGGCACCGCCGTCCACGAAGTCGGCACCGCCCGCATGGGCAACAGTCCCCGCACCTCGGTGCTCAACAAGTTCAACCAGAGCTGGGATGTAAAGAACCTGTTTGTCACCGACGGAGCCTGCTTCGTCTCCCAGGGCTGCCAGAATCCGACCCTCACGATCATGGCGATGACTGTCCGCGCCTGCGACTACATCCTCGATCACTGCCGCAAGGGCAATCTCTAACCCCCTTTCTCACTACCACCCCTGCCATGAACGCTGCTAGAGTCCTCCTGCTCGCGCCCGAAGCCGCTCCGGCGGAACTGGGCACCGGCCTGCCCCGCATGTTCCTGCCCATCCAGAACCGTTCGCTGCTGGAACATAACCTCGATCTGATCCAGCGCAATGGGCTGGCGGAAGTGTATCTCTGCCTGGGAAACTACCGGCAACCCTGGGTCCGTCAGTCCGCCCAGGCAAGTAGCCCCCTGCCGCTGCACTGCCTGCAGAACATAGCGGATCTGGCGGCGCTGCTCTCGGACCTGGCCGCCGAGACGCCGATTCTCGTGCTGGCAAGCGACGCCCTCACCGATTACCCGCTGGAAACATTGCTCGCCGAGCACTGGGCCTGGGGTTTGCCGGTGTCGGTGGCCGAAGGCGAATCGAGCCAGATAGGAGTCTGGGCAGCGAGCGCCGGTATCCTGCGTCCCTTTGCCGCCACCGCCTTTGCCCGTCCCCACCAACTGCTCTCAGAGCTGTTGCAAGCCAGGACGATCGCCCGCACCCAGCACCTGGCGGGCAGTTTCACCGAGATCCCCACAGTCGAAGCGTACCTGCAGGCGCACCGGGAGCGGGCGGTGGCCCATGCCCCTGTGGGCAAGGGCTGCTTGATCGCCCCCAGCGCCAGCCTCTCGCCTCTGGCCAGAATTGGCCCTGGCTGCCGGATCGGACCGGGGGCGGTGATCGCCGGGGCGAGCTGTCTGGCGGCGGGCTGCGTCGTGAGCGCCGACGCCTACCTGCACGACGCCGTACTCTGGGAAGGGGCAAAAGTGGGCGTCCAGGCGCAGCTGAGCGATTGCGTCGTCGCGCGCGAGGCGGTGATCGCTCGGGCGGCCCAGATAAGCGCCGGGGCGGTCGTGCCGGAGCTTGCCTATCTGCCGCCGGGAGCCTGCCTCACCGGTAGCCTGGGCCAGCCCCAAGCGGAGGTACCCGTATGACAGCGGCCAGATGGTTTGTCCTGCCCGCCCTGCTGGTGCTGGCGACTGGAGCGAGCGGCAAGAGTCCGAGTCTCGCTTTTAGTCCCGAATTGGACCTCTACCCGGATCACCCGAGCGCCCGCAGCCGTTCGGTGGACGAGATCTACGAGCGCACCGCCACACCCGGCACAGTGCTCAGCCCCGAGATTGCCGCCAAACGCCGGGCGATCATCCGTATGTACCAGCAGGCAGGTTTCGACATCTCCCTCGATCAAAACTCCCTGCTGGCGCTCAAGCCAAAGCACTGGTCACCGCGCACGCCCCGGCCCCTGGGCGGCACCTACCCGCTGCCCTACTCGATCGACGCGCCCTTTTACCAGAAGATTCCTGCCGGTACTCCCCGCGTCGAATTACCGCCAGGGTATCTCACCAGCGGCCACATCTCGACCATAGGCCCCGCCGGGGACGGCTCCGACGGCTTCGGCATCGGCGTGGTCGTCTCCGGCCCCGCCGATCCGCTGCGCACGATCCACCTTGAGCGGGCCGACCAGTACGCCAAGATCGGTAGCTGCCCGGATCACAATCCCTGGAAAGCGAGTAACCAGACCCTGCACATCCAGGACGCCGCCAACGTCAAGCTGGGCGGCACA
The DNA here is from genome assembly GCF_000484535.1 of Gloeobacter kilaueensis JS1. Taxonomy (NCBI): domain Bacteria; kingdom Bacillati; phylum Cyanobacteriota; class Cyanophyceae; order Gloeobacterales; family Gloeobacteraceae; genus Gloeobacter; species Gloeobacter kilaueensis. The sequence goes on along the minus strand of NC_022600.1, from coordinate 2,514,345 downwards.
GGGGCAGGAGTCCCGGTCAACCGCTCCGACCGCACCGTGGTCTGGATCGATGGGGCGAACCACACGAGCGTGAGCACCTGGGGCACGATCGAGGACTGCGACAGGCCCGCGCGCGTCGAGGCGGACGGCAGGCGCTGGGAGGCGACCCGCGCCGGTGACTGGTCGGCGATGTACATCCAGAAGCGCGAGCAGTTGCCCAGCCTCGGCGACAGCGGCGGCATCAACGCCGCCAACAAGTCGGATCTGGTGACACTCATCCGTCCGGGCGAAGCGATCGATCCCAGCCGCCCGATCGCCCACGCCCTCTCCGGGCCGACCGAAAAAGCCTGGAAAGCCATCGTCTATCCAGCAAGCAACACCGACAACACGATCGACCGCAACAACCGGGGCCTGTTAGGCTACGGCTTTTTGCTCCAGCTCGATCCCCGGTTGGACCTCTCGCGGTTGTCTCTTTCGCTACCTGCCCGTAGAATTCTTGAAGCGATTCAAACCTATGGCTGGTACATGGATGACACTGGTCCTCGCGACTTTAATATCAAAGGCAACTTCAGCGCCGCCGAGTTTGCACCCTACGGCGGCGTCAGCGCGGTCGATGCCGAAATTCTAAGGGTGCTGCGGGTTCAAAAAGTCTACGTCGTGCCGCCGCTGGTCAAAAAATCTCCTTCCTGACACCCGAGGATTTTCATGCTCAACCGTGTACCTTCGCCCGTCCAGGTCTCGCTGGTCCTGCCGACTTATAACGAAGCGGCCAACCTTGAGGCGGTGCTCAGCCGCATCGATGGTTTGCTCACAGGCAGTGGCCGCTCCTACGAAATAATCGTCGTCGATGACGACAGTCCCGACCGCACCTGGGCACTCGCTGAACGGCTCGCGAGCGAGCGCTTCCCCCAGCTGCGGGTGATCCACCGCACCGAGGAGCGGGGACTGGCGACCGCTGTCCTGCGCGGCTGGGAGGCAGCCAGAGGTGAGATTCTGGCGGTGATGGACGCCGATGGCCAGCATCCGCACCTGACGCTGCTGGAATTGCTCGACGCCATCGATGCCGGAGCGGATGTCGCCGTCGGTTCCCGGCACGTCAGCGGGGGTGGGGTGAGCGACTGGAGTGCTGTGCGGCGCTTTCTCTCGCGGGGTGCCCAACTGCTCGCCCTGGTGCTGGTGCCCTCGATTGCCCGCCAGGTGAGCGATCCGATGTCAGGCTTTTTTGCCCTGCGCCGCTCGGTAATTGCTGGGGCTGTCCTCGATCCGGTGGGTTACAAGATCTTGCTGGAGGTGCTGGGCCGGGGAGACTACCGGACGCTCAAAGAAGTGGGTTACGTCTTTCTGGAGCGGGAGGCGGGCGACAGCAAAGTCAGCGCCCGGCTCTACTGGCAGTACCTGCTGCACCTCATTCGCCTCGGCCAGCAGACGGGCGAGCTGTACCGCTTCTTAAAATTTGGCCTGGTGGGCGCGTCGGGGGTGGTAGTCAACCTGGCGGCCCTCTGGTGGTTCAAGGGCATCCTGGGCTGGCCCCTCTGGGAAGCAGGGGCCGCCGCAGTCGAGATCGCGATTTTCAGTAACTTTTTACTCAACGACAACTGGACCTTCCGGGCCGAAGCGGAGCGCGAGCCGGGCCTGGTGGCCTGGTTCGTCCGTCTGCTGCGCTTCAATGCCATCTGCGGCGTCGGGGCCGTCCTCAACATTGCCTGCCTGCTCCTGCTCACCAACCTGCTCGGCCTGTACTATCTGCTGTCGCAGCTGGTGGCGGTGGGCCTGAGTACGCTCTGGAACTACACGCTCAACGCCGTTCTCAACTGGCAGAGCGAGCCACCGGCCCGCACCCGTTCGCTCACCCGCCGGGCCTGGAGTGCAATTCGCGCCGCCTTCTCCAGCGGTCGGCAGTAACTTCTCCGCTTCCTCCCCTCATTTACCGCTCATCAACTAGAACGCCCATGCAAGCGCTGCGAACGCACTGGCCCTACTTGCTCGTGGCCATCTTGATCGGCGCGGCCAGCCGGTTTTTGGGTCTGGACCTGCAGAGTCTGTGGCTGGACGAACTTTATTCTGTCGTCGCTTCTTCCTCTGCCAGTCTGGGCGAAGTCTTCGAGCGCTGGTTGTTTCCGGACACCCATCCGCCCGGCTATCAGGTGCTGCTGTACTTCTGGTTCAAGCTTTTTGGCGATTCGGAGGTGTCTGCCCGTTCGCTGAGCGCAATCGCCGGGGTGCTCGCCATTTTTGCCATCTACCGATTTGCCCGGCCCCTGTTTGGTCCCTTCGTGGCAACTTCGGCGGCAATCCTCACCGCCTGCGCCTACCCGACGCTCTTTTATGCCCAGGAAGCCCGCTCCTACAGTCTGCTCTTTTTGGGAGCAACCCTTGCGACGCTGGCCTGGCTCGGGCTTATCTGCGGCGACGGGAAGCGAAATGGCGCGTACGTGCTCTATACACTTTGCGCGATCTTTACCGCCTACCTGCACTACTTCGGGTTCATCCTCGTCCTTTTTCAGATTCTTTATCTGTTCTGGCTCGTCTGGTACCGTGCCCGCCGGGGTGAAAACTGGGGAAGCTGGTGGAAGCTGGGGGCGATTTCGCTGGCGTTTGCAGTCGCTTACGCGCCCTGGATCGTTGCTGTCTGGCTTCATGGTGGAACCCGCGCTGCAAGTGGGCTCGGTCGCATTCAGTGGGTGCATCCGCCGAGTCTATTGGGAATATTTACTTTCCTGGATTTTCTGTTTTTTAAGAATTTGTTTCTGAGCGCTCTGGTAGTTGTGTTGCTGGTGGTTGTGCCCCTGCTCGTTCAGGGGAGCCGTTGGAGTTGGCCTGAACGGCTTGACACGCCGCATCTGGCGCTGGCGGCACTGGTTGTCGGCATTTATCTAGTGGTATTTCTGGTCTCGCAGCGCGTGCCGATTCTCATTCACCGCAACTTGATTGTTCTGGCACCGGCGGTTTACCTGCTCGTGGCACTGTGGCTGGAGCGCTTTCACTGGCTCAAAGGCTACAGGCAGAATGCTCTGATGCTCGGGCTCTGCGTCGCTGGTTTTCTGGTCATGGCACCGGGCTATTACCGGCCCCAGAAGGAGCAGTGGCGCGAGGCGGTCCACTACGCTGTCGAGAACACCGATAGCCGTACCGCTGTTCGAGTACTCAACGAACCGGAGTTTTTTAACTACTACTTCGCCCGCTTTGGCCGATTGCCTCCCCAATCTGTTCAGAACAATATCGGCAGCCTCAAGCAACTCTACCGCCAGCTTGAGGCGGAGCACGGACGACTTTTGATTCTCGCGTCTGCTGGCCGGGAACTGGTCGCCGATGGCCGCGAGTTTTTGCAGGCCCATGCCCGGCAGCGGTCGCAAAAGCAGTTTATCGGTGCGGTCGTCTACGAATTTTCTTTTGATTAGAAACCAGAGCCATCGGGGGAGGGGTTCTCTGGGGGTGAGTTGGCTTGAGGAGATAGAAGTCCTCGGGGGAGGGGCTCTTTGGGTTGAGCTGTTTTGAGGAAACAAAACCATTGGGGGGTTCTTTTGGTTGGGCTGCTTTGAGGAAACAAAACCATCGGGGGGAGGGGCCCTTCGCGCCCTCCCCCCAAACCCCCCGCCCCGCGTGAGGGGGACACCCGTGGCCCCCTCACCCTCCCCCCCGACGCCGAGTCTGTGGCGGCTCGGTGGGGCGGCGAGGATTTTGTCCGCAGGGACGCGGGCTTTCCTCAAGACAACTACTTCTCCCCCTCGCCCCCTGTGGGAGAGGGGGCCGGGGGGTGAGGGGAACAGATCCCTGTGGGAGAGGGGGCCGGGGGGTGAGGGGCAGATTTAACTTTTGAATGCGGACCTGTGCTATGGCGAAGCCTGTCGTAACGATTTTCTATCAGTTCGATCCCTGGAACAGCAGTCTGGGCGGTATCCAGACGACGATTCGCTCGTACATCAAGTACGCGCCCGAGGCGTTTCGGGTGCGGATGGTCGGCACGAGCGATAGTTCTCACCACGTGGTCGGAGCCTGGCAGCAGGAACAGTTGGCCGGTAGAGAGGTTGACTTTTTGCCGCTGTTTCGCCTGCCAAATGACAATTTCAAAAGCCGGGTGCCGGTGACGGCGAGCTATACGGCGGCGCTGGCCAGGTGGCGGTTCGAGGGAGACTTTTTTCACTTTCACCGCCTGGAGCCGACACTGGTGACGCGCCGCTGGCCAGGGGATAAGACGCTTTTCGTGCATAACGATCTGGAGCAGCAGCGGCAGGCGCAGCCCTGGCGGCAGCTGGCAGGTGTGTATGGGGCGATCGAAAGGTGGGTGCTGCCGCAGTTCAGCGAGGTGCTCTCCTGCAACAGCGCTTCGACAGCGTTTTATCGGCGGCAGTATGCCCATCTGGCGAAGCGGGTGCATGACCTGCGCAACACGGTGGACGAGGAAGTGTTCTATCCGCTGGGAGGGGAGGAGCGCCTGCGGCAGCGCCGGGCCCTGGCAGCACAGATGGGCCTTGGGGAGGAGACGCGCTTTTTGCTCTTTGCCGGTCGCCTGCAGGCCCAAAAAGATCCCCTCCTGCTCGTGCGCGCCTTTGCCCGGCTGGAGCAGACGGATGTGCATCTACTTGTTGCCGGAACCGGCGATCTGCTGACGGCGGTTCGGGAGGAGGTGGGCCGTCTTGGCCTGCAAAAGCAGGTCTCTCTGCTCGGGCCGGTGAGCCAGGAGCGGCTGGCGGTCCTGCATCGGCTGAGCAGCGCCTTCGTGCTCGCGAGCGCTTACGAGGGTCTGCCGATGGTCGCCCTCGAAGCGCTCGCGAGCGGTACGCCGGTGATTACGACCGACTGCGGCGAGACGCCCCGCCTGCTGGTGCCTGGTAGTGGCAGCGTCTGCCGGGAGCGCACGCCGGAGGCACTGGCGGCGGCCCTGGGCCACCTGCTGCGCTGTCCGCAGGCTTTTGCTGCGGGCGACTGTCTGCGCGCTGCCGCTCCCTACAGCGCCCGGAGCGTCGTTGGCGAGGTCTATGGCCGGATGTTTGATCGCTGGCAGAGGCGAAGCTCCGGCAGGGCGACCGTCCGGCCCGCGTCCTGTTAGTCCTTGCTGCTGTTTCCCCCCTGGAGAATTCCCCGATGAAAATTGCCGTAATTGGAGCCAAAGGCTTGCCCGCCAGACAGGGCGGCATCGAGCGCCACTGCGAAGAAATCTACCCGCGCATGGTTCAAGCTGGCCACAGCGTCGATCTCTATGCCCGCGCCAGCTACGCCCAGTGCTGCGATCGCGGTTCCTATCGCGTGCGCGGCGTGCGGGTCGTTCCGCTGCCCTGCCCGACCGGAAAAGGTCTGGGGGCACTCTTCTGCAGCGCTCTGGCCGCCGTGGCCGCCAGCGGCGTCGCCTACGATGTCATTCACTTTCACGCCCTGGGTCCGGCACTTTTTAGCTGGATTCCTGCCTGGTTCAACCGCGCCCGCATCGTCGTCACCTGCCACGGGCTGGACTGGCAGCGCGCCAAGTGGGGCCGGCTCTCCAGCCGCCTGTTGCGCCTGGGCGAGCAGGTGGCCGTCCGTCACGCCGACAGCCTGATCGTCGTCTCCGAAGAACTGCATATTTATTTTCGAGAATTTTACGGGCGCGAGACGATCTATATCTCCAACGGGCCAGGAGCCCTCGACGAGACCGCCCCCGGCAGCGCCTTCACCGATTCTCTCGCCCTGGAGGAGGGGCGCTACGTGGTCTTCCTGGGCCGCCTGGTGCCCGAAAAGTGTCCGGATCTGCTCGTCCGCGCCTTTCAGCAACTGCGGCCCTCGGGCTGGAAACTGGTGCTGGTGGGCAGCTCCAGCGATACCGACCAGTACACCCAAACGCTGCTCCACCTGGCCGAAGGCGACGGCAACATCGTCTTTACGGGCGAGCTTGTCGGTACTCGCCTGGCAGAAGTCCTGCGCGGTGCCGGGCTTTTTGTCCTGCCCTCCAAAGTCGAAGGGCTGCCCCTCGCCATGCTCGAAGCGATGCGGGAGTGTGTGCCGATTCTGGCAAGCGACATCCCGGCCCATCGCCAGCTCACCGCCGGTGGGCGGGGCCGACTCTTCGAGGTCGATAATCTCGATTCGTGCCGCACAGAACTGGATTGGGCGATTCAGCACTCGCGCGAACTCTCAGCGATGGCCCGCAGTGCCCAGCGCTACGTGCGCATCCATCACGACTGGGAGCGGATCACCCAGCAGACGCTGGAAGCCTACGCGCAACCGGCAGCTTCCCGCCGTTTTCCAGCCGGGGCCGTACTATCGGGGGCGTTTGCCGAACCGCTCGACAATACCAGTTCACTGCAGCAGCCAGTCGAATAAGCACTGGGCACCGGACCTGGCGACAATCGACAGCTGTACAGTATAGAGGTGTACTTCACGAGTCGAGAAATGGTGAGCAGGATGTTTCGCCGAGCTTTCCTGCGTTCTGGTGCCACCTCAGTTCTTTTTACCTCTGTATCTGCCTGGGGGCTGGTTGCAACCGAGGCCAAAGGCAAGACCGGTGCCAGATTTGCAGAGGCTGTGCTTGTCCCCACGTTTTTGTTGAACTCGGAAGCACTGGGAATAGCCCCAATGACCGCCTGGAGCAAACTGCTCTCCCGGCAGCTTGACCAGGGCAAGATCCTCTTTTCGCAGACACCTGATGCCGATCGCTCTTTTCGGCGCGCCGCCAACCGACTGACCTTACTGGGTAGCCAGTCCAGCAAAAGGTCAGCCGTGAAGAAAACCTCCTGGCAAGAGGAGAAGAAGGAGACTGACCGTATTCTTCGAGCAGCTCTCGACGAATACACTACTGGGCTGCAACTCGACCCAACTGCTATCCAGGCACGAACTGAGCGTGCGCTTGTCTACTGGCAATTGCAACAAATCGACGAAGCCCTCATAGATTGCGACATCGTTCTCGATTCTCCAGGGGACAACTTCACACTCCGGGCGATGCGCATTCTTGGCCGTTTACAAAGCGGTGACCCGGCAGGGGCAACCACTGACTGTGGCTGGGTACTGGAACATCCACCTACCGACCCGTCCGATGCAATGCTTCTGCCACTTGTGCTGGCCGCTCGGGGAGAAGCCCAACACGCTCTAGGCCAGGAAGAGCAAGCCATTATCGACTACACTGCTGCTTTGAACTTTCCTGGAGCACAGGAAGGGCCAGCCTATACTGTCCGATTTAGCCGTGGGTGTGCTTACTATGCACTGGGCAAATATCAACAGGCGAGCGAAGATTTCAGTGCGATGAGCCAGTCTCAACCTGAAATAGCTTTCTACGACCGGGGCTTGTGTTATGTGAAGCTCAATCGCCTGCAGGAGGCGTTGCGCGACTTCGATCTGGCGATCCGCTGGGATAGCGATCTGCAACACGCTGAAGGCGACCACTACATCGGTCGTGGATTGACCTGGCAGTTGCTCGGAGACGAGACGAAAGCTCGCCAAGACTATCTGTACGCCCTCGCACTCTACAAAGCAGACCTTGCCCGTTACGGTGACGAGAACAAAGGTAGACCTCGCCTGCGCCTCGCACTCGCCTACGCCACCTTAGGCGAGAGAGAAACGGCTCGCCAGACCCTTTTGCTTGCAAAAGCAGAGGCAGATTCTAAGCAGGATATCCCCTTGCTGCGTTCAATCAACAAATACTTGCAGCTACTCTCTAAGTGAACAGCCCGGTTTTTGTTTGATACAAATCTATATTTTTCTGTACAAAGTAACCCTTCTTGCTTGGGCACATGCCCTGCTTGCCCTCACCCATCCCGCCTGCAGCCCAGTTACAGTGAACCCCCCCTCGTATATTGCTATTGGTTCCAAGGTAGCGGTGAGGACTGTGCCCCCCCTTGCGGCTTTGACCGCGTGGAAGAGATTGTCCCCCGCTATCAAGGACCGGCAAAGCTGAACCGTATCGAGTGGCACTGACCACGTATCACGAGGCTAGACTTTTGCCGTCCTGCGGAACTTGCCTACCTCCTCTGAAGCTTCAACTGGAGACACTCATGCAGCGAGACGGTTCACAAAACGACTATCAGCTATTTGTCGGTATTGATGTGGCGGCACTCACTGTCACTGCCGCCTGGCTGCTCACCCACGCAAAGCCTACCGCTGCCATCACACTGCCCCAAACCCCCGAAGGACACTGCCAATTGGCCGAACGCTTACTCGCCGTCTGTCCCACCGCCGCTGAGGTGTTAGTGGTCATCGAAGCCACAGGCTCCTACTGGATGCGACTGGCCACATTTCTGGCGCTCAAAGGTTTTGCCGTCAGTGTGGTCAACCCCGCTCAGTCTCATTACTTTGCCAGGGCACTGCTCAAGCGTTCCAAAAGCGATGCGCTTGATGCCCAGACGCTTGCCCAACTCGCTGCCGCCCTGCAACCTGGTCTTTGGCAGCCGCCGCCTGAGATTTATTACCAACTCCAACAGCGCCTGCAGCATCGCGATGCCTTGCTGCAGCAACGCCAACAACTGCACAACCAGTTGCACGCTCTGCGGCAATTTCCGTTGGTGGTGGCGGCGGTACAAGCGAGTCTGGAGCAGTTGAGCCACACCTTCGATGAGCAGATTGCGCAGATGGAAGCTCAGCTAGAAGCGCTGCTCGCCCAAGACTCGCTTTGGCATCAAGCTGCAACCAAGCTGCGCACTATCAAAGGCATTGGGTCTGTCACCGCTGGGTGGGTGTTGGTGAGTACCCTCAACTTCGGCTGCTGTGCAACGGTGGAAGCGGCGGTGGCCTACGCGGGTCTCGCTCCCCGCTCCCACCGTAGCGGCACCAGCCTTCATAGACCAGAGCGCATCGGCCATGCAGGCAATGCCCGCTTACGCACGGCGCTGTATATGGCGAGCTTGAGTGCGATCCGCTGCAATCAGCAGATTAAAAGCTTTTACCAGCGGCTACGAGCAGCCGGTAAACCGGCAAAGGTAGCGCTTTGCGCTGCGGCTCGCAAACTCTTACACATTGCCTGGGCGGTTGTGAAAACAGACACGCCTTTCGATGCAGAGCACGGCAGGTTGGTTTGCTTGCAGTAGGGCGGAGGAAGAGAAGAAAGGAGGAGGCTGCTTGACTCTCAATACCGTATCTCTTCTCCTCTGCCCAGCGGGGGCAGCCCCCCATTCGGGGGGCAGGAGGAGGAGAGGGGGGGCAGGGGGGGTGTGGAGGGGTGGGGGACGGTTTTAGAAATACTCAAAAGCGCAAAAGAACAACCAACTCCCAGAGAGCCCGCTTCCCCCATCCAGCCCAAAAGCGGATGCTTTTCTAGCTTCGTCTCCTCAGGAGGGGTCGATGCCCAGTTCCCGAAGCCGGGCGGCCAATTGCTCTGCACGCTCCCGCTCCCGCTCTGCGCGCTCCCGCTCCTGCTCTGCCCGTGCTTGTTCTCGCTCGGCTCGTTCCCGCTCCTGGACGAGTAAGGCTTCTTTTTGGGCGGCGCGCTCGTCGCCTGTGAGCAGCAGGTTGCCCTCCAGATCCCACCAGCGCAGCCAAGGCAGCTCGACATTTTGATAGGTTCCTTGCCAGAGGCCCAGCTCGACTGCCATAGGACCGATCGGGAAGTGGCTGCGCTCGTTCGGTGCCAGCAGCGCATACTGCCCCTCGACCAGGTGATAGACTTCGACGCTCGCTTTTTCGACCTCGTAGATGCTGTAAAAAGGTACCCGGATCGCCTGCTCGTAGACCCAGAACTTGCCCCGAAAGGGGGTGCGGTCCCGCTCCTCCTCGCCACTGCCCGAGACAAATTCGAGCACGATAAGCGGCGAGACGATCTCCTGCCAGAGGACGTAGGAGCGGCGGAACTGGCCTTTTAAGTTGGGCGGCACCCCCGGCACAAAGAACCAGTCAGGCGATTCGGCTCCCCGGTACAGCGGCTCCGGCGGGGTGGGAAGACGCCAGTAGATGCCGCTATCCTGGCCAATGCAGTACTGTCCGTCCGGATGAAGTCGCTGCAGGTGCGGCGCAATCGAGTCGGTGAGCAGCAGACTCTGGGGGTGTTCTTGAAAATTTTTCACGAAGGTTCCGTCCGACTCTGGTAGCTGCAGGTGGTCGGGCAAGAAAAGTGCGGATGGCAGTATAGTCATCGTCGGGTACCCCAAACGCTACTGTCAGTATAAAGACCCCTTGTGGACGGATGTTGCAGCGCCGGACGGTGCCGCACAGTGGGACAATCGAGGCGGTAGATAAATAGGTGGGTTGTGACCGAGTTCGTTTCGCAGTGGGACCGCCTCATCAAAAATCTGGGAACCTGGAAGGGTTCTTTTACGCGCTTTTCTCCCTCCGGAGCATTCATCGAAGATACGCCCAGCATCGTGAGCCTTGAGGGGATAGATAACAATCAGACTGTTCGCCAGGTGCTGCGTTTTTTCTCATCTACCGATGGCAGCCTCCAGCGCGAGCGCGAGTTAGTCTACAGCTCCTTGAGCCGCTCGGTTCTTTTTTTTGATGGCGGTGCTTTTTGCTGGGGTTCGCTGCAGCTCTCGCCGTTCGCCGATTTTGCTTCTGAGTTCGGCTTTATCGCCGCCAACCGCCGCCTGCGGCTGGTGCAAATGTACAACAGCGACCACCACCTCGATCAGGTGACCCTGATTCGCGAAGCCCTCGAGGACCAACCAGCCGCCGAATCGCCGCCTCTAGATTTAGAGTCACTCACGGGCGTCTGGCAGGGGGAGGCGACGACGATCTACCCGGATTTTAGCGAGCGCACCGTTTCTACCCGACTCACGGTCGAGCGCCACGGCGAGCAGATCGTTCAGCACCTGCAGTCGGAAGGGGTGGACCTGCGCTCCAGTGGTCAGATCGAAGGCAACCGCCTGCGCTTCGATACGGGCACACAGCCGGTACAGGTGCTGCTGTTGCCGGGGGGCGCTTCCTGCACCGGCCCGCTCGTCCACGAGTGGGCAAAGCCGGTGTTTTTAGAAGCGGGCTGGCTCATCGAACCCAACCTGCGCCAGCGGATGATCCGCAGCTTCAACGCCAAAGGTGAATGGACGGCGCTGACCCTGGTAAGCGAGCGGCGCGTCGGCTAGGGAGCGAGGGCGAGGGCGAGGGCGAGCAGCAGACCGTTCACCAGATGAAAGCGGGCAGCCATCGGTAGGGCGGCCCCGACAACCGGCGGGTCCGTGGCGTTGGCGCGCACGAAGCGCAGGAGCGAGAGAGCCAGAGGCAGGGTGAGAAGGCAGGCGAGCACCGTCCAGGGCAGATAGCGGGTAACAACCCCCAGCCCAAGAACGGCGTAAGCAGGAGCGATCACCCACCAGAAGCGGCGGGCAGCCAACTGCGGCCCCCAGCGCACGATCGGGGTGCGCTTGTCAAATTCGCGGTCGTCGGCGCACTGGGGAAAGTGATGGGCATAGAGAATCGTCGCCGTCCAGGAGCCGACAGCAACCCCGGCCAGCAGCGCCCCCACCTCCCAACTGCCAGTCTGGGCGCGGCAGGCGGTGAGCACGGCGATTGGCCCAAAGCAGCTGGAGCTGATCCATTCGCCCCAGCCTTTATAGGCGAGCCGGAAGGGCGGCCCCTGGTAGGCGTAGCCCAAAAAGATGCCAAAGCTGCCAAACAGCAACAGCCACCAGTCCTGCAGCAGCCAGAAGCACAGGTAGCCAAGGCTTAAAAGGGCGTTGCCCACCCAGAGCACCTGGGAGCGGCTGCCGGTGGTTCGGACCAGCGAGTTGAGCTTGTTGCGATCGACGCCGGTGTCCCAGTCGAAGACATCGTTGCTCAGGTTAATCCAGCCGTGGACGCACACCAGTCCCGCCAGGCAGAGGGCAAAGCGGCCCGGATTGAACTCGCCACTGTGCCACCAGGCAAAGGCAGTGCCCACCAGCACCGGCACGACCGAGGCGGTGTAGATGAGCGGGTTGAAACTGTTAAGCCACGGTTTAAGCGGGCTGGAGGCCACGGGCAATCTTCTTGAGGTTCGCTGTCATTGTGACATCAAGCCCGCCTCGACTCAGTAGGGCCACTGCCAGTCGCGCACCTCGGGCATGTCCTCGCCGTACTTGCGCACGTAGAGCCTGTGCTCGATGAGCTTGTCTTTGAGCATCTGCTTGACGTGGGCGGCGGTGTTTCTCAGGCCAGGGATGCGGTCGATGGCGTCGTCCGCCAGGTTGAAGCGGTCGAGTTCGTTGAGCACCACCATGTCAAAGGGCGTCGTCGTCGTGCCCTCCTCCTTGTAGCCGCGCACGTGGATGTTGGGATGGTTGGTGCGGCGGTAGGTGAGGCGGTGGATGAGCCAGGGATAGCCGTGGAAGGCAAAGATCACCGGTTTGTCGGTGGTAAAGATCGCATCGAAGTCCCAGTCGGAGAGGCCGTGGGGATGTTCGCTCGTGGGCTGCAGGGTCATCAGATCGACGACGTTGACGAAGCGGATCTTGAGAGTGCTGAAGTTCTGGCGCAGGATATCGACCGCCGCCAGCGCCTCAAGGGTCGGTACATCCCCGGCGCAGGCGATCACGACATCCGGCTCGTGGCCCTGGTCGTTGCTCGCCCAGTCCCAGATGCCGACGCCCTTTGTGCAGTGCTTGATGGCGCTATCCATGTCGAGGTACTGCAGGGCCGGTTGCTTGCCCGCGACGATCACGTTGACGTAGTGGCGGCTTCTCAGGCAATGGTCGGCCACCGAGAGCAGGGTGTTGGCATCCGGCGGCAGGTAGACGCGGATGATGTCGGCTTTTTTGTTGAGAACGTGGTCGATGAAGCCGGGGTCTTGATGGGAAAAGCCGTTGTGGTCCTGCCGCCAGACGTGGGAGGTGAGCAGATAGTTGAGCGAAGCGATCCGGGCCCGCCAGGGAATGTGGCGGGTGGTCTTGAGCCACTTGGCGTGCTGGTTGAACATCGAATCGACGATGTGGATGAACGCCTCGTAGCACGAGAAAAAACCGTGGCGGCCCGTGAGCAAGTAGCCCTCCAGCCAGCCCTGGCAGGTGTGCTCGCTGAGGATTTCCATGACCCGGCCATCGGTGGCCAGGTGATCGTCGTAGGAGACGATCTCCGCCTCCCAGACCCGGTCGCTCGCCTCAAAGACCGCGTCGAGGCGGTTGGACTTGGTCTCGTCCGGCCCGACGATCCGAAAGTTGCGCTCGCGCCGGTTGGCCTTGATCACATCGCGCAGGAACTTGCCCAGGATCTTGGTGGCCTCTGCGGTTCCGGTGCCGGGCTTATCGACCTCGATCGCGTAGTCGGTAAAATCCGGCAGCCGCAGATCCTTGAGCAATACGCCGCCGTTGGCGTGGGGGTTGTCGCCCATGCGGCGCTCGCCCACCGGAGCGAGGGCTGCCAGATCCGGCAGCAGCGTGCCATTCTCGTCGAATAGCTCCTCGGGCCTGTAGCTTTTCATCCAGGCTTCAAGTAACTGGATGTGTTCGGGCTTGCTCGCCAGTTCCCCAAAGGGCACCTGATGGGAGCGCCAGTAGCCCTCGGTCTTCTGGCCATCCACTTCTTTGGGTCCAGTCCAGCCCTTCGGCGAATTCAAGACGATCACGGGCCAGCGCGGCCTCTGGGTGTCGCCGCCCGTGCGCGCTCGGTGCTGGATCGCCTTGATCTGGGCGAGCACCGCATCGAGGGTCTGGGCCATCAACTGGTGCATCTGCTCCGGGTCGGAACCTTCGACAAAGTAAGGCTCGTAGCCGTAGCCCACCAGCAGCGCCTCCAGCTCTGGTTTGGGAATGCGGGCAAAGAGGGTCGGATTGGCGATCTTGTAGCCGTTGAGGTGCAAAATCGGCAGTACCGCCCCGTCGTGGACGGGGTTGAGAAACTTGTTGGAATGCCAGGCAGCAGCGAGGGGACCACTTTCTGCTTCACCGTCGCCCACCACGCAGGCGACGATCAAATCCGGATTGTCGAAGGCCGCCCCGTAGGCGTGGGCGATCGAATAGCCCAACTCGCCCCCCTCGTGGATCGAACCGGGCGTCTCCGGCGCAACGTGGCTCGGGATACCGCCGGGGAACGAAAACTGCTTAAAAAGCCGCTTCATCCCCTCAGTGTCCTGAGAAATATTGTGGTAGTACTCGCTGTAGGTGCCTTCAAGATAGGTGTTGGCGACCAGGCCCGGCCCACCGTGGCCCGGCCCGGCAATATAGATCATGTTGAGATCGTGGGCTTTGATGATGCGGTTGAGATGTACATAAATAAAGTTGAGCCCCGGCGTCGTCCCCCAGTGGCCGAGCAGGCGAGGCTTGATGTGCTCCAGCTTGAGCGGTTCTTTTAACAGCGGATTGTCCAGCAAATAGATCTGGCCCACCGATAGATAGTTGGCCGCACGCCAGTAAGCGTTCATCTTGTGCAGCTCGTCCGGGCTGAGGGGCCCCTGCTGCACGGCAGGACGGATGGTTTGAGTCACGATGAATCTCTCCCCTTAAATTGGTGCCACCGCCTACCAACTTACCAACACGAGGCAGGCGACGGTTTGACCTGATAGGACGGCTAAATGTGCTGCCCATTTGGCAACAAGACTTACCGGACGTGATAGCCCTGCAAATCTGGATTGTCAAGGTCCGATCGGCGGAGGCGATCCGGACCGCACTCCGAGATAGGTCATGCAAATCCTCTCAGAAAGAGTAGCGCATCCTGCTTTCTGCGCGGTTTTATAAACTGCTTCACAAAAGCAGAGAATTTGCGGCTTTGACCGGGGAATGTTATTGTGTGCTTGCCCGCTAATATTTGCTCGATTTCCTGCCAGCTTTTAGGCATAATTCCGAGAGATTAACTGTAGATTTTAATTCCAGAAAACCCTGACAAAGTGGCTGCGGAAACGACATAAAACGTGTCTTCAATCGCTAGAACGGATACTATTTATTGACATCAGGGGTGATAAAAATGCCCCGAGAGCCCTGCAGTTATGTCAGTATCAACCATGTTATTCAGACAGCTTTTTGATAGCGAATCGAGCACCTACACCTACTTGATTGCCGACGAGGCCAGCCGCGAGGCGGTGCTCATCGATTCAGTCCTCGAACAGGTCGAGCGCGACCTGCGGCTTATCGCCGAACTGGAGCTTCGGCTGCGCGCCTGCCTTGAGACCCATATTCACGCCGATCACATTACCGGAGCGGCCCGCCTGCGCGCTGCCACCGGTTGCGCCGTCTGGGTGCCCCAGCGCGCTCCCGCTCAGTGCGCGGATCACTTCGTTGCCGACGGCGAAGTATTGCAGTTAGGTACTGTCAGGATCCGGGCGATTGCTACTCCTGGTCACACCGACAGCCACATTGCTTTTGTGGTCAACGGCGATCGGGTCTTGACCGGCGATGCACTTTTTATTCGCGGTTGTGGACGCACCGATTTTCAAGGGGGCGATGCCGGTGCCCTCTTCGATTCGGTGACCTCGCGACTTTTTGCTCTACCCGATGCGACGCTCGTCTACCCCGGCCACGACTACCGGGGACAGACCGTCTCGACGATCGGCGAAGAAAAAAGCTGCAATCCCCGCTTCCACGGTCGCGAGCGCGCCGAATTTATCGCCCTGATGGACAGCCTCAGCCTCCCCAGGCCCAAAAAGATTCTCGAAGCGGTGCCCGCCAACGAGCGCTGCGGGGCTGCCGCCTGAATTGTGCATGGCCTATACAGTCCTGCCAGAATGCGAGGCCGATAGCTGAAATCTTGACCGTAGCGTGGTACGCTTTCTACGGTTTATTCTACGGTGAACCGTAGAAGTCCACAAAGTCTCTACAGTCCCGCTTTTTGCAAAACCTGTCAACCTTGACCTTGAAACCTGGAGAAACGATCCATGTCCGAGTCCAATCTATCGCTGCATTCCCTCCTCGGTAGCCGCGTTGGCCGCCGCTTCGCTGTTGCCGCTGCTGTCGTCCTGGCCTCGGGCCTGGGTCTGGGGGCACCGCTTCGCGCCCAGGAGATAAGCTTGCTCAACGTCTCCTACGACCCGACACGCGAACTGTACGAAGATTACAACAAGGTCTTCGCCGATTACTGGAAGAAAAAAACGGGCCAGACCATCAAGATCAACACGTCCAACGGCGGCTCGGGCAAGCAGGCCCGCTCGGTCATCGATGGATTGGAAGCGGACGTGGTCACCCTCGCCCTCGCCTACGACATCGACGCGATCAGCGAAAAGGCAAAGTTGTTGCCCACCACCTGGCAGAAGCGCCTGCCCGACAACAGCACGCCCTACACCTCGACGATCGTCTTTCTGGTGCGCAAGGGCAACCCCAAAAAAATCTACGACTGGAACGATCTGATCCGCCCCGACGTATCGGTGATCACCCCGAGTCCCAAAACCTCCGGCGGAGCGCGCTGGAATTACCTGGCGGCCTGGGCCTGGGCGCTCAAAAAATACAACGGCGACGAGGCCAAGGTCAAAGACTACATGACCCGCCTCTACAAAAACGTTCCGGTGCTCGATTCTGGGGCGCGGGGGGCGACCAATACCTTTGTACAGCGCAATCTGGGCGATGTTCTGCTCGCCTGGGAGAACGAGGCGTACCTGTCGATCAACGAACTGGGCAAAGACAAGTTCGAGATCATCACCCCCTCCCTCAGTATGCTGGCCGAGCCACCGGTGAGCTGGGTAGACAAGAACACCGAAAAGCACAAGACCACGGCGATCGCCAAAGCCTACCTCGAATATCTCTACAGCCCCGTCGGCCAGGATCTGGTCGGCAAGCACTACTACCGTCCCCGTTCGGCGGCGGCGGCCAAAAAGTACGCAAACCAGTTCGGCAAAGTCAGCCTCGTCTCCGTCGATAAAGTCTTTGGCGGCTGGCAGAAGGCCCAGAAGACCCACTTCAACGACGGCGGCATCTTCGATCAGATCTACACGCCGACGGCAAAGTAGTCCGCCTCCGGACCACGGCAGGCCCGGCAAACATGGACAGACGGCCATGAATTGTGTAGGATAAAGAGGGGTTGTGAGCATTTGCGCTCACGCTCCTTTTTGTCCCAGCGAGAGACACGATCATGGCGCTACTCAATCAGGTCAATCTGGTCGGTCGGGCGGGCCGCGACCCCGAGATCCGCTACTTCGAGACCGGCACGGTGCTCTGCACGCTCACCCTGGCGGTCGATCGCCTGCGGCGCAAAGGAACGGACGAGCAACCCGACTGGTTCGATCTCGAAATCTGGGGCAAGACCGCCGAGATTGCGGGCGAGTACGTCCGCAAGGGTTCGCTTCTGGGGATCACAGGTGCTCTGACCTTCAGCCGCTGGACCGACAAGACCACCCAGGAGCGCCGCGAGCGTCCGGTGATCAAAGTCGATCAGCTCGAACTGCTCGGCAGCCGCGAGCGCCGCAGCGGCGATTCCGAATCTTTTTCATAACCTAAACAGGAGAGGCGATGAACACCATTGCTCTACAGGGCAAACTGCACTCCGCCCCAGAGTTGCGCCACACCCAGGACGGCCTCGCCCAGGCTTCCGCTTTGTTGAGCTTCGCAGCGCTCAAAACCGACGAAGCCGACTACACCCTGCGCCTCGTTCTCTTCGGCAACGCCGCCGAAGAATTCTGTGCAAACTTTCACCAGGGCGACGCTCTCATCGTCGAGGGCCGGCTGCAGTCTGAGGCGCGCCCCAGGCCCGACGGCACCAAGGAGCGGGTAATCGAACTGATTGCCCGGCGCTGTCACGCTCTCACTCCCGCCAGCACCCGTCCTGCCACTGCTGCCCCTGTCCCTGCTCCCGCGCAAAAGACCGCTGCCCCTTCTGCTTCTCGGCCCACCGCTGCCCGCCGTCCGGGCAACGCTCCGGCCCGGCCCGCCGTCGCTGTGGCCGACGACGATATCCCGTTTTGAGCGCGATCTAAAATTTTTGCGCCGGAGGCGGGCTAAAAACTTAGCCCGCTTTTTTAGATAAATTGAGCCAACCTTTATAAATTTGATAGAGTTTATCCCTAGTAATAGAGGACCGCTTTGGGACGTGGGTCTTATGAACAGCTATCCGAGTGTGAGTCCTTTTCGGCTCGAATTTCTTTTGCACCTGCTGATTACCGGTGGCCTTCTGCTGACCGGGCTTCTCGCTGCCCGGCAGGTCCAGTCGCTGCCGCTCAACACCAGTCGTTACAGCGTCGATCAAACGCCCGTCTTTGATCTGCCGGAGGTAATCGTCCGGCCAACCCACCGGCGCTAAAGCCTTAGCGCCCTCACCCCCGGTAGCCAGATAAGCTACCGGGGGTATTTTGTGTTCACAGATAGATCCGGCGATAAATCGCCCGCCAGGCCCAGCTGACGGCCAGCGCCCCCAGTACCAGAAGCCAGCCAAGCTGCCAGGGCCAGTAGTTCTGCAGGCCGATGGGCCAGCGCAAAAAATCGACGATCGCCGAGAGGGGCAGCGCCTCCGCCAGCCAGCGGGCCGCCTGCGGCAGATTGGTGCGTGGAAAGTAGGTGCCGCAGAGGGTAAACATCGGCAGGATGAACAAAAAGGTGGGCAAATTGACCTGATCGATGGTCCTGACGATGCCCGCCGTCACCAGACCACAGGCACCAAATAAAAGCGCAGCGAGGACCAGGATCGGCAGCGAGAAAAGCAGAGCAGACGGCGGATAGAGGCCAAAGGCAATCACCACCAGGCCAGTCACCAGGCCGCCAATCACGCCCTTGGTCGCCGCCCACAGCCAGTCCCCTAAAAAGACATCGGTGAAGCTCAAAGGAGCTGTAAGCAGCGCCTGCCAGGTTTTTTGAAAGCTCAGGCGCACAAAGCTGCTGTAGGCTCCTTCAAAAAATGACTGAAAAAGCACAGCGACGGCGATCATCCCCGGTCCTAGAAACTGGGGATAGGTGACCGTTTTTTCGAGGTACACGAAGCTGCCGATCATCGGCCCCAGACCGGCTCCGAAGGCAAAAAGATATAGCATCGGCTCGGTCATGGGCGGCAGCAAATTCGATAGCCAGGTCACCCGGTACACCCCGGCATGACGCCGCCAGACAGAATATACGCCCCAGGGCGAGATCGCCCCTGCTGCGAACTTGGCCACGGCGACCCCGCTGTTTTACGCAAACACCTGTCTACGCTAACCGATCGAGACTGGTGTATGGAGGGCGACCCCTACACCGACAGCCGCTCGAAGACAACGGGCAGGTGCTTGAGGTGATGGGCAGGCTCGAAACATTGGGCCAGCTCGGCTTCGCTCAGGTACTGGCCCACTTCGGAATCGGCTGCGATCAGCGCTCGGAAGTCGCCGTCCATCTGGTTCCAGGCGCGATGGGCGTTCGACTGCACAATCCGATAGGCGTGCTCGCGGCTGAGGCCCTTGCCCACCAGAGCGAGCAGTACCCGCTGGCTGAAGACGACGCCGCCGTAGCGGTTGAGATTGGCGAGCATGTTGTCGGGGTAGACCTGCAGCCGCTCTACCAGGGCCGTAAACTTGACGAGCATGTAATGGGCGAGGATGGTGCTGTCCGGCAGAATCACCCGCTCGACCGAGGAGTGGGAGATGTCGCGCTCGTGCCACAGGGGCATGTTCTCGAGGGCGGCGAGGGCGTTGGAGCGGATGAGGCGGGCCAGGCCCGTCAGTTGCTCGGCGGTGATCGGGTTGCGCTTGTGGGGCATCGCCGAGGAGCCCTTCTGGCCTCTGGCAAAGTATTCTTCAACTTCGAGGACGTCGGTGCGCTGGAGGTTGCGGATCTCGACGGCGAAGCGCTCGATCGATGCGGCCAGCAGCGCCAGTGCCTGGACGAATTCGGCGTGCCGGTCGCGGCTGATCACCTGGGTGGAGGCAGCGTCCGGGCTGAGGCCCAGCAACTGACAGGCCCGCGCCTCGATAGCCGGATCGATGTTGGCGTAGGTGCCCACCGCCCCAGAGAGCTTGCCCACTGCGATCCGGGGGCGCAACGCATCCAGGCGCTCGGCGTGGCGCAACAGCTCCGCAAGCCACCCTGCCAGCTTGAAACCAAAGGTGATGGGTTCGGCGTGGATGCCGTGGGTGCGGCCAATCATCACCGTGTCGCGGTGCTCACCGGCCCGCTGCCGCACAACAGCAACCAGATCCGCAAGCCGCAGTGCAATCAGATCGAGAGCCTGGGTCATCTGCAGGCCCAGAGCCGTATCGAGGACGTCGGAACTGGTAAGGCCCAGGTGGATAAAGCGGCTCGCTGGACCCACCTTCTCGCCCAGGGAGGTCAAAAAGGCAATGACATCGTGATGCACTTCTGCCTCGATCTGGGCGATGTGCTCCAGATCGAAGCCCGCTTTGCTACGAATCTCCTCCCAGGCATCCGGCGGGATCTCGCCTCTTTCGGCCAGCGCCTCGCAGGCTGCCAGTTCAACCTTTAACCAGTTGCGATATTTTTGCTCCTCGGTCCACAAGGCCCCCATCTCGGGCAGGGTATAGCGCTCGATCACACGATCTATCCGTACAGCGGCAACAGCCTCCAAGTCTAACAAAGCGTTGCTGCCGCTTGCAAAACTTAACGCGCCGCGCCGCGCTGGAGCAACGCGTCGAAGTGGCGGCGCATCGCTTCGAGGTCGAACTCCTCGACCGGCTGGCGGTCGGCGAAGAAGTACTGCTTCAGCTCCTCGATGTCGAAGGACCGCTCTTCTACGGATTTCATAAAGTCGCTCCGCCCTGAGTGAAAAGTTAAGCTGCAGTAATAATTCTTAACTTAGAGGCCGCTCCGGGGTCTGTCAAGAGCCTGGCCCAAAGATTTTCAATTTTTGTAACGGCAAACCGGGACGAAGCGGCGCTGCCCGCACGCGGGCGGACCATCCTGTTGGGTGCAGCACAATAAATAATAGGCAAAAGCACGTTTGCGGAGGCAGGATGGTCCAGCTAGCTCCCCTCACCCAGCTCGATCTGGCCCAACTGGCGGTAGATCTGATTTATAAGGCCGGGTGCGAGTACGGCGACGTGCGCTTTGCCAGTTACCGCAACCAGCGGCTCACCGCCTCCGATCGCTCGCTGGCGGAGTTGAGCGATCGCACCAGCAGCGGCTTTGGAGTCCGGGTGCTCTGGAGGGGAGCCTGGGGATTTGCCGCCAGCCACCGCCGCACCCCTGAAGAAGTCAAGCGGGTCGTGGATCTGGCCGTCCTTACCGCCCAGGCGAGCCGCACCACGCTCAAGCAGCCGGCCCAACTGGTAACGGCCCCCGTCCAACAGGGCCATTACACGACGCCCATCCGCCAGGATCCTTTTGAAGTGACGGTCGAAGAAAAAGCGCGGTTGCTTTTAGAACTTAACGAACGTTTGCTCAGCTTCGCCCACCAGGGCATCCGCAAGGCGCGGTCGTTTTTGCGCCTGGGCCGGGAGGAGAAGCTCTTTATCAACAGCGAAGGCACCCGCATCCAGCAGACGCTCTACCGCAGCTATCCGGGCTTCAGCTGCACGGCGGTCGCAGAGGGCGACGCCCAGGAGCGCTCCTACGAGCGGCCTCCCCTTAATATCGGTTACGAGCACGTCGATGCGGCGGACCTGTTTTCCCAGGTCGAGCGGGTGGCGAACGAGGCGATCGAGAAGGTACGCGCCCCCAGAGCTTCCCAGGGAGGGCGCACGCATTTGATCCTCAAACCGAGCCACCTGTTTTTGACGATTCACGAATCGGTGGGTCATCCGACCGAACTGGACCGCGTCTACGGCTACGAGGCCAATTTTGCCGGGACCAGCTTTGCCACCACCGACAAACTGGGTCACTTGCGCTACGCCGCCCCCTGGGTCAACTTTCGGGCCGACCGCACCCAGCCGGGCGGACGGGCCACCTGCGGCTGGGACGACGAGGGTGTGCCGGCCCAGGAATGGCTGGTGGTCCGCGACGGTCTATTGGTGGACTATCTCACCGACCGCGAGACGGCCCACCGCCTCGGACGCCCACAGAGCAACGGCTGTGCCTTTGCCGACAGCTGGGCTTCGGTGCCGATGGTGCGCATTCCGAACCTGGGCCTTGTACCGGGAGCAGCGGAGGGCAGCCACACCGCTACCCTCGCTCAGATGATCGCAGATACCGAAGCAGGCATTCTCATCGACGGCATCGGCAGCTACTCGATCGACCAGCAGCGGCGCAACTTTCAGTTCGGCGGCGACGCCTTCTGGAAGATCGAAAAAGGCAAGATCGTTCATATGCTCAAGGACGTGACCTATAGCGCAATGACCACCGACTTCTGGAACAGCGTCGATGCCATCGGTCCGGAATCCGAATGCGAGCAGTGGGGCACCGACATCTGCGGCAAAGGGGAACCGATGCAGGTGGCCCAGATGAGCCACGCCTGCGTGCCGGTGCGGGTGCGCAATATCGAAGTCGGCGGCCCGGCTTGAGAGGGAAAAAGATGAAAATTGCAGTCGGCAGCGACGAAAAAAACTATCTGACCGACGCCCTGGTGCAGGAACTGGAGGGGCGCGGCCACGAGTTGCTCTTGATTGGACCGCTTGCGGGCACGGGCGACGCCTGGCCGGCGGTGGGCGAGGCGGTGGGCGAGGCGGTGGGCAGCGGCAGGAGCGCCCTGGGCATCGTCTGCTGCTATACCGGAACAGGGGTGAGTATCGCCGCCAACAAGGTGACCGGTGTGCGCGCCGCTCTCTGCGGTGACGCCCAGACAGCAGCCGGGGCGCGGCGCTGGAACGACGCCAATGTGCTCGCCCTTTCGCTGCGCACGACCACCCCGGACCTGTTGCGCGAAATCCTCGATGCCTGGTTCGGCACCGACTGCCCGGCGAGCGAGCGGGTCTACGTCGAACAGATCCGGGCGATCGAGGAGGCCCGTAACCAGTCTGTCCGGTCACTTCACCTTTGAGCTTTTACGCGAGCAGCCCCGCGCTGTAATCTTTGATTCAGCGTCGGGAAGAATCGCATCCTCAACTGCATTTGTGATATAATGTCCATATTATGCTACTTGCTTACCAGTACAAGCTCTTGCCAACTTATGAACAGCGTTGTCGCATGGACAAGTGGCTGGATATGTTGCGCCATCAATACAACTATTTGCTCGCTGAACGATTTGATTGGTACGAGAGGAACCGTTGTTCAATCAACGCTTGTCCGCTCCTATGCCATTTACCAAAACTCAAAGAACCGCCCAACTACTACAGCCAGAAGCGTTCTCTCGTACCTCTTAAGCAAGAACGCGAATGGTACAAAGATATTCATGCCCATGTACTGCAAGACATGGTAAAACGTGTCGAACTCGCCTTTGCCCGGTACTTGAAAGGGGATAGCAAAGCAAACAGGAGTGGTAAGCCAAGGTTTAAAGGCAAGGGTCGCTATCGCACATTTACTTTCCCGCAACTCAGTGCTCAACCGTTCATGGGTAACCGTATTGCTCTGCCTAAGTTAGGGAAAGTCAAGTTGACTCAACACCGTCCAATTCCAGATGGCTTTTTCATCAAAACAGCATCAGTGACAAAAAAGCCCGATGGCTGGTATGTACAGCTAGTTTTAGAAGATGTTTCTGTGCCTGACGCCCCATCTATCAACATTGTCCCAACAGAAGCCAATAGCATGGGCGTGGATGCGGGGCTGGAGTACTTTGTGGCATGTTCTGACGGCTTTACCAACGAATCGCCCAAGTTCCTGCGCAAAGCTGAAGAGAAGTTGGCAAAACTGCAAGTCAAGTTTGCCCTGCGCAAGAAGGGTTCTAAAGCATGTCGCAAGCTTGGTCAACGCATCGGCAGACTTCACCAAACCATCGCCCGTACACGTCGTCAGTGGCACTTTGAAACAGCAGGTGAACTGTTAGACCGCGCTGATGTACTGTTTGTTGAAGATTTGAAAGTTTCTAATCTGTCGTGCCGATGCAAACCAAAGCAGGATGAAGAGGGTAGATTCCTGGCGAATGGTCAATCAGCGAAGTCGGGACTGAACAAAAGTTTTGCTGATGCTGGGGTCGCTAGATTCTTGAATGAAATTTTGCCTTACAAAGCTGAAAAAGCTGGTAAGCAAGTCATCAAAGTCAATCCGGCGGGAACATCTCAACATTGTGCAAAGTGCTTGAAGCGTGTTCCAAAACAGTTGTCGGATCGCTGGCACAGTTGCCCCCATTGTGGGGTGGAGCTGTCGCGCGACGTAAACTCTGGAATGCTGATCAAGAAAGTGGGGTTGGGCGTTCGCCTCACTATAAAACGTGAAAGCCGAAAGGCTGGAGAAGCCCGCGCTCTATCCGTAGGATGAGCGTCGGGAGTACGTCACGTTGAAGATATGCGGGCAATATTCAGGCGTACAGAAAAGTACAGCATTAGCGGCGGTACAATCTACGATCTGGCCATCGCTCAAGCTGGCATCAAGGTTCAGGTGGATCGAATAGTTACGCTTAACGATAGACATTTCAAGCTTTTTGGCCCCGATGTCGCCAAGCTTTTGATAATCTCGTGAGCGAATGTCGCTGAAGGTTCTCCGTTAGACTTTGCGGGTTATTCTACACCGACGCAGACCTGGGGGGTGCGCTGGCCAGGGGTCTTGCTTTGATCGCAGGCGTAGCGGTCGATATTCGTCAGTTGCTTTTGTTTGATGCTGGCACTGGCGCGAACGGATTCGACGCCCTTGCGCACCTCAGCCTGGGCATCGGCGGGCAGGTGGGCGCGGGCAAAATCTTCGAGTTGCTGGGCAAACTCTGCGTCGCTGAAGTTGGCGACCAGATTCGGCAGATAGCGGTAGCGGCGGAAGAAGGCAAGTTTTTCAAGAAGCGGCTGGTAGTGCTTTTGGGCAAACTCCCAGGCCAGTTCCGGCTGCTCGCCCCGCTCTGCCACCGTCTGCACCAGATTTGTCGCCAGGTTCGGCTCCAGTTCGTCGCTGAGGGCGAGGGCGAGGGTGCGCTGGGCCAGTTTCGGATCGAGGGCTCCGGCCAGGGCTCCGTAGTAGAGGCGCTTTTCTTCGGTGCTGGTGGTCTTGCGGCCCAGGGTCAACAGCGCCTCGTAAGTCCCGCTATCCGCGTAGCGGCCCACCGTGTTAAAGACCGCCGGGCGCAGGTTGGGAGGCAGGCTGTCAGGAGCCTTCAAAAAGACCTGGAAGCGGCGCTGGGCCTCGCGGATCACCGATTCGTCCTTGAAGCGGCCCAGGGCAGTGAGCACGCTGGTGCGTAGCAGGCTCGTCGTCCCAGCTTCACCCGGCGCAGCGTCCCAGCCTACCCGTCGGTAGACCGGTTCCAGCAGCGTGCGGGCGTAGCCTTGAAACGGAATGCGACCGGGCCGCCCGATCTCCAGCCGATCGATCTCGTTCAGGCTGCCCAGGATCTGCTGCCAGACCGCCAGTTCGCTGTCGCCCTTCGCCACGTTCACAAGCGCCAGATAATCGCTCGCCCGCGCCTGGTTGGCCTGCACGGCGGCCCAACTGTCGCTGAGCAAATTCACCCGGTCCGCCGCCGGTAACTGGGTAAAGCGCTGCTTGAGAGCTTTGAACAGGGTCGGTGCGTAGCGGACGCGGTAGTAGCCCGTGTCGCCCAGGTTGAACTTGAGCGGCAGTCGGCAACTCGCGCTCATCAGCGCCCCGGTTTTGGCCGCCAGTAGATAATTCTGGTTGTCGGCGGGCAAACCCTGACCGTAGGTGATCGGGATCTGCCAGAGCAGGGGCTGGGCCTTCGGATCGTTGATCGTGAAGCGGCTCTGGTTGAGGGTCAGGTTGTAGCGGCTGGCGTGGCAGTTGCCTTCGACGGAAAGCAGCGGAAAACCCGGTTGCTCGGTCCAACCGGCAGCGATCGAACTTACCGGCTGGCCGCTCGCCTGGCCGAGCGCTTCCCACAGATCGGCGGTCGTCGTGTTGGCGAACTGGTGGGCGGCCATGTAGGCGCGAATCCCGGCCCGAAACCTGTCTTCGCCCAGGTAGCTCTCGAACATGCGCAGCACCGCCTGGCCCTTTTGATAGGTGATCTCGTCGAAGGCGCTCGCCGCCTCGGCGGGGTTGGTAACCGGCTGCTGGATCGGGTGGGTGGTGCGGCGGGCATCGAAGAGCATCGCCGTATTTTTGGAGCCGCTCGACCGCAGCCAGATCTGCCAGTCCGGGTTGAAGTGGTCGGTGGCCTTGGCCGACATCCAGGAGGCGAAGCCCTCGTTGAGCCAGAGATTGTCCCACCAGGCCATCGTCACCAGATCGCCGAACCACTGGTGGGCGACCTCGTGGGCGACCACCCCGTAGATCGCTTCTCTGGTCTGCTGGGTGGAGTGGGCCGGGTCAAAGAGCAGGATCGCCTCGTTGTAGGTGATGCCGCCCCAGTTTTCCATCGCCCCGCTGAAGCCCCCCGGCACGGCGATCATGTCGAGCTTGGGCAGGGGGTACTTCACCCCAAAATAATCGTTGTAGTAGGGCAGAATCTGCTTGAGCACCTCCAGGGCGTAGCGGCCCGTCTCCTTTTTGCCCTTTGTAGTCACCACAGAAATATCGATGCCGTCTACCGTGTCCTTGAGCGATTCAAATTCTCCGGCACAGAGCACCACCAGATAGCTCGCCATCGGCGGGGTAGGAGCGAAGCGCACGGTCTTGAGGCCGCTGCCTAAAGGCTCCTCGCGCTCGACGGGCATGTTGGAGACGGCGCTCATGCTCTGGGGCAGGGTGACGCTCAGCTGAAAACTGGCGCGAAAGACCGGCTCATCCCAGAGCGGAAACATTCGCCGGGCGTCGGTGGGCTCCATCTGGGTGCCGAACATCACCTTGCCGCCTTCATTTGTCTGGTAGCGCACGTAGTAGAGCCCTTCGGCCTGCAGGTTCGCCCTGCCCGCAAAATCGAGGGCAAGCTTGTGAATCCCGGCTGGGATGTCTTGAGGAAAATCGAAGCTCGCCGTCTGCCTGTCAGGGTCGATCGAGATCGTGCCGTCGGTCTGATCGTCGAGCCGGACGTTTGTGATCTGCAGATTAAGGGCGTTGAGGGTGATTGTGCGGGTGGCCTTGCGCACCTTGACGGTGATCGTCTCAGAGCCTCTAAAAGTCAGGCTCTTGGGATCGGGGGTAATTGCGATCGCATAACTCTGGGGCACGACCTCTTTGGGCAGTTGGCCGGGCGTATTCTCGAAGGCAAATTTGGGCTCAGCCCGGACCGGACCCACCAGCGAGAGCGCCCAGGCCAGACCTGCCAGCAAATAGACCAACGGACGGCTCAGCATCGTTCCTCCCCAGTTGTTCAGACACAGAACATAGCAAAGGCGCACACTTTGAACAGTATGCAATCGAGCCGACAAAAGATGTAGCCAGCCTGGCGACCCACGGGTATGCGCAGCGGTGAAAGGAGTTTGTAGTTGGCCTCTCCCTACACTTCGGCATCTCGTTTACAAGACTTAACGCAAAAACTACCCGAGACGAGGCCAGCAAGCAGACCAAAGCCGCACCGGACAAGCACTCCAGCATCTTAAACTTATGTAAACGCCTGAACCAGTTCAAATCTGTCAGTCAAGATCCCACCAATATTTCCGAGCTGCAATAACCTGGAACCAAGCCTCGAAAGGTTTTTGCTTGACAGATAGCTCAAAAACACCTATCGTAATCGTGTTGCAGATACCACTGCTACAGTCCCCGCAAAAGGCAGATGTTACGCTTCGTAAAGCCGTGTAACGCGGCCTCGCGCAATCGAACCTTGAAACCTTTATACTGAGCCCATGTTAAGACGATAGGGTTCGAGTGGACCTAATCCCCGCGAGGGGACGGAAACGTTTGCCGCCCAGGTAGCGCACGGGCAACTGATCGCCGTTGTGGGTGTTCGAGTGGACCTAATCCCCGCGAGGGGACGGAAACTTGATGTCCCATTCTTCCAGAAAGGCCCGGAGGCGACCCTCGTTCGAGTGGACCTAATCCCCGCGAGGGGACGGAAACCTGGCAGGCGTTGCCGGATTCGAACAACTTCACCGCGTTCGAGTGGACCTAATCCCCGCGAGGGGACGGAAACACATCAACGCTTCAGCGTCGGACAATGGCGCATTCACCATGTTTGAGTGGACCTAATCCCCGCGAGGGGACGGAAACTCGCCAGATCATCAGACAAGCACTCCTTTTCAGCACGAAGAAGTTTGAGTGGACCTAATCCCCGCGAGGGGACGGAAACTCGCCATTCAGAATAGCGAAAATTATATTGAATGCCAAAGTTTGAGTGGACCTAATCCCCGCGAGGGGACGGAAACACCGCGCGCAGCCTCGACCAGCTGTTTGTGCAACAGTCGTTCAGCCATTGCGGTTTGAGTGGACCTACATCCCCGCGAGGGGACGGAAACTTCGATAACTTGCTGCTGGAGTTGGTCATTGTCTTTCGTTCGAGTGGACCTAATCCCCGCGAGGGGACGGATACGCCCGGTTGTGTGCTGCACGGTCGTAGCCCAGCAGGGCCGGGTGGTGCTGCTGGATGTGAAGTTCGAGTGGATCTAATCCCCGCGAGGGGATGGATACGCGCTCGTGCTCGCCGTGCATTGGACGCTTCTCAACGGCTGATGCTACTTGCGTTTGGACTTGCGGTTTTGCTTGCGCGACTGCTTTTGCATCTGCCGCCGCGAGGCCGAGACAGACTTCTTGCTCGTGCCAGACGGCTCCAGGTGACTCCGATTCGACACACGCGGCAACAAGGGCGATGACTGGCCAGATGGTGGTCGGTCTTTGAGCCCGAGTTCTACCTGGACATCCTCCCAGTCGCCCACAAATATCGGGTCTACGGCATCGGCAGCATAGGCGCGTTCGATCACATCCGCCGCCTCGACCGCCTTGAGTCTTATCAGCCCATCGATGAGGACGGCATTGAGCCATTCGCTGTTGGTCTTGGCCCGCTCCAATATCTGCACCAGTGCCGCAACGACTTCGTCGCGAGCCTCGGGATGTTGCTCGGCAATCAGCGTCTGAGCGGTCGTCACCGCGTCTGAGGCTGGAGCGTTGGCCTCCTCTTCGAGAAAAGCCCGCAGCCGGGGCAGCTGCGCAGGTCCGATCCGCTGCGCCACCTCAAGAAAATCGGAGTGCAACCATTCGTCGTCCGCGAGCCGGGGCAGCAGGTCGAGCATCGTCTCCACCGCCGCCTCGATGTCGATCTGGGTAAGCGCCCGCCAGGCATGGGCTGCAGCCCAATATTCGGGCGAATTCCAGTTTTTGCTATCGAGGCGCAAAGGAGCATATTCCCTGGCAAACGCCCGCAACTCGTCCACGTGCGCTTCTCCCAGTCCCAGGGCGCGGTAATCGCCGTCGGGAAGACCCTCCATCGCTTCAGGTGTCTCCAACCTCAACAACTGCGCGACTACAGCACTGTAGCCTTCGCCCCGGCCTCCCAGCCCTTTTAAGTCCTCGTCTGTCTCTGCCATGACCCGCCCGCTCCTGCGATTCGACACAGCTTTGGCTGGTCGGGGTCTACAGAAACTTCACCCTCCAGACCTCGTTCATACTAACGTTCGGAGAGTCTGGGAGGCGCAGCGGAAGACAAACGCAACCCGCCCCGACAGACAAAAGAAGTAGCAACGATTGCTGTGCAGCAGTGAACCGAGAACCGCTCCAGGGCTAACCGTAGCGATCTGCCAGATGGGCGGCGATCGTATTTGTCTCTACCCGTGTTCTGCCGGTGGTGCGGAGGCATACTCCCAGGCCACGGTCGGTGTGAACCATCACGAAGTCAATCAGGCCATTATGCGTAGTGCGGCGGATTGGTTTTGTTGCTTTTGGATTCCAGGGAAGCGAGTTGACAACCTCGATGACGTAGGGCGACTGACAGAGTTTCTTCGAGATTTTCATCAGTAAATCATTCCCGTGATCGTCTCTCAGATCAATTCTTTTCCTTTCCGGCAGAAGGTCCGTCTGTGGTATCCGGTTCAGTAGTGTGGTCTCCTGGCGCTGAAACTGAAGGCGGCAACGCTCATGAAACAGGTAGCCCATGGCGGTGAGTTCAATGAAATGCTTGCCACCCTCAGGGGTCAGATTGAACATCAATGCAGGCACCTGTTGCTGAATATCAAGCGGCAGATCCTCCAGGAACGTCAATTCCCCCTCCGCTTCCTCGATTTGCTCGAAGGCAGCGTAGTTCTCCAGCCACAGGCTCAAATCAAGAGCAATAGGCTGCGGCGGCAACTCGATGATCTCGGAGAAGTTCTCGAACAAATAAAAGACAGGAATATCAAACGCCTGGCCGATCATCCCAGCAAAGGAGATCTGTGCTTTGTAACCACCGGTCGCATTGATGAGAACCGATTCCAAGCCGTATTTCCGTACAAGTTCGCTGATCTCCTGTACCAGGCTGAGCAATCCCTTGTTCTGAAAGGAGCGCACGTCTCTATCTGTTAATCCTTTGAGAGGTCTTGCTGAGACTTCTTTGAATGCAAGCTCCTTACTGCTGTCGAAGTAGCTCTGCAGGAGTTTGCCGACGTTTTCACCATCTGGCGTATCTGAGTAGAGCAAGATAAGCCGCTGACAATGGTCGAGATAGTTCCTGGAGACGATTGCTGCAGTCGAGTTGATCTCAGCACCGCAGATTTTGGCATCTACCGATAACTTTTTTAGCAGAGAAAGTACCTCAGGCCAATTCTCAGATGTGTAGGCGTTCTGAAGTTTTTGATCTGCAGCTCTTTTCAAATTGCCCAGGAGGCTGGTGCCGACGGTGCAGATAAGCGTGTCTTTCATTGCTGATATTCCTGTTTCGACGGTATTGTTTTCGCGAGAGTTAGTGGGCAGAGATGACCTTCCATTTCCCTAAGGGCGCATAGCTACAGACTGCTGGGCTGGTGCAGCCTGTGGCTATGGCAGGTTGAGTCCGTGAGGGCCATCGGCCAGATCCGGGAGCGATTTGCGGCGTTTTGGATCTTCATTGGCTGTGAACCAGCGGTAGGATTCCCCTGCAGGATTGGCGTGAGGGGTGATCCGTGGATAGTAGATGGGTAGCCCGTCACCATAGCCCTGGGCAGAGCGCAAGAAGGCGGCGATGAAGCGCACCCGCTCGAAAGGCTGGCTGTTGCCGTAGGTGCTGGCGACAGCTTTTTTGAAGGCCGCGACTGGGCCGGTCGTGGCAGCAAGGCTACTGGTTGTCTGGGCCAGCAGGTCGGCGTAGTACTCGCTCCAGCCGGTGCCGGTGCGCAGGTCAGTACCGCTCCAGTCGATCGACAGGCGCACACTGCCAAAGCCCAGAGGCTTGCCGCCGCCCAGGCGGTGGTAGTGACGCTCGGGCAGATCCAGCAGCCACAGCAGGGCACCGAGTTCGACCTCCGAGAGGTTGGTGATGTCGATGTCGAAACGGAACTGCCGTTCAGGTTTCACCCAGCCCAGGATCGAGCGGTTCTGATCGTCGCGGGGCTCGGTCCCGTTCTCGGGTCGTCGGTATTCCTGGAGTTCTCGCTGGGTGCGATCCTGGGTCGGTGAATTCCAGTAGTTCTGTGACAGGTTGGCATGGTGGGGATAGACCTTGCGCCCGCGCAGGCTGCGTTTGATCCGCTCGTATGGATGCATGTAGCCGTCTTCTTTGGGGGTATTGGCCTGTAGCGCTCGACCTGCAACGTCCTCGGCTACATAGAAGCGGATCTGCTGGGGCTTGGGTTGCCCCAGGATCGCAAGTGGGACACCTGGGATAGCGAACCGCTCGGCGGCATCGTCGGCAGTGCAGGTAACTGGGCCGATGCGCAGGTTGCCCCGGTAGCTGCCTGTTCCGTCCTGGTTCACCCAGCCGAAGACGCGCTCGGCGGGAGAAAGCTCCTGCAAGGCCGTTGCCGGGTGTAGTGAGGCGTCGAGCAGGTCGATGGGAGCCGCGTCATAGAGCGCCCGCGAGATCATCACCGGGTAGAGGGCGTATACCCCGTACCGGCCCTCGTGATCCCGATCGACTGCGGCGTAGCAGAGAGTACCGGTTTTCAGTTCGGTTTCTGATTCACCGCCTACGACCTGGCGCGACCAGTGGGAGTGGGCGAGGGCGGGAGGACCCGAACGGTTTTGTCTGCGCTCCTCGGCGTGGATGCTCTGGTAGTTGCGGATCAATTCGCGCCACTGGGTTTTCAAATCGGCGGTGAGAGGGGCAACGGGCAACGGGTCGGCTGTTGAGAAGAACAGGCGCTCATCATGTTTGCCGTCGATGTTGTGCTTCGGCGGGTTGCCGGTGCCACCAGTGAGGCAGACATAACCTTTTTGCTCGCGCATGGGACGTCCTGTTGGGACGTGATAGCGACTCGGACGACTGGGTTGTGGTG
This sequence comes from Gloeobacter kilaueensis JS1, assembly GCF_000484535.1. Taxonomy (NCBI): domain Bacteria; kingdom Bacillati; phylum Cyanobacteriota; class Cyanophyceae; order Gloeobacterales; family Gloeobacteraceae; genus Gloeobacter; species Gloeobacter kilaueensis. The sequence continues at coordinate 2,482,448 of NC_022600.1, read as the reverse complement.
CTCTTCCCAGGTTCTCACCCGCTCTGACGAGCTTGCGTACTCTCCAGTATTTGAATGGTCTTTGTCTCGGCGAACGTGGGAGACGCTCTATTTCTTCTAACCATGCACCAGCCAGATCACCGTGTTGCATACCTGCGAAGCCAACTGCAGTTGCCGCTGAAACTTCGCCAGTGCTTGTGTCGTAACGAGGTAGCCAGGCAGCATACATGACGCTGTTCGGTATCTGCCAGTGGCCGTTGTGCAGGGCAGGCAGGTTGTTATTGGTGCCCAAAAGAATCTGGATCTGGTTGCCCTCGATCCGTACTGGCACCAGGCTGAGGCCGTCGCGGGCAGGCATGCGATAGGCCAGACGCTTGTCATGACCGAAGAAGACCGACAGGCGCGAGTTGGTGACGGCTTCGTAGGCCGAGCGCAGCATACCTTTGAGGCTGGTGGGAGGCAGGTAGGGTCTGCCATCGGCTCCCAGGCGCAGAGGGTAAGTCTTGTGCTTTGTCTGGTCATTCTCGCTCACCCTGGCTGTGTCGAGGAGCAGCAACGGGGTGACGGTAGTGAGTGTGACAGCGATCCGCCCACTGTAGCGGTCAGGGTGGAGGCGATGGTGGCTGGGAGGAATAGCATCGCCCAGGTGCCGGTCGCCCAATCGGCGCGGTGGGGCGGGAACGAAGTTGTAGGGGTTGTGGAAGCGGGAGTGGGTCATGCTGTTGCTCCGGGAGGTTTCAGGCTTAGACCGGTAAGACATTCTTCGACAACAGCGACGTTGCCGTGATCGCCGATTTCACCCAGGTACTCGCGCACCTGGAGGTAGACGCAGGCTCCTTTCGGCAGTGGGGCGAGGGGGATAGCGATCGCTCCCATGCGCGATCGGCCCACCCGGCTCCAACCAGTGGCTAAGTCCGAATCGATCTGCTCGCCCCAGAGCAGATAGGTTCCGGGCAGGGCTTCCAGGAAGTGAAGAGGCATGATGTCTTCTTCCAGGCCGTTCTGCTGCGTCTCCGAGAGCAGCACCGCCCGGCCCTGACCGTCGTGGGTGTTGAGCCAGCGCAGTTCGCACGCTTCGTTAAAGACCCGCGCCTCGAAGACCGGTGTCAGGTCGATGTCGCCCCCAGCGTCGATGAGGAGGCCATCCTCAAAGCGGGCAAAGGTGCAAGCGTTGGAGCTGTAGAGCAGGGCGATCGCCCCGGTGAGAGGCGCGGCGCAGTTGGTCAGAGCCTCGGCCAGGGATAGATTGTTGCTCGTGCGTCCGTGTAATACTCGTTCGCTCATGGTGCTTCCTCGCTCTGCTGGTCTATCCAGTTTTTCCAGGCGGTCTGCAGGGTGGTGAGGAGCTTATAGTCGAGCGCTGCGAAGTCCCCAACAACCAGAGTCGCTTCCTGCAACCCGGAGAGTTCGGTCGGTAGACCGCTACCCTCGATCTCGACCCGCTCCACGGCCACCGCTCCCATACCCCGCAGGGCGGCAAACCCGAGGGGGATACGGTTCTTGCCCAGATCGCGCAGCATCAACAGCAGCAGGGCGAGGATCGGGAACTGGAGTGATCCGTCCAGGCGCTTCGAGTCGAGGTCGAGGTCGAAGCGCAGCGGTTCCCAGGTGAGGGCGTGGGGCTCCAGGACTGTGAAGAGCATGCTGTCGGCGGCCCCGCCGGTCCAGCGATCGATGGCGACGTGGTAGCTCTGCTGTAGCCTACCGTCCAGGCCACTGGTGCGAAGGGCGCTTTGCAGACTGCCGTCGCTGGTGGCCGTTTCGATGGCGTTCCACTGGTCGGCGGCGATCTGGTTAATCGCGTAACAGTCGTCCACGCTCAGGACACCGGCGGCGCGGTATGTGTTTGCACTGCCGAAAAGGTGTTTTACCAGGGGCTGCTCGACCTGGGCCAGGAAACGGCTTCCCGAATTGCGCTCCTGCACCTCGGGCCGGTCGAGGAGCGTGCAGACGAGACGTTCGCACCAGGAGCGCAGAGTCCCTTTGATGGCGCTGCCCGGTAGGCAGAAGCGCACCGCATCCAGCCCCACGGCACTGACCAGCGGCAACATATCGACCGCCAGACCATCGACGCCCGACTTGACCATCAGGGGGCCGAGAGGACGCCAGTGGACCGTGAAAGTCAGCCAGGGACGGGTGCTATGCTTTGCCGGGGCAGGCAGGGTTTCGAAGCTGACGCTTTCACCTCCGTCTTTGAGGGCGGCGAGCATCCCCGCGCGGGTAGAAAGTTGCTGGACTTTCACGCTCGGCGCATCGAGTTGCACCCGTCCGAGACCACGGGTCTTGCCCGCTCCGAACCGTACCTGCCCGCGCTTGAGGGCTTCGAGCAGGGCGAACCAGGAATCGGAGGCGGCTTCCCAGGTGGCTTCGTCGGTAAAGTCGATCGTCACCCTGAGCGGAATGCGCGTACCGCGAGGCAGCACGCCCCGGTCGTACTTGATGCCGGTGGCTGCTGTGCCTGTTTGCCGGTCGATGCCGACGCCGTTGCGGATTTCAGTTTCGACCCGCCCGTTGATTGGGGCGTCCTCGACGATGACGAGACTCGCGTGTCCCTCTTCAGGGCGCTCCCGGCTCGTGCGCGGCCCCCAGAAGTGGTCAGTGCCGCCGTCGAAGTGCTCGAACCAGCTTCTGAGGACTCCGGCGAGGCTCGTGCCGGGGATGTAGTGTGTACCGTTGCCGTTGACGGCAAGGGCCAGATCCACGTCGGCATCGCCGCCCATGCCGCCTACGTGCAGCGCAGTGCGGGCGACCAATTCGCCTTCGAGGCGCACGCGAGTTTTGACTTTACGAGCCATGGGGTGTCTCCTCCTGCTGTTCGACTTCGCGCCGGTGGGCACGGATACAGGCGTCCACGAGCATCCGCACCGCCTCGAAGCGCAGTTCATTCTTGAGCCGGTTCAGCCCGTCGCTCGTGCAGACAAGCTCTTCCAGGGACAACCGCCCTTCTGACTCAGGGCCGCTCAGCACCTGCCAGATGCGAGCAGGATCGTTCACCAGTTCGCTCAGTCGTTCGAGGCTGCACTCAGGCCAACGCTCCCGGTGGTTGCTGCTGTTTTCGAGCCGTGAGCGCCACTGATTGAAAAGCTCAAGGTTGTTGCGGGCGCAGGCGACCAGGACCGAGCGCAATGCCCCCAACTGGCTTGAGGGGGGCTTACCTCCCTGGTCTTCGAGACTAAAGCCAAGCAAGTCTTTGCGCTTCTCGGGCGAGGCGGCAACCGCCAGCACCACCCGGCGCAGGTTCGCCCGCCACACCTCCTGCTCGATCTGCCGGGCGTAGGCGTAGAGGTCATGGTTCTGGGCGTTGATAAGCGCCAGCTTGTTTTTAGGGGACTCGGAGGCTTGTTCCTGAAGCGCTGTCAGTTCCGAGAGCTTCGTACTCAACAGCGGGTCGTCGAAGCTCAGTTGGCCGTAGCCCTCGGCCCGGCGCTCGCCCAGGCCACCGGCTTCGAGGCGGGTGAGATCTTCAAGTCGGATCTGGCCGTCTTTTATGCTGAAGCGGACACAGCTTCCTGCCTGCAATCCGGCGAGGGAGGGGCGGGGCAAATTCCAGCGCGTGTGCCAGGACTCGGTGCGGCGCTGGCGGGTAAAGGCGCTCTCGCCCTCTACCAGCAGCTTCACCCCCAGTTCCGCTTCCAGGGCAGAGCGCAGGGTCTCGACTGTGGTGGAGGGCCGCAGGCGTTCGTCGCGCAACAGCAGGTCCGAGAGCAGCCAGACCGTCAGGGTGGATGGGGCCTGTGAGGGTTGTTCGCTTCTTGCTGGGAACGGGGTGAATTTACCTGCACAGGAGATCTGGATCTGGCCGTAGTCGTCTTTTTTGGCCTGGCCAACGCGCTCGGTGCCCCCGAGGAGAGTGCTCCAGTTGGCCTGCTTCGCTTTCAGCCGCTCTGCCAGTTCAGTGCGCAAACGCAACTCGGCCAGGAATCTGGTTCCGGCGGGGATGGCCTCGTAACTGTAGACGCCGCCTACGGATTCATCGGGGCGCTGCCTGTCGTCTGCGACGGTGTTATGGGTCTGCAGGCGCAGGGAAATCTTGCCGAGAACGGGCAGGTGGGCCGCGTCGGTCCTGCCAAGATAGCCTGCTCGACAACCTTTGAGCTGGCCTCCGATGTTCTCTTCAAAGCGATTGAACAGGTTGCCTTCCTGCTCGAAGCCCTTGCTGCCCTTGCGCTCGAACAGCGCGTTCGGCACGGGCTGGCCCCGTTCTTTGTTTACCGCCAGCGTCGCGGGGGTGACGACCAGGTCGCCCCGGACGATAGCCGCCCCCAGGGGCACCCCCAGTTGCTGCAGGCGGCGGCTGACGATGGGCAGCAGGAGTGTTCCGGGGATGTAGTCCAGGGTCTCGACGACGTTACCCACGGTGCGGGCGGCGATGACGAGGGGGGTGCGGGCTTCGATGTTGAGTACCAGCCGCTGCCAGCTCCCCCCGGAGGTTGGCTCGTCCGCCGCTGTCCCGTCTGCAGGAGGCCAGGGCATCGGTTCGGGCGGTGGGCCGGGATCTTCGGTGCTTTCGAGGACCGCGAGCCAGCCTTCGGTCTCGGGGTGATGCAAGGTAAATTCGCAGCGTCCGTTGCCGCGCCGCCGCTTGCCCCCCAGGCGCTCGACCATCTTCGCCCCGGCGGCAAGCAAAGCCAGTGCTACTTCTCGGCCCTTCTTCGAGGCGATGGCGTTCAGACTGCACTCGGCCTGGAGCACCGCGCCCTGGCGCACCATTTCTTCAAAGCGCAGAAAGTCGTCCTTTGCTGTTCCCGTGGCAGCGTCGATCGCCACGCCGGGTTTGACGAAGGTGAGCCCTTCCAGCAAAGCCCGCCGCTCCGTCAGGACGCGGCGCAGGGCAGGATCGAGGCGGGCGGGTCTGACCGAGAGGGCCGCGCCCACCGGGGCCAGACCCGACGCTTGCTCTGCCAGGGCAGGCTGGTCGCCGAAGAGGTATTCGACCCACCGGCTCCAGGGGCCGTTCTTGTTGCCGTCGTCGAGACCACAGGCCACCAATTCGCAGCCATCGCGCCAGATACCGGTGAGGGTCTTGGCGGGAAGAAACGGCAGGTCTTCGTGGTCGCGGCGCACGAGCCGGTCGATGTCGCCGGGACGACCGTATCCCGCCCCGACGTGCCAGTCGCTCAGCATCTTCACTTTCAAGACAAAATCGATGGGAAGCGTCGGGCTGGGGCGCTCGGCAGAGCCGCCTCCGGGCGGTGAGTTCGCCTGGGAGCGCGCCTGGCTGGCCGGACTGGAGTTGGACCGGGTGGCGGAGTTGCCCTGGTTCTGTCTGTTTTTTCTTTTGTTTTTTCTAGACATGCTCGATCTCGTCTTCGTTTCAGGAAGAGGCACCGTAGAAAGCAGCCGCATCGAGGGCATCGAGCAACGCGGTGGAGCGCACCCCGTCCGATTCGACCCGAAATAGAGACGGCACCTGTTCATCGCCCGACTGGTTGAACTTGCTTAGGCCCTGCTTTGCGTAGCGGTGGTAGATGAGCCGGAAACGGGCATCAGCCTGCTCATAGCCGAGGAATAGTCCCGAGCGCAGCTGGTGCATCTGGCTGTTAGGCAGGGCGCGACGACCGTCCTCACTAGGCTTATTCACGGCACCAGGTTTATTCAGGGCGGCGATGCGGTCTTTTAGACACTCGATGCGGTGCTGCTCGGCCCAGTCAAAGCCGGTTGCTCCTTCGAGTAACTCCCGTGGAGTAACGACGAAGGGACGGCTGTGCAGGACGGTTTTGCCCTTATCTACTGCCAACCGCCCTCGGATGTCGTCGAGTTTTACCGCCGAGCTGTCGTAGAGGACGTGGAAATCAAGGGCCGAGCTGGGCCAGGGCTCGGTCGGTTTACCGGGCTGATGAATCTTCGATTTGACTTTTTTGGCTTCTTTGATAAGGTCAGCCGCCAGATCGTAGGCCAGCGAGAACGGGAAGTGACGCTTGACGATGGCCACCCCGGCGCAGGCTGACAGGCGCGGTTGCCCGAGCGCTTTCTTCGCCAGTTCCGGCACGATACCTCTGTAGAGGTCGTCTCCGAGGCGCTCGCTCGCGGTGTAGTCCTCGAAGGCGCATAGAAATTTGTGCGTGAATTCGAGAGCCTGCCTGCCGTCGCAGATCACCGTCAGGTCGTCGCCGCCCAACACCAGCGGCACTAGGGGGAGAAACCGATCGCGCCGGTCCGGGGCAAGGTCCGGGGCAAGGATGCTCGCCGCTTCGAGAAACGCCTGCTCAGTGCAGCGGTCGAGGGCCAGCGAGAACCGCCGCAGTTGCTCGACATAACGGCGATTGTCACCGGCGGTGCAGGCTTCGATGTGTTTGTGGAACCGCAGGAAAATTTCACCCAGGCCGTTGCCGTCGGCGTGGACGACTCCGAGCCATTCGAGCCTGTCAAATCTGTCTTCGAGGACGCGAAGGTTGTCAGGTAACCTGCTGCCCTCGGGGGCGTTGCGCAAAAGCCGCTCGATGCGCTTGAAAGCTCCGGGTCCAGCCCCTGCTTTGGCGTGGCTTGACCGGGAAATGGGCTCGAACCTGTCCTGGGGATTCAAGACCCGGATATTGGCGGGCAGGCCACTGGTGGCGCATTCGTCTATAACCGGCAAGCGCAACGAGCGCAGCATCGGTCCAGGATGACTCGCCCGCTCCGCCTCGAAAGCGCGATGGACGCAACGGTTGACCTCGCCGAGCAGGTCGCGATCCCAGTCGAATTGCCGGCTCACTCCGAATAGATCCAGCCCCGGAGCCTCCCGTAGTGCCCGCGCTGTTGTTTCCCGAACGAGTGCCTTGGCCGTCTGGGGGGTCTGCGTGAGCAGCAGTGCCTTGCCGGAGGTGGCGACGATCACCTCTACGGCAACCGACTCCGACGATTCGATCGCCCGGTTGAGGGAGGAGTCGAGCAGGTTGCGGCGCAGCCGGGCCGGGTCGTCGCTCCAGAGCGCCGGTCCCCCGGCCTCTGCCACCGCCTCCAGAACCCAGCGGGTTCCTGCCAGATAGGTCAACTCCGATGCGCCGAAATTTTCTTTCAGTTTGTTGGTCGAGAAGATGTAGTTCTGGTTGCCAGAAGTTTCAAGTAAGGTCAGGTACATGGGGAGAATTGGTTGCAGTATCGATTGGTCCGCAGGATAGGTTAACCGAGTCCAGTCATCGGGTGATGGGATTTGACCATTCGTTACACAAACTCATGAGTGAGAAGGAAACAGCAGGGAGCGCAGGCGGTCCAGCAGCATAGCGGGGATAGGGACGGGGGTACCGCGCCGGAGGGGACCGCAGGTAAGTTCGAGGAAGGGGGTGCGCTGATGGATGATCTCGCTGGGGTTGAGGGTGCTGTGGACGACGGCTACGGGAACGAGGTTGCCCCGGTCGCGGCAGAAGGTGTGCCAGGCTTCGACCGCTTCGGGGCGGGAACTGACGATGAGATAGTGGCTGCAGGCTTCGAGGAGGGGCTGCTTCTCAGGCTGGACCATACCGCCCACATCCACGATCACCAGAGCCTTCTGGCGGCGCAGGTGCAGGATCGCCTCGGCGTGGTAACCGAAGAAGCCAGCGCTCATCGTTCCTTTATTGGCGGCGGCGAAGGCATTGGTTCTGATTGGGGTGGTTTCCGGCCCCAGTTCCAGCAGATAGTTACCCTCGCCGTCCCAGTTGGCCCGCTGCAAAAAGACCTCCGGGCATTCGGTCAGCAGCACCTGGAAAAGCGCGTGAGCCAGGACGCTCTTGCCGCTATCGGGCGGTCCCACCACCAGCACTGCCGGGGCGAGAACCGGCGGGTGCGGTCGGGGGATGTTCGGGGGCATCGCCTCGAAGGGGAGTACCTGGCCGAGGTATGCCCCCGGAACGTGGCTCTCGACCACCACTGCCCCGAGGCGCGGATCGTAGATAGCGATCCAGGCGGCACTGTGGTAGCGGTGGACGAGGTGGCCGTACAACCAGAGCGGTCCCCTGCCGCTGATGACGAGCCCGACGCCGTGGACTGGCTCGGGCAGAAGCAGGCGGGGCAGATCCTCCGGTTCGAGTCGCCGGTCGGGACGCAGCAGACGGATCTCCAGCACCTGCAGGTGTAATCCATGCCAGTGGCGCGGGACACTGAGATCGAAGGTGGCGGCCTGGAGGTCCATGGTTTTGGCTTGGGGGGACAGGAACATCTTCCTCCCCATTGGAAGAGGGGGTCTTCCAACGGCGGGAGTCCATTTCCACTCGATGCAATAGAAGAGGTCTAGATGTTCTTCGAGTACGCCCCGGACGCAGCGGTACTGGACGCCCTAGCCGGGGGACAGCTGGCAGGCAGAATGCTGCGGGCGGTGCGCCTGTGGTGGATTTTGCGCTTGCTCTACGGTGACGGGAACCACGGGAGCGCACCGGGCAACCTCTTCAACGCCCCCCGGTTGATGAAGTGCTTATACGCTCCCGGCCACGACTGGGGTGAGCGGCGCACCTCCGATGGCACTAGCTGTCCTGGCTGCCTCTGTACTCTTTCTCTCGAAGCCCTGCTGCACCGCTTCGATGCCGATCTACCTGTCGAAACCTGGTGCCTGGAGGTGTCCCGGCGCACAGGTCTAGCTCCGGAGTTGCTTCGGCGGTACCTGAAGAAGCGTCCATTCGCCATCGTTGCCCGCTCGCTCCGCGACGACCTGCAACACCTTTGCCGTCTGGGCTGGTTGCAGCGGGACGGAGCCAGTGGGTTGTACCGCCGCCGCCTTGTGGAGGAGTTCCCCCGACTCCTGCCCGAGGAGCAGTCCGCCGTTCCTGCTGTCTATCGCCGCAGCGTCGCCCAGGCTCTCCAGACCGTTCAATTTGCCTACCCTCAACTGTATGCCCTCGTCAACGAGTGGCAGGGCGACGACGACACCGACCGGCGCATCTTTGTCGAGTTCGATTACATTCTTTCGGAGGAAGACGCTGAGCGCGTCGATGACTATCAGGAACAACTGCGCGGCTGGTGGGAGGCGGGCGACCTACGCCCTGTCACTTTCGCCTACACCCTGTCCACCGACCGGAAAGTGCAGATCTGCGTCTATCCGGTCTGCCTGCACTACGTCCGCCGCGCCAAGTACCTGAGTGCCTACGGGCTGGGGCCCGAGGGCCACATCGGCTGGCACAACTATCGCCTGGACCGAATTGCCTCCACGACTCTGAAACCCTTAGACTGGGCCGATCCGCAGGTTCCGGTTGCTCTGCACTCCTGCAGGCAAGACGGAAACTTACCCACTCCGGCTTACGTCCGCAAGGCGCTGAACGAAGCCTGGGGCTTCAACTTCTACCTGCCCGCCGCCCTGCTTCTGCTGCGCTTTCCCGCCGATTATGCCGCCCGCTGGCTGGCCAATACCCACCGCCACCCCACCTTTGGCCCCATCCCCTACGCCCAGTTGCCGTCGCTCATCCGCCGCCACTATTCCGACTCCCGAGAACAGCAACCGATGCTTGCCCTGGTAGCCCGCCGCCCTACCAGTGACGCTTACTACAAGGCCCTCGTTCGCCTGGGCGACACCAATCTCACCCTGCGCCTGCGCGAATGGCGGCCCCACGGCGAAGTTCTGGCACCTCTGGCCCTACGCCGACAGATGGCCGAAGAAGTGCGCCTGGAGTTGCATCACTACGCAGACCTTTAGCTGTCACCGCCCTTCGCCCATTACGGTGCGCGCAGGCTGATGAGCCAGACGCAAGCTCTAGTTGTTTACCAGCCGGATGCCTAACTTTGCTGCCAGCAGAACGGTGGCTCCAGGATCGATCACTAGCGCTTCTTTGGTGGCCTTGCCCAGGCGCTTAACCGCCGCTTCGAGGCGCAGAGCAGCGCTGCGATCTTCTACCGGCCAGGCAGCGGCCAGAGAAGCAAAACCAGCCATGCGCACGAAACGCGCTCCTTTACCGCTCGCGTGCAGCTCCAGCCGCCGGGCCAGGTCGCTTGTCTGGCCGCAGTAGAGGGCTCCATTGCGGCAGCGCACGAGGTAGACCGTAACCTGGGCAATAGGCTCATCGGTAGTTGCCAATCGGTCCCCGGCAGTGGCAAATTGGCTCTGCACTTCATCCCGTCCCTGGCTATGATGATCCATTTTTTGGGGATCCCGCTGCAGTTTATTTTGTTCGTCCTGCTCTGGCTTGGGATCGGCTATCTGAGTTTTAGCCTGGCTCGCAGCACGCGCCGCAACTGGCGGCAGATCCGGCACCATCACGCGATTCCCTGTACCCGCTGCCGTTACTTTAGCGGCGAAATGGTGCTCAAGTGCCCGGTCAACCCCAAAGCCGCCCTCACCGATCAAGCAGTAGACTGCCCCGACTTTATGGGCCGGGTGGATTAGAGCATCTCCAGCGCTCGCGGTCCACGGGGAGGCGGAAAGGCCCGGTCCAGTTCGGCCAGATCCGCTTCTGTCAGCACCAGATCGAGGGCGGCGCGATTCTGGCGCAGGTGCTCGCTATTGCCCGCTTTTGGAATAACGACGACGTCCTTTTGTCTGAGCAGCCAGGCAAGCGCTATCTGGGCGGGAGTGGCCCGGTGGCGATGGGCGATGGCCTGGAGAGCGGACTGGCCCAAGAGACGGCCCTGCTCGACGGGCGAGTAGGCCATCAAGGGTAAATGGCGCGCCCGGCTCCAGGGAAGCAACTGCCACTCGACGCTGCGCCGCGAAAGGTTGTAGAGCACCTGATTGGTCGCCACTGCCTGCCCACCCGCCAGGGCCGTCAACTCCTCCAGATCGCCCACGTCGAAGTTGCTCACCCCCCAGTGGCGAATCTTGCCACCGGCCAGCAGTTGCTCGAAGGCCGCGAGTGTTTCAGCGAGGGGCACCCCGCCGCGCCAGTGCAGCAAGTAGAGGTCGAGCCGGTCGGTGCGCAGGCGCTTGAGGCTGCGCTCGCAGGCGGCGACTGCTCCTTTGTGGGTGGCGTTGTGGGGATAGACCTTGCTCACCAGAAACACCTCGTCCCGCCGCCCGCCGATCGCTTCGGCTACCACCTGCTCTGCGCCCCCTTCGCCGTACATCTCGGCGGTGTCGATGAGCGTCATCCCCAAATCGAGGCCGAGCCGCAGCGCTGCAGCTTCGGCGCGAAAGCGGCGCGGGTCTTCGCCCATCCGCCAGGTACCCTGACCGAGGGCCGGTACGGTTGCACCAGTGGGAAGGGCAACAGTCTGCATACAGGTTCTCCATGCTTTTCACACTCTACGCCCGGACGAAAGCGCCAGGATGCGCCTGCTGGCAGAACACCAATGTGTGCCCCTGCCAGAGCAAACACAATCCTTAAGTATCCGTTTGAACAAACGGGCTTTACAGGACTGTGGATTTTATCTATCGCTCTTTCGTGTCTCTCATACTTGGAACATTAACCTAACGGAAGATAACCAAGAGAAATCCTCCTGCTATTATTAGTGCGCCTTTACTCCCCCAATCAGGAGAATTTTGATGAATTTGTTCTTATCGAGTTCACCTTCATCCCTGGTAGTTCCTGCAGGGCACCTTCGTCGCCCGCTGAGCAAAGCCTGCTGTGACTTGCTGCTGTCATCCCTCCGCTATGGGGTGGTGGCTCTCGCTCTGGTGCTCAGTGGAGCTTTATCGTTGCAGGCCCAGACGTTGACAACGCTGCATTCGTTCAGCGGCAGCGACGGTGCTAATCCTGTTTCGGGCGTAACGCTCGACAAAAAAGGCGCTCTTTACGGCACGACCAACGGCGGTGGAGACAGCAATTTCGGCACGCTCTTCCGGCTGGACCCCGATGGCAGCTTCGCGGTCCTGCACAGTTTCGACCTTGCGAACGGCGCTTTCCCCACCGGCGACCTGGTCCTTGATCGATCGGGCAATCTGTTCGGCACGACCGAGTTGGGCGGTGCGTCTGGGTTCGGTACTGTTTTTAAGCTGGCTGACGACGGTAGCTTCGACGTCCTTCATTCGTTCAGCACCGCCGATGGCAGCAACCCCTACGCTGGCCTGCTCCTCGATAAAAAGAGCGGCATCCTCTATGGCACCGCTTCTACGGGGGCCAATTTCTCTGGTGGCAGCGTCTTCCAGCTTCTTCCCGACGGTCCTTTGACTGTCCTGCACGCTTTTGCCGGCGAGGGCAGCAATCCTTTTGGGGGTTTGATCGTCGATCGCAGGACCGGCGTCTTTTATGGCACGACGGCCAGTGGACCCACCGGCCAGGGTACGATCTACCGGATGAGTGCCGGGGGGGCAGTGACCGTTCTGCACGTGCTGAGCGGCAACGACGGCTCCGCCCCGTTTGCCGCTCTGGTGCGCGACAAAGACGGTAACCTTTTTGGCACGACTACAGAAGGTGGTCTTTTTGGCCAGGGCACTGTCTTCAAGCTGGCTCCAGACGGTACTTTTACTGTGCTGCACGCCTTTGGCGGCAGCGATGGCTCCGCGCCGTTTGCCGCTCTGGTGCGCGACAAAAAAGGCAACCTGTACGGTACGACCATCGGCGGCGGCAGTTTTGGCCAGGGCACCATCTTCAAAATTGCCGCAGACGGCACCTTCAGCACGCTCTACTCGTTCAACGGCAGCGACGGGGCGAATCCCAACGGCAGGCTGGCGCTTGGCCGGGGGGGCAGTTTGTTTGGCACCACAGCTACCGGTGGCAGAAATGGCAGCGGGACGATCTTCAAACTCGACCCCTGAGGCGCGATGCTACAATCCGCTCGTCCCCCTGGAGGAGTGCCGGTGTTCGCTCTACGCGGTTTGCGCCTTGAATTTCTGACGACGCTGCGCGGAGCACTCACCCTGGCCCTCGATCCGAGCCGGGCGGATGCGACCCCCGACATCGAAGACGGCCTGATTCGTCTGGAGGCGACCAAAAAAGCAGTCGCCTTTATCGAGCGCCAGCCGGGGATGGAAGCTTTGATCGCCGAGCGCTATCTGGCACCGCCGCCGGATCTGGCGGCCCTGGCCCGCCTGCCCGCCGGTTCGCTCGGCCAGTCCTTTGCCGCCTACATGGACCAGACGGGTTTTGACCCGAACTATTACCGCGCCTTGCCGATCACCGACGACACCGCGTACCTGCTCACCCGCTTGCGCCAGACCCACGACATCTGGCACCTGATTACCGCCCTGGGTAGCGACGTCAGCGGCGAATTGGGGCTGCAGGCGTTCTGTCTGGCCCAGACCCGCCTGCCCCTGCCGGTGGTGCTGCTGGCTGGGGGGATGCTGAAGGTGCTCTTTACCGCTCCCGACGAACTGGAACAGTTGCTCGACCGGATTGCCGTCGGCTATCGGCTGGGAGCGCGAGCGAAACCGCTCCTTGCTCAAAAGTGGGAGGAGCACTGGGAGAAATCCCTGACCCAGTGGCGGGCCGAGCTGGACATCGATGTCGAGCTGGTGGGCCGCTACCTGCCATGAGGATCTTCGGTGTGATTCTTCCGGCGGCGACTGGACACTTTAATCCGATCGCCGCCCTTGCCCATCGCCTGCAAGCCCAGGGGCACCGCCCCGTCTTTTTGATGGTGCGCGACTGGCAGCAACAGGTAGAAGCAGAAGGTTTTGATTACTATCCTGTGCTGGAGGCGGAGTGCCCTCCGGGATCGTGGGCGGGCATTCTTGCGAAGGTGAGTGCCCTCGACGGTCAGGCCAATCTCAAGTACACCATCGAGTACTACGAGCGCGAGGCCCGCGCCCTGTTTCGGGATATACCCGCCGCCGTCGAAGCCCTGGGCATCGAGGCTCTGCTTATCGACCAGACGGTATTTGCCGGAAGCACAGTGGCCGAATATCTGGGCCTGCCCTTCGTCACGGTCTGCTGTGCCCTGGCCCTCAACCGCGAGCTGGACATTCCCCCTGCCCCGTCGCCCTGGGACTACCGGCCCGATCTGTGGGGCCGGGTGCGCAACCGGGTCGGGTATGCCACCCTCGACTGGCTGACCCGCAAGCTCTGGCGGACGCTGCAGCAGCAGCGCGCCCACTGGCATCTTCCCCGGCGGACGCGCTGGGGGGGCACCGATTCGCCCTTTGCCCAGATCAGCCAGCAGCCGAGCGGCTTCGATTTTCCGCGTCGGCAATTGCCCAGACACTTTCATTACACCGGTCCCCTGAGGGGAGCGTCGCGCTCCCGCTCGCCTGCCTTCCCCTTCGAGCGCCTCGCTGGCCAACCGGTGCTGTACGCTTCGCTGGGCACGATCCAGAATCGACGGCCCGAAATCTTCAAGCTGATCGCAGCGGCCTGTGCCGGGCTTGGGGTGCAGCTGGTGATTGCCCACGGCGGCGGGCTCGACGAGCGCACGGTGGCCGACCTGCCCGGCGATCCGATCGCCGTCGCCTACGCTCCGCAGCTCGAAGTGATCCAGCGCTCGACGGCGGTGCTCACCCACGCGGGCCTCAACACGACGCTGGACGCCCTTACCCTCGGCCTGCCAGTCGTGGCACTGCCCCAGGTCCACGAGCAGCCTGCCATCGCCCGCCGCATCCTCTGGACGGGTACCGGCGGCGTGCTCTGGCCGGCGCAGTTGAACCCGGACGCCCTGCGTTCGCTGATTGTCAGGGTAATCGAGGAGCCTGCCTACCGCGAGGCCGCCGGGCGGCTCAAAGCGGAGATTGCAGGCTCCGGTGGGGTGGAGCGGGCCGCCCAGATCTGCGAGCAGGTCTTTGTCGGGCGCAAGGTGCTAGCTGATTAGATTCCGGCCCGAGACCAACAGCTCCCTCGGTTCGATCTTGCGCAATTGCCCGGTGCGGTTGAGGTTGGTGTCGCTGCCCGCCTCTCCTCGATACAGTCTGAGGGTACGGCCAAAGGCACCGCCGGACTGGCCCACCTGGTAGTTGAAGGTGCGCCAGTAGGGCACGATCGTCTCGCCAAAAGCCTGGCTGTACTCGTCGCTATCGATGTACGAGTCGATGTCGGCGTCGTAGCCGGAGGTTTGATAGCGATCGAGGTGCTCGGCAATCTCGGCCTGGTTGTAGGGCGGACGGCCCAGCAGGTGCTTGAAATTGAGTTCGATGAAGCGGTCGTTCGAGGTGCAATAAAAGAACCGCTGTTTATAGAGATCGGACTTGGCGAGCAGACGCACGAACTCGCGCACGCTAATTGAGCGGTTGGTGAGTAGCGATTCTGCCTGGGTCAGCCGTTCGCTCTCAAGGACGTAGGTGTTGCCAAAGATCTGCTTGTAGGTGGCGGCGATGATCGTCTGCAGATCGGTAACCGAATCGCTGGACCACAGCTCGACCGCGCGGGGCTCGGCACCGACGGCAGTCAGATCCAGGCGGTTCTGCTCGCTTACCGAGGCTTCGTCGGCGGGGACGACCTCGATGATCCGGCCTCCCTTGGCCTTGATGTAGGTCATCTCGTTGAGCAGGCGGTCGAGAGAGACCAGCAGGCTGTAAGTCGTAGCACTCGGGTCGTAGGTCTCAGGACTGGACCACGAGAGATGGGTCGTTGCCGGAGTCGGATCGACGGTGAGCTTGAACAGCTTGCCGCCCCGCGAGTTATTGCTGGTAAGCAGATTCATGGTGGGTTCTCCTGATAACTGGCCGTAAAAAACAGGGCTGCCTGTAGAGGCAACCTGACTGCCACTTCCTCATCAAGGCGAAGGCGGTAGAACCTTCGTCTCACGTATTATCCTGCCGGGCTCTGCTCTCGAACTATCAAGAGTTGTCACAATTGTGAGACGGAACCTCAGCCTTCGATTGCAAACTGGATGCCCTGGGCGAGGGGAAGCTCGTGCGAGTAGTTGATCGTGTTTGTAGCACGACGCATGTACGTTTTCCAGGCGTCGCTGCCGGACTCGCGGCCACCGCCGGTTTCTTTTTCGCCGCCGAAGGCACCGCCTATTTCGGCTCCACTCGGGCCGATGTTGACGTTGGCGATGCCGCAGTCGCTGCCGGTGGCCGACAAAAACCGTTCCGCCTCCCGCAGGTCGGTCGTGAAGATCGACGAGGACAGTCCCTGGGGCACGTCGTTGTGCAGGTGGATGGCCTCCGATAGCTCGCCATAGGAGAGGACGTAGAGGATGGGTGCAAAAGTCTCCCGGCGCACCACTGCACTCTGGGCGGGCATCAGGGCGAGGGCCGGACGGACGTAGTAGGCGTCCGGGTAGCGATCGGCGAGCAGGCGTTCGCCTCCAATCACTGTTCCCCCTTCGGCTCGGGCATCGCTCAGCGCCTGCTGCATCCGCTCAAAGGCATCCCTGTCGATGAGGGGACCGACCAGGGTGGGCGCTTCGAGGGGATTGCCGACCGACACCGCATCGTAGGCGCGGACCAGCCGATCGATCAGGGGCTGATAGAGGCTCTGGTGAATAAAAAGCCGCCGCAGGGTGGTGCAGCGCTGACCGGCGGTGCCGACGGCGGCAAAGAGAATGGCGCGCACGGCCAGATCGAGGTCGGCGGAGGGACAGACGATCATGCCGTTGTTGCCCCCCAGCTCCAACAGGGCGCGGGCGAAACGGGCGGCCAGCCGCTGGCCGACGGCGCGGCCCATCTGGGTCGAACCGGTGGCTGAGACGAGGGGCACGCGCCGGTCGTCCACGAGCACTTCGCCCACCGTCCGATTGCCGACAATCAGTTCGCTCAGACCGTCAGGAGCTGTGCCGAAGCGCTCCGCCGCCCGCTCAAAGAGCGCCTGGGTGGCGAGAGCAGTGAGGGGCGTCTTCTCGGAGGGCTTCCAGATCACGCTGTCACCGGCGACGAGGGCGAGGGCGGCGTTCCACGACCAGACGGCCACCGGAAAATTAAAGGCGCTGATGATCCCCACCGCACCCAGCGGATGCCAGCTCTCGCGCATCGCGTGGCCAGGCCGCTCGGTGGCGATCGTGAGGCCGTAGAGCTGACGGGACAGACCAACGGCAAAGTCGCAGATGTCGATCATCTCCTGCACCTCGCCCAGTCCTTCCTGGAGGATCTTGCCCGCCTCCAGGCTGACCAGGCGGCCCAGTTCGCTCTTGTGGGCGCGCAACTCCTCGCCCAAAAGCCGTACCAGCTCACCCCGGCGGGGTGCCGGCACCTCCCGCCAGCTCAAGAATGCCCGGTGAGCGCGCTCGATCGCCGCCTGCACGTCTGCTACCGTATGGGTCTGCAGGCGGGCAAGCAGGCTGCCGTCGATGGGTGAACGCACCTCAAGACTGCCGGCTTTCAATTTTTCGGGCGGAACACCGAGCCGGGCGAGCAGACCGGTGGCCTCCGCCGCAAGGGAATGGGCAGGATCGGCGGCGATCGAAGCGGACATGGCAGATTTCTCCAGCAAGACGGGGTGAATCAGCGACACAGTAGCGGTCCCGCCACCTACAGCCAGCGGAGTCGAGCTTGAAGCGCACTTGAGCAGCAGGCCATGCGGGCCAGATCCTATGATACTGCGGTGGGCCGGACCATCCGAGCGAAGTCGGGTTGCCCAAAAAAATCCGGGCCGAGGGGACGGCCCGGAACGGTTACTCGATGCACTGGACAGGTAGACAGCTTAAAAATCGACGCCGCGCTTGAGATCGACGCCCTGCTCGGCGTAGTGCTTGTGGCAGACCATCTCGGAGTGGATGGTCGCCAGCTCAAAGTAGGCAGGCGGCTTGAAGCAGCGGCCAGTGATGATGATCTCGGTGTCGCGGGGCTTGCGCAGTAGGGCTTTGACGATGGGCTCCACCGGCAACAGCTCAAGATCGACCGTCGGATTCAGTTCGTCGAGGATGATCGTCTTATAAAGCCCCGAGGCAATCGCTGCCTGGGCAATCTCCCAGCCGCGCTCTGCCTCGACGTAATCGAGTTCCTGCTGCTTGCCGCGCCAGACGATCGCATCGCGCCCGCAGCGGTGGTGATCGATGAGGTGGGGATAGCTCTGGTGCAGCGCCCGGATCGCGGCGTCCTCGGTGTAGCCCGAGCCGCCCTTGAGCCACTGCATGATCAGTACCCGGTGCGAGAGATCGCGGGAGATGCCCTGGCCAATCGCCTGCAGCGCCCGCCCGAGGGCAGAAGTCGATTTGCCCTTGCCCGCGCCGGTGTAGATCTCGATGCCGGAGTCGCGCTGGGGATGGCTGCCGTTGCCGTTGCCGTTACCCGTGGGCTCGGGGCGGCGGTGGGCGCGCATCTCAGAGTGGAGGTTGGCAACGTCGAGAATTTCTTTGGGTGCCCCCCGCCCGGTGATGATCACCTCCAGATCCTGGGGCTTTTGCTGCAGGGTGCTCACCACCTCCGCCACCGGCAACAAACCCAGATCGAGCACCGGGTTGAGTTCGTCGAGGACCAGAACCGAATAGAATCCCGAGGCGATCGCCCCCTTGGCGATGTCCCAGCCCCGGCGGGCTTCTTTTTTGTCGAAGGGAATCACCTGCTCAGCGCCAAAAAATTCGGCCCGCCCCGTGCGCACCTGGTCGATCAGGTGGGGAAAGGCGCGGCGCAGCGCCTCGATCGCCGCATCTTCGGAGTACTCGCGCCCCGGTCCTTTTAGAAAACGCAACAGCAGCACGCGGTTGTCGCGCTTTTCGGCGATGCCCAGACCAATCGAGCGCAGGACCACACCCAGAGCAGCCTGGGACTTGCCCTTGCCCAGGCCATCGTAGACATGGATCTGGCCAATCGTCCGATCGGGAATCACCTGGGCTGTGAGGATGCCAATCTCCGCCATGAAAGCCTCTAGTGGGAGCGGTTGCGCCTGGACCGACGGCCATACTGTACCACATACAGTCCATATTTAGCAGCTTGTGCCGTGTGAAGTTCTATATGTAGTGTTTGGTAGAGTTCAGGGCCACCCGTGCCCCTTCAATGTAACCGAGCAAAGCGTCCGTCGGGGTGCAGGAGCGTTCCTGCACCCCGACGGACGCTTTGAGTTGGGCAGACGGAGGCTAGCGACCGATGCCGACGTAGACGAGGCCCGCTCCCTGCACCGCCTCGCGCTTGAGGCAGTTGCGGCCATCGACGACGACCCGACCGCGCAGCAGGCGGCTCACCTCGGCCAGATCGAACTGGGCGTACTCGGGCCACTCGGTCATCACCACCAGGGCGTCCGCCTGTTCGAGGGCGGCGAGGGCGCTGGGCGTCACCTGCAGATCCGGCACCTGCACCTGGGCCTGGGCAGCGGTGACGATCGGGTCGTGGGCCACCACCCGGCAGCCAAGATTCAATAGTTGCGTCGCCACCTCAAGGGCCGGGGCGCTGCGGATGTCGTCGGTGTGGGGTTTGAAGGCCAGTCCCCAAATGGCGATCGTGCGGCCTTTGAGGATGCGCAGTTCGCGCTGGAGCTTTTCGATGATCCGCTTGCGCTGGGTATCGTTGACTGCGAGCGTCGCCCGCAGGAGCGAACACTCGTAGCCGTATTCCTGGCCGGTGCTCACCAGAGCTGAGACATCTTTTGGAAAGCACGAGCCGCCCCAACCGGCACCGGCGTTGAGAAACTGGTTGCCGATGCGCTTGTCGAGGCCGATCGCCTGGGCGACACGCGACACGTCTGCTCCGACCCGCTCGCAGATATTGGCGATCTCGTTGATGAAGCTGATCTTGGTCGCCAGAAAGGCGTTGGCGGCGTACTTGATCATCTCGGCGGAGGCCAGATCGGTGACCACGAGCGGCACCGGGGTGCGGTCGGGCTCCTCGGGGGCCACCCAGTAGCTATAGAGTTCGCGCATCACCTGCTCGGCCCGCTCGCTCTCAGCGCCGATCACGATCCGGTCGGGGTTGAAAGTGTCCCAGACCGCCGAGCCTTCGCGCAAAAATTCGGGATTGCTCACGATGTCAAAGTGCAACTCCGGCGGAGCCTGCAGGACAGCCACTCCGCCATCGCCTGCGGCGGCAGCGACCGGGCTGCGGGCACCGTCCTCGACGAGCATCCTCACCCAGTTGCCGGAGCCGACTGGAACGGTGGACTTGTTGACGATCACCCGGTAGCGGCTGTCGAGGTGCTGGCCGACCGAACGGGCGACGGCGCGCACCGCCGAGAGATCCGGCGAGCCGTCCGGGCGGGAAGGGGTGCCGACCGTGATAAATAGCACCTCGGCGTGTTGGACGACGGTGGCCAGACTATCGGTAAAACTAAGCAATCCACTATCGACATCCTGCTGGACCAGTTCTTCGAGCCCCGGCTCATAGATGGGCATGATCCCCTGCTTGAGGCGCTCGACTTTGGCAGTGTCGTTGTCCATGCAGAAAACTTGATGCCCGACGCGGGCCAGACAGGCTCCGGTGACGAGCCCGACGTATCCTGTTCCAATCACTCCGACTTTCATACACTCACTCCATATACGGTTGCAAAAAGCACCCAGAAAGGGAACCTGTAACTGGCACTTCTTCTTAGAGTACGCTAAGAGCATCTGGCAAAAGTAGGAAAATCCTGCTTCTTTGCTTGAAGAGACTGCAAAGTTTGGCATGAACGCGGCTTTACACAGACAGATTCCTTCCCTCGCGATCAGCCTGGGCGATCCGGCAGGCATCGGGCCGGAGGTTGTTCTAAAGGCACTGGCCCTCGCCCCGGTGCGCGAGCGCTGCCGACCGATCGTCCACGGCAGCCGGAAGCTGATCGAGGGGACCTACTGGCAACTGCGGGAGCGATCGGTCGCTCCCCTCGCCGCTCCCGACAGCTTCGAGATCGTCGATCTGCCCGCAGGCGGGCCGGTGGCTGCCGGTATCGTCGCTGCCGGGGCGGGGGACTTGAGCTTCGCTTACCTGCAATCGGCGATCGAAGCGGTGCAGGCGGGCCAGGCGGCTGGGATCGTCACCGCCCCCATCCACAAGTCCGCCTGGCATCTGGCCGGGCACCGCTATCCTGGCCAGACCGAGGTGCTGGCGCACGCCTTTGGCAGCGAACGCTACGGGATGCTCTTCGCGGCGCGCCCGGCCACCGGCAGTTGGGCGCTGCGGGTGCTGCTTGCCACCACTCACATTCCGCTCGCCCAGGTGAGCGCGAGCCTCAGCCCCCAGCTGTTGCGCGACAAATTGCAACTGCTGTTCGACAGCTTAAAGCGCGATTTTGGTCTGGACGAGCCGCTCGTCGCCGTCGCGGGCCTCAATCCCCACGCCGGTGAGAACGGCCAGATCGGCAGCGAAGAGCGCGAATGGCTCACGGCCCTGATTGCAGAATGGCAGCAGCGGGGCTATCGGATCAAAGGCCCGGTACCGCCCGACACCCTCTGGATCGACGCGGCCCGCGCCTGGGCGGGGGAACCCGCCGCTGCCTGCGACGGCTATCTGGCGCTCTACCACGACCAGGGACTGATTCCGGTCAAGATGCTCGCCTTCGATCAGGCCGTCAATACGACGATTGGCCTCCCCATCGTCCGCACCTCCCCGGATCATGGCACCGCCTTCGACATCGTTGGCCAGGGCGTCGCCCGCCACCAGAGTATGGTAGCGGCGATCGAACTGGCGGCTGAGCTGGCTGGTCGCCGCGCATCGTTGTCTGTTGCACACGCGAGGTAAGCCTTGGGCGCTCAAAAAGCGGTCTTTGTCTGGAATGCAGCGACGAGCTGGCTGGCGGGAACGGTGGTTGCCGCTCTATTGGGTCTTTTTGCCTGGTGGCAGCTCATCCCGCTCGATGTGAGCATGATCCCCGCTGCCGGCAGCACCGGAGTGGACCCGCGCCACGCCGTCACCCTCCAGACTGTGGGCCTCGGCAGCCGCATCGCCCAGATCGCAGTGCGCGACAGCAGCGGCAGGTTGGTCGCAGGCGCTGAGCAGAGTGCGCACTTTCGCATCGCGCCGCCCCTGGCCTTCGGTACCCGCTATACGGTGAACGTGCAGGTGGTGCGCGACTGGACCGGCCAGACTGCCGGGCGCGTGCTCTCCTTTGAGACGGCGGCGATGCCGCAGCTACAGGGCACGACCACCCGGCTCCTGGGGGCGGACGGTTCGGTGGCGCTCCAGTTCGACCGACCGGTGGGCGGGCTGCAACTGGAGAGCGACCAGCTCGATTTAACTGTGCAGGGCGAAGCTTCCCAGCGCCGCTTCCGGGTGGTGGCCAAAAATTATCGCCAGGGCCAGAGCTACCCGGTCCAACTCAACTGGACGACCAGCGCCGGCATCCCCCTGCCGCCCCTCACCCTGCAACTGGTCGCCCCGCCGCCCCTGACTGCTAAGCTCGACGCCCAGGGTCTGAGCGATGTTGGCCTTGCCTTGCCGCTGCTTTTTACCTTCAGCGAGCCGCTTCTCGATCGAGAAGCAGCGAGCGCCCACATCGCCGTTCAAGTTAAAGACGGCGAGGCCGTTGCAGGCCGCTGGCAGTGGCTGGGCAAAAGGCGGCTGCAGTTTACACCCCGTCCGGCCTGGCCTGCTGCCAGCACGATCGCCGTCCACATCGACCCGGCGGGGCTGGTGGCCCTGGGGGGTGGCCATCTGGAGCGGGCGCTCGATTATCACTTCTCCACCGGCAGCGACCGGCGGATCGTCGTCTATCTCGACACCCAAAAAGTCGAGGCGATCGAAGCTGGCGAGGTCGTCCGCACCTTCAGCGTCAGCACCGGCAAGGCCGGTACGCCCACGGTGAGCGGCACCTACTATATCTATGCCCGCTATCCCATCAAGACGATGCGCAGCAGCGCCCGACCCGGCCAGCCGGGCTACTACGTCGTCGAGAACGTCCCCTACGCCCAGTACTTTCACGAAGGCTACGCCTTTCACGGAGCCTGGTGGCACAACGCCTTCGGCACCCCGGTCAGCCACGGCTGCGTCAATATGTCCACCCGCAACCACAATCGCCGCTGGCCGAACGCGCGCGAGGATGCAGGCTGGCTCTGGCGCTGGGCAGCGCTCGGGGTGCCGGTGACGGTCTACCGCCACACCCCTGCCCGTGCTGCTACATGAAAAGCTGGCAGTGCGTCCAGAACTGTGGAGCCTGCTGCTATCTGGCTCCGGCGGAGCGGCCCTTTTTAGCCGAGTACCTGAGCGCGGAGTTGCTGGCGCTCTACCACTCGCTGGTGGGAGCGGACGGCTGGTGCATCCACTTTCAAAAAACGACGCGCCGCTGCGGCATCTACGCGAATCGCCCGGCCTTCTGTCGGGTTTCGCCCCAGGTGCTCCAGGATCTCTACGGCGAGGATCCGGACGATCTGACAGAATGGGCGATCCACTGCTGCCGCGAGCACATCGATAGCGTCTGGGGAGCGGCCAGCCTTGAACGGCAGCGCTTCGAGCAGCAGCTCAGTGGAGAGCCTGCGGATATCGACGGCGGCATGGCATGATAGTTTGCGGCCAGCAAGTTCGCAAGGAATCAATTCGATGCAACGGATGCGACTGACCCTCCGCCTGTTTCTCGCCTCAGCCTTTATTCTGGCGGTCAGTGCCTGCAGCGCAGTTGTCCCACCGGCCAGTACACAGGAGAATCCCAAGGTGACCAATTCCGCCAACGTTCCGGCCAACCTGCCCAGGCTCAAGGGCAAGGCGACGGTCGAACTGAAGACGAATAAAGGCCCGATCGTCCTGGAGGTAGACGGCGACAATGCGCCGGTCACCGCCGGTAACTTCGTCGATCTGGTCAAGCGCAAATTTTTTGACAACCTGACGTTTCACCGGGTCGTACCGGGCTTTGTCATCCAGGGGGGCGACCCACGCGGCAACGGTACCGGCGGCTTTATCGACCCGGCCACCCGCAGCGAGCGCACGATTCCCTTCGAGATCCGGCCTACCGGCAAGGACGGCAAGCCTGGCGAGTTGCTCTACGGCAGCACCTACAGCGAGAACGGCCTCTCTCCCCGCCAGCAACCGCCGGTGCTGCTCCACAACCGGGGCGCACTGGCGATGGCCCGCTCCCAAAATCCCAACTCCGCCTCGTCGCAGTTTTATATCACCCTCGCCGACACCCACCAGCTCGACGGCGAATACGCTGTCTTTGGCAAGGTGCTCAAGGGCCAGGAAGTCGTCGATCAGATCCGCGTCGGCGACAAGATTCTCTCTGCCACCGTCGTCTCAGGGGGTTAAGAGCGCCGCTGGGAATAGACCAGCCGGGCCCTGGCTTCGCGCAGGCTGATAGCAGCCAGGGAGCGAAAAAAAAGCGACAGCTCGTCGTCTTTGCTCTTATCAGGCTTCGTCAGACAGCTGTTGGCCGCGTCGATCGCTTTGGGGAAAAATTCGGGATCTTCGAGGCCCAGGCCAGCTGAAAGTTGATAGAAGCTGTTGAGCGCCGAAGCCACCGTTGTGGCCAACTCGTCCCTCGGATGCAGCAGGGCCAGTTGCTGGGCGGTGTTGCGGTAGTAGGCCAGTTGAACGAGCAGTTCGTCCACCGAGACCGAGCGCGTCTCGCCGGTCTGGGAGAGGGCTTCTTTGAGATTGAGGGCAATGTCGCGCACGCTGCGCTCGGCACCGTCCGGCTGGGAGCGCTCATCCGCAGGTGCATCCTTCAGCAGTGCGATGGCGTCGGGCAACTTCCGGGCAGCCCCCAGCGTACTACCCAGGATGGCAGCACAACTGAGGGCCGCGATCAGCAACTGGGCCAGACAGCTCGGCAGCCGGGCCGGCACGGCGGCGTTAGTCGCCAGCGGTACCTCCTGCTGGCCGTCGCGCAACATCAGGTTGCTCACCTGGGCAATCCAGCCGTCGGTGCGCTGGAGCTGATCGCCGGTGCTCAGGCGCTGCTCGCCCTCCAGCGGCAGGCCGTTGAGCCTGACGGCCTCGGTGGGCACACAGCGCACCCGGCAGCCATTCTCGTACTGATAAAAGACCAGTAAAGGCCGACGGCTGCGACCAACGCTGAGGCGACCGTCGCTCTCCCAACTCAGCCGGACGATCTGGCCCTGGAACCGATAGACTTCCCCTTCGGCAAATTCCTCGTTTTTGAGGACGCGCAATTGCAAAAGCATCGGCCTGGATTACCCTTGGCAATAGGTTAGCCGATTACTGGCTCGGAGTAAGCGCACTGGAATGCAGACCTTTTTGAACCAACGCCAGCTGCGGGCGGCTGTTCGACGGACAGCCCGGCTTTTGCGACGCCGAAAACCGCCTGAGCGTTCCCCAAAGCCGCGATCGCTCCGGCCCACGACCATCCACTCTCCCTGGCTCCCGGTCCTGAACTGGCTAAAGACCCGGCAGTGGAAATTACTTTTTTCAAGCCTAGGTGCCGGCGTGTTCGCCAGTGCGCTGGTGCTCTGGAGCCTGCAGACATTGCTCCCAGATGGTACGTACTATACGCAGGTGCAGATTCCGCTGGCTCACCAGTGGAACCTGCCCCAGCGCGAGGTCTTAGGCTGGTCCAGTTACGCGGAAACCTTGATCAAAGCCGGAAAGCCGGATCAGGCATTGAAGGTGTATTCGCTCGCCAAGGGATTGCTCGACAACCGCAGCGATCCGGCAAGCCGCGAATTGCTCAGGCAGATGCAGACCCAGACGGATGAACTGAGGGGCGTGGTCGCAGACTTTCCTTTCTTCGTGCGTCCCCCCTGGGGTTCGACGCTCCTGAAGCTCGTTCAAAACCCCCTCGATTCGGCGGCCTGGCTCGACGCGCTGGTAGCCTATCCCCTGATCGCAGAGCCACAGATTGCCGCCTTTCTCGTGTTGAGCATCTGGCTTGCAGCGAGCTTCGTGCAGGCGCTCCAGGAGCAGATGGCCTGGACGCGCATTCTCGATCAAGAGCGGCTTGTCTCGCTCGGGCGGGTGCTGCCCCTGGTACTGGGTAGCGGCCTGCTAGCATTGCTTCTCGCTGCTCTGGTGACGCTTTCGCCCTCGCAGCCGGTGCTGGCGGCGGTGGTCTGCGGGGCAGCGGTGCCGGGACTGTTCGTGCAGGTACTCAACCGCTTTTATCCACTGAGAGCCCGGCGCGCCCTCGCCGCCTGGGAATCCCAGCACCGGGCCGAATTCAGTTCAGAATTGCACAATACGGCCCAGCAGAGCATCATGAGCGCCCAGGGACTTCTGCGCGAAATCATCGATGAATTGGAAAATTCCGACGAGCCGGAGGCTGGTCACTACGCCTGGCGGCTGGCGGAGGCGATGGAGCGCTGCCAGGAAGTCGAGGACGAGCTGCGGGTACTGCGCAACGGCACCGAGGACAAGTTCGCCCGTGGCCAGACGTTTGTCGATGCGATCGAGCCCATCTGCGACCGGTTAAACCGGCGCGGCGTCGAGTCGCACTTTCAGTGGTTCTGGGAAGGTGAGCTTCTCGAAGCCGCCGATTGGGAAGCGCTCGCTTTTAACCTGGCCGAGAGCGCCCGCGACCGCCGCATCGCCGCGACGCTCTATCAGGTTCTTTCAGAATTGAGCTGGAACGTGATCAAGTACGCCCGCCTCGACAACGAGCAGGTGCGCGCCGACATCATCTTCAGTGGGGTGCGCCAGAACCAGTTCATCCGCTACACCCTCGAAGTGCGCGACAACGGCCCCGGCTTCGACGTGCAGACTGCCCAGGACCGCCGTCCCCACTCCGGCATCTTTTCGTTAGAGCGCTACTTGCGCCGGGTCGAGATTGTCGGTGCCCAGGCCCACAGCACCCTGCACACCGCCCCCGGCCAAGGCACGCGCATCCACACCGAGATCCTGGTGATGGCGCGACCCGAACGCTAAAGACTGTCTGGATCGATCCCCACTTCTTTGAGCTTCTGGGCAAGCGCCTGGGCCCGTCGCTCGGCCAACTGGGCGCGCTGCTCCGCCGATTCAGCCCGTTGCCGCTCCAGAGCAACTCTCTCTTGCTCGCTGGGAATCCACTGCCCCTCACTGTCGTACCACCGCAGCCACTGCCGCTCCCAGTCGGCAAACCTTCCCCTCCACAAACCCAAACCGATCTGCAGCTCCTCTATCCACAGACGACTCTCGGACTGCTCTCTATAAAGCCCCGCTTCCAGACGAAATATCTGGAGTGTGTCGTCTACCCGGTCGAAGAGCACGTAGTAGGGCACCTGCAATATCTGCTCGTACACTTCCCACTTCGAGGGCGGTTGCTGGCCGCGCAGCGTCAGCCCCTGGTCTTCTTCGATCGTGTTCGGTGAGAGCAGTTCGACGACGACGAGGGGCGAGCGCCCTTCCTGCCAGCGCACATAGCTGAGCCTGCCGCCCTCGACGAAGCGGGGGACACTCACCACTGCAAACCAGTCCGGGCGCTTGTAGTACTTGGGATTGTTCGGATCGTAGTAGATATTCAAATCAGCGGCGGTAAGCACCTGCTCGATGGGCACAGCCAGGGGTCGAAAGGTCTGGCTGAGCAGTTGGGGCTGCCAGTCGTGGAACTGGTCGGGCAAACCGGGTTCCTCGGGGTTCTCGCTTGGTAAATCGTACATCGTTGGCAAAGAGGGGTTTGCCAGCGGTAGTGGAGAACCGGGTTTGAAGGCATTCATTCTTGATCAAGAAGCGCGTTGACTTTCAGTGTATCCGGCAGATTGTCGCCCTTTGATCGACCAAGTAGCTGGAGGTGATTAAACGTCAGATCAAAGCAGCCCTACGTCCCAGAAGAAAAATAAGACAAATCTGCAACCGACTTCACCCATCCCACCTGCAGCCCAGTTACAGTGAACCCCCCCTCGTATATTGCTATTGGTTCCAAGGTAGCGGTGAGGACTGTGCCCCCCCTTGCGGCTTTGACCGCGTGGAAGAGATTGTCCCCCGCTATCAAGGACCGGCAAAGCTGAACCGTATCGAGTGGCACTGACCACGTATCACGAGGCTAGACTTTTGCCGTCCTGCGGAACTTGCCTACCTCCTCTGAAGCTTCAACTGGAGACACTCATGCAGCGAGACGGTTCACAAAACGACTATCAGCTATTTGTCGGTATTGATGTGGCGGCACTCACTGTCACTGCCGCCTGGCTGCTCACCCACGCAAAGCCTACCGCTGCCATCACACTGCCCCAAACCCCCGAAGGACACTGCCAATTGGCCGAACGCTTACTCGCCGTCTGTCCCACCGCCGCTGAGGTGTTAGTGGTCATCGAAGCCACAGGCTCCTACTGGATGCGACTGGCCACATTTCTGGCGCTCAAAGGTTTTGCCGTCAGTGTGGTCAACCCCGCTCAGTCTCATTACTTTGCCAGGGCACTGCTCAAGCGTTCCAAAAGCGATGCGCTTGATGCCCAGACGCTTGCCCAACTCGCTGCCGCCCTGCAACCTGGTCTTTGGCAGCCGCCGCCTGAGATTTATTACCAACTCCAACAGCGCCTGCAGCATCGCGATGCCTTGCTGCAGCAACGCCAACAACTGCACAACCAGTTGCACGCTCTGCGGCAATTTCCGTTGGTGGTGGCGGCGGTACAAGCGAGTCTGGAGCAGTTGAGCCACACCTTCGATGAGCAGATTGCGCAGATGGAAGCTCAGCTAGAAGCGCTGCTCGCCCAAGACTCGCTTTGGCATCAAGCTGCAACCAAGCTGCGCACTATCAAAGGCATTGGGTCTGTCACCGCTGGGTGGGTGTTGGTGAGTACCCTCAACTTCGGCTGCTGTGCAACGGTGGAAGCGGCGGTGGCCTACGCGGGTCTCGCTCCCCGCTCCCACCGTAGCGGCACCAGCCTTCATAGACCAGAGCGCATCGGCCATGCAGGCAATGCCCGCTTACGCACGGCGCTGTATAT
Source organism: Gloeobacter kilaueensis JS1 (assembly GCF_000484535.1). NCBI lineage: Bacteria > Bacillati > Cyanobacteriota > Cyanophyceae > Gloeobacterales > Gloeobacteraceae > Gloeobacter > Gloeobacter kilaueensis. The sequence continues at coordinate 2,454,140 of NC_022600.1, read as the reverse complement.
GGCGAGCTTGAGTGCGATCCGCTGCAATCAGCAGATTAAAAGCTTTTACCAGCGGCTACGAGCAGCCGGTAAACCGGCAAAGGTAGCGCTTTGCGCTGCGGCTCGCAAACTCTTACACATTGCCTGGGCGGTTGTGAAAACAGACACGCCTTTCGATGCAGAGCACGGCAGGTTGGTTTGCTTGCAGTAGGGCGGAGGAAGAGAAGAAAGGAGGAGGCTGCTTGACTCTCAATACCGTATCTCTTCTCCTCTGCCCGGCGGGGCAGCCCCCCATTCGGGGGGCAGGAGGAGGAGAGCGGGGGCAGGGGGGGTGTGGAGGGGTGGGGACGGTTTCAGCTTTGTCTACCTGGTCAGCATCAGCCGCGCTTGTCGAGCATTTCGAGGATGGCATCGGCGGCGCGATCGACGACCCCCGCATCGCCGAGCAGGGCGCGGATGCGAGCGTACTCTGAGCGCATTCGAGCGGCAGCCTGGGGATTGGTGAGCAATTCGAGGCTGGCGGCGGTGAGTGCCTCGACCGTCGCCTTTTCCTGCAAAAATTCGGGCACGATGGGCGACATGTCCACGAGATTGACCGGGCACATAAAAGGAATCTTGAAGCCCATCAAGTTGCGCGCCACCCAGATCGTGCGCGGATCGACGCGGTAGGCGACCACCTGGGGCAGATCGAGCAGGGCCGCTTCTAAGTTGACGGTGCCGGACTTGGTGAGGAGCAGGTCGGCGGCGGCGAGGGCGTCATAGTTGCGGCCCTCCGGTACGAACTGAAAAGCGATTCCAGAAGCGGCAGCAGCCTGTTCGATCGCCTCTCGAAAGCGGGGGGTGGAGGCGGAGATCCAGAAGCGCACTGCCGGGAGGGTGTGCTCGATCGCCCTGGCGGTCTCGAACAACAACGGCATCAGGTGCTGCAACTCCTGGGAGCGCGAGGCCGGGGCAAGCACCACTGCCGGGCTCGCTTCGGGCGTCTGCATCAACTCGCGAAAGGCGGCCCGGCTGGTCCGGGCCTGGGCGATATCGATGAGCGGGTGGCCAATCCAGCGCACGTTGCCGCCGTGGCGCTCGTAGTAGCGGGCTTCCTCCGGAAAGATAGCGAGAATGAGATCGCTGAAGGTAACGATCCGGGCCGTATCACCCCGGAAGGTACTCCAGACCCACTCCTGGGGAGCGATGTAATAGACCACTGGGATGCCCAGCTTGCGGGCGAGCCGCCCGACGCGGACATTGGCACCGATGTAGTCGATGAGCACGACCAGATCCGGCCTGTAGCGATCAAAAAAAGACTTGAGGCGGTTCTGGATGCGCAGGGTAGGCAGGATATAAGGAATCGCTTCGACCACGCCGATCGAGGAGAGCGTCATCGTATCGCCCAGCATCGGCACCCCGAGGGCGGCCATCCGCTGGCCGCCCAGGGCTTCGATCTCAAGCTCCGGACGGCGCTCGCGCAGCGCCTGGATCAAAAAGCTGCCGTGCAGGTCGCCTGAGACCTCGCCGGTACTGATAAACAGGCGCTGGGAGGCCATCGGGTTAACTGTCTTCGCCCACAGTGCGCCGGCGGGCCGCCGGAGTCGGCCCCCGGCGGGCGGGGGAGCCTGCCGAATGCTGCAAGAACGTGAGCAGATGGTCGATGTAGGGATTGCCCGCCAGACTCTGCACCTCCTGCAGGGCTTTTTCGAGCGGAAAACCGTTGCGGTAGAGCAACTTGTACGCCTGTCTGAGCAGGCGGTAGCTCTCGCGGTCGTGCCCGGCGGCGTCTGAGATCCCGGCGCGCTCAAGGCCGACCCAGTTGAGCCCCCGGACGCGCCCCGGATGGCCCTCGACCAGGGTAAAAGGCGGCACGTCGCGGTCGATGCGGGCCATCGCCCCGATCATCGCCAGCCTGCCGACGTGGACGAACTGGTGGAGGCCCACCATCCCTCCGATGCGCGCCTGCGATTCGATATGGATGTGCCCGGCCAGGGCGACGGTGTTGGTGATGATGACGTTGTTGCCGATCACACAGTTATGGCCGACATGGACGTAGGCCATCAGCAGATTGTGGTTGCCCAGGACCGTCTCGTTGCCTTCGTCGGTGACGGTGCCCCGGTTGATCGTCACAAATTCGCGGATGCGGTTGCCGTCGCCGATGCGCACGCAGGAGGGTTCACCCTTGTACTTGAGATCTTGAGGCGGGGTTCCGATCGTCGCACCGTTGTAGATTTCGTTGTCTGCTCCGATTTGCGTCCAACCATCGATCACCACATGGGGGCCGACGATCGTGTTGGGTCCGATGCGTACATGCTCACCGATCACCGCGAACGCCCCGACCTGCACAGTGGAATCGAGTTCTGCCCGTGGGTCAACGACAGCGGTGGGATGAATCAAAGGCGTCCTCAGAGCGGTTGGGTTCATGACTTTGATGATTGTGGCATGAGCAAGACATCTGGACTCAATCTACCAGGGAAAACATGATCTCTGCCTGCGCTACCAGTTTGCCACCGACCTCGGAGCGGGTTTGCATGATGCCGAAGCGCTTCATGCGGGTGCGCAGATCCTCGGCGGTGATGATCACCTGATCGCCCGGTATCACCTGGCCCCGGAAGCGGGCCTTCTCGACGCCGACTAAAAGCGGAATGCGGCCATTGGCTTCGGGCAGTTGGGCACAGACGATGCCGCCCACCTGGGCCATCGCCTCGATGAGCAGTACGCCCGGCATCAGGGGCCGCCCAGGAAAGTGGCCCTGGAAGTGCGGTTCGTTGAAGGTGACGTTTTTGAGGCCGACGGCCCGCTTGCCCGGCTCGTAGGCAATCACGCGGTCCACCAGCAAAAAAGGATAGCGGTGGGCGAGCAGCTGCTGAATTTCGACGTTTTGCAGTACGACGTTCTCGGTGGTCATCGGGCGACATCTAGAAGCGAAAAATGGGACTGGCTAGCCTCGAACAGGCGGTGGGCCAGCTGGCCGTGCAGGGCGTGACCGGCCTTGTAGGCGATCACATGGCCGCTCAGCGCGACGCCTGTGAGGCTCAGATCCCCCAGCAGGTCGAGCAGTTTGTGGCGGGCCGGTTCGTCGGGCCAGGCGGGCGGCTCGATCCAACCGTCGGTATCGGCCACCAGGGCACAGGCGAGACTGCCCCCCTGGATGAGACCCCGATCGAGCAGTTGCTGGATCTGCGAGCGCATCGTAAAGGTGCGGGCCGGGGCCACCTCGCGGGCAAAGCTCTCAGGGGTAAGCAGGAGACTGAACCACTGCTGGCCGATGGGAGCCGGAAAATCGATGCCGTAGCTCAGGCGCAGTCCCGCCTCGCTCGTAGGCACAGCCGAGACGAAGGCGTCGCGCTCGTAGACGGTGACGGGCGCAGCGATGCGGTAGGTGGGCCGGGGCACGGAGGCTGCGAGCAACCCGGCACGCTCGATCGCCTCAAGATAGGGGCGGGCCGAACCGTCGAGAATTGGCAACTCCGGCCCATCGACGACGATCCGGCAGTCGTCGATCCCCAGGCCGTAGAGGGCGGCGAGCAGGTGCTCGACGGTCTGGATACTTGCACCATCCTCGCGCTCAAGGGTGGTCGAGAGGGCACTGGGACGAAAGAAGCGGGCCACCGCCGGGATAGTCGGTTCACCGTCTAGATCGCTGCGCACGAAGCGGCGGCCAGTGCCGGCGGGAGCTGCAAAAAGAGCGAGGCGCACCGCCAGCCCCCGGTGCAGGGTCGTCCCGACCAACTCGACGGGGCGAGCGAGGGTGTACTGCACAATCAGAGCCTCCCCATCTCTTTTTCGAGCTGCTGGACGCGCTGCTGCAACTGGCGCAACTGCTCAAAGATCTGGGGCAGATTCGAGCGCGCCGCCTGCTGGCGCAGTTCCTGCTTGTGTTCCTGTGCCGGAAAGCCCGACACCTTCGAGTGATCCGGCAGATCCTTGGTCACTCCAGAGCGGGCCAAGACCAGGCAGTCCGCCCCGATCGTCGTCTGGTTGGCTACCCCGGCCTGTCCGGCGATCACCGTGCGGTCACCCACCTTCACCGAACCGGCCAGCCCCACCTGCGAGACGATCAGGCAGTGGCGGCCCACCTGATCGTTGTGGCCGATATGCACGAGGTTGTCGATTTTGGTGCCGGTCCCGATGCAGGTAAACCCCATCGTCGCTCGATCAATTGCGACGTTGGCTCCAAGTTCGACGTCGTCGCCCACCACCACCGTCCCGACCTGGGGCACCTTGAGATGGCCCTCGGGTGTCGGTACAAAGCCGTAGCCGTCGGAACCCAGGACACTGCCCGCGTGGACGATGACCCGGTCGCCCAGACAGACGCCGTCCATCAGCACGACGTTGGGATAGATGAGACAATTGCTGCCCACCACTACCCCCGAGCCGACGTAGACGCCCGGATACAGGTAGGTGCCAGCACCGATGCGGGCCTGGGGACCGACGTAGACGAGAGCCGCCACCGTGGCTGTCGAGTCGATCAGCGCACTCGGATGGACCACCGCCGCCGGATCGATGCCCACCGGCGGCAGGGCGATCGGCTGCGGGAACATGTGCCCCAGCAGCCGCGCCATCGCCAACCGGGGATTCTCGACGACGATCTGAGTGAGGTGATCGAGCGGCCAGATCTGGGGCGTGACGGCCACACCGGCCCGTGTGCCCTCCAGTAGCCGCCGCGCCGGCGGATCGAGGGCAAAGGTAAGATCGCTCGCTTCGGCTTCCTCCGGCGGTCGGGCACCGCTCACCAGCCGATCCGGGTCGCCGATCAGCCTGCCGCCGACCAGTTCAGCCAGGGCAGCAGCGCTGAAGGTACTGCCCACTAAAACTTTTCTCCGAGCCCAAAGTGGACCTGGCTGGGCAGACCCTGGGTGTTGGCGGCAAAGTCGATGCGCAGGGGACCAAGGGGCGACTGGATGCGCAGGCCGATGCCGTAACCCAGGCCGCCGCCAGGTTTGCCGCGCACCAGTCCGGGGGCACCGAGCACCGAAGCCTGGGAGCCGATCGTATCGCCGTAGTCGATAAACAGCGCCGCTCCTACCGGATCGAAGATCGGAGCGCGCAGCTCGACGGAGTTGATCATATAGCTGCGACCGGTGCCGAGGCTGCCCTCGTAGTAGCCGCGCACCGAGTTGCCGCCGCCCAGGGTGAACGCTTCGTAAGGAGGCAGGCTACCAAAGACGGTGCCGATCGAACTGTTGAAGGCGAGCACCTGCTTGCCCTTGCCCCAGGGCAGGACGTCTACCGGAATGTACTGGCTATAGGAAACCGTGGGCCGGGTAAAAAAGGCGTCGCCCAACAGACCCACCGACTGGTCGAGCGACCCGCGCAACACCGAGCCGGAGCGCGGCGTGTTGGGGTTGTCGCGGGTGTCGCGCACCAATGCCCCCTGCAAGAAAAAGAGCTTGTCGGTGCCGGTGCCGCTGACGGTGAGCGGGTTGCCCTGGTTATCGACGGTGTAGGCGCGGCCCAGGTAGTCCCGCAACTGGACCGTTTCAAAGCGGGTGCCCGCCGAGGCGCGCCAGCCGTTTTCGAGGGGCCGACCAAAGACGAGGCCCAGGCCCAGCCGGTTCTCGCGGGGGGTCTCGATGAAGCCTGTCCTGGGGTTGAGAACGCCGACGCCGCCGCCGTTGAAGACGTAGCTAAATTGCTGGCGGTTGAAGAGGTTGGCCGTATAGGAGGTGCGGTTCGGATCGCCTGCGATCCAGGGGTCGGTAAAGCTCAGGTTAAAAAGCAAAATCTGGCCGCCGCCCTGCACATCGAGGCCGGCCTTCTGGTTGTTGCCCCCCAGGTTCGCTTCTTGTAAAGACAGCGTGCCAAAAAAGCCGTAGGCCGAGTTGACGCCCGCGCCCGCAGCGATCGAGCCGGTGCTTTTTTCTTCGACTTTGACGTTGACGACGACTTTTTGCGGATCCTGGCCCTGGGCCAGATCGAGGGAGACATCTTTGAAGATGCTCAGCCCATAGACCCGCTGCAGGTCGCGCTGGATGGCGTTGCGGTTAAAGACATCGCCGGGCTTGAGGCCGACCTCGCGGGTAACGATAAAGTCGCGGGTGCGGGTGTTGCCCTTGACCCGGATATCTTCGATGACGCCCTCGGTGACGACGAGCTTGACCTTGCCGTCGGGGGTCGATTGAACGTCCGCTACCTTGGCAAGCACGTAGCCGCGCTCGGCGTACCATTCTTCGATCGACTTGACGCCGCGCTGCAGTTCACCGAAGTTGAGCGTCTGGCCCACCTGGGGCTTGAAGGTGTCCTCGACTACCTGCTTGGGTAACAGCGTCGCTCCCTCGGCACTCACCCCTTCGAGGATCGGGTTGGGCGAAACGTCGAAGGTAACCCGCACGCCGAGGGGCGTATCCTCGGGGGTGGCCTTGACATCGGCGAAGTAGCCGGTGGCAAAGACGGCGTTGATGTCCTGCTGCAGCTGCGAGCGCGTCGTCGTCTGGCCGGGCCGGGTGCGAATCGCGTCGTAGACCCGCTCTTCGAGCGACTGGCCGAGTTGGCCCTTGGTGGCCACAACCCGCACCTCCGCCACCAGTACCTGGGGCTCGGTGGACTTGCTGCCCGCCTGGTCGGCAGCCGGCTCACCGCCGGTGCTCGGAGCCGGGCTGGACTGGACCTGCCCGAAGGGCGAAGCGGCGGGATTGGTCTGACCAAAGGGCGATCCGCCGGAAGCCGCTGGGGGAGTGGGAGCAGCGGTTGTCGCCGGGGGGGTAGCAGTAGGATTGCTCTCCTGGGCGAGCACGGAGGGGATGACAAGGCATTGGCCTGCCACCAGCGCCGTGAGGGTAGCCTGAGCAATCGTCAAACGACTCAAAGATGGATGCATGAGCGCGAAGCCTGTAGGGTGCAGCGGATGCGGGCGCGGTCCCGCGAAAAAAGGCGGATGCAGATAGGTCAATTAAGTTTACCGCGACTGGGCCAGCTTGCCACAGCCCTCCCCCTGTTCGGACGACAAAAATACACGCCGATCCGGTTGGCAAAGCCACTGGCGGATCAGGTAGGATCAGGCGCAAAATAGCATCAGTTCTCGAAGCGTGCGGGGTGCCCTATGGCGGTAGAGATGAAGGTTGCAGCGATTGCCCTCGATGCGGCGAGCCGCCTGCCGATCGTTATCCTCCGCGACCTGCACGACCGCCGCGCCCTGCCCATCTGGATCGGCAAAGCCGAGGCAAATGCCATTTTGCAGGCCCTCGAAGGTCAAAAATCGCCGCGCCCGATGACCCACGACCTGATGGCCGGACTGTGCAAGGAATGGGATCTGCACGTCGAGAAAATTGTCATCCATTCCCTGCAAAACAACACCTTCTACGCGATCATTACGACGCGCCGGGGCAAACTGCGCAAAGAGATCGACTCGCGGCCCAGCGACGCGATCGCCCTCGCCCTGCGCACGGCGACGCCTATATGGGCGATGGAAGAAGTGATCGCCGAAGCGTCGATTCCCGTCGATCAAGAAGCCGACGAGGCCGAGCGCGAAGCGTTCCGCGACTTTCTCGATACCCTCAATCCCAACGACTTTATCAGCAACAAGTAATCAGACTTTGACCGCCGCCGTTGCCCCAGCGAGAGCGGCTGCTACCTGATCGATCTGCTCGTCGTCCAATTCGGGATACATCGGCAGCGAGAAGACCTCGGCGGCCACTTTTTCGGCATTGGGCAGATCGCCGGGCCGGTAGCCCAGGTGGGCGTAGGCTTTTTGAAGATGCAACGGCACCGGATAATAGACGCCCGAGCCAATCTGCCACTCGCGCAAAAGAGCGAGCACCCGCTCGCGGGCATCGGTGCGGACAGTGTACTGGTGAAAAGTATGGGTCGAGTAAGCGGCGCGGGCGGGGGTAATGAGGGGCAGATCGGCCAGAAGCGCGTCGTAGCGATCGGCGATCTGGGCGCGGCGCAGGTTCCACTGCTCCAGGTGGGGCAGTTTGACTCTCAGGACCGCCGCCTGCAACTCGTCGAGGCGCGAACAGTAGCCCACCTCGTCGTGGTAGTAGCGCTCGTGGGAGCCGTGGACGCGCAGCGAGGCGATCCGGTGGGCCAATTCTGGATTGGAGGTGACGACCATGCCGCCGTCGCCGAAGGCACCGAGGTTCTTGGTCGGATAAAAGCTCAGACAGCCCGCCACCCCAAAAGAACCCACCGGCTGGCCCCTGTAGAGCGTGCCGATCGCCTGGGCGCAGTCCTCGACGACGGCGAGGCCATGGGGCTCGGCCACCGCCAGGATGGGTTCCAGATCGGCGGCCTGGCCAAATAGATGCACCGGCAGAACCGCCCGCGTGCGCGGGGTGATCCGCTCCTCGATGCGCGCCGGATCGATGTTGAAGGTGGCCGGGTCGATATCGACGAAGACCGGCGTCGCGCCGCAGTAGGAGATCGCTTCGGCGGTGGCAATAAAGCTAAAGGGCGTCGTGATCACCTCGTCGCCCGGCCCCAGACCCAGGGCGCGCAGCACCAGATGCAGCGCGTCGGTGCCGGAGGCGACGCCCAGGGCGAAGCGGGTGCCGCTGAGGGCGGCAATCTCTGCTTCGAGGGCTCTGCCGTGCCGGCCCAGGACAAAGCTGCCGCTGGTGGTAATCTCGCGCCAGAGAGCTTCGATTTGAGGGAGGAGTGCTGCGGTTTGCCGGGACAGATCAAGAATTGGAATCAAGAGAGAATATCCCCAAGGTCCGGGTCGCTACCGTACCACGTCTTGCCGTCGAGGGCCATCTGTTCGATGTCGGCGGCCAGCCGCAATGCCTTGAGCGCCTGCTCGCCGCCCACCGAAGGCTGATTGCCGCCGCGCACGCAGAAGATAAAGTGCTCCAGCTCGGCGCTGAGGGGCTCGATGTTGCTGGTCTGCACCTCCTCGATGATCCCGGCCTGGCGGTAGAGCACCTGGCCGTACTCGGTGGTGTAGTCCGAATCGGGCGGGCGGTGGCGGCGCACTTTGTTGCTCAAAAAATCGGCCTCCACCAGGCAATTTTTGCAGTGGGCGGACAGGGTACGGATTTTGCTGTGGGTGACTTTGCTCGCTGTAAGGCTCGCCACCGTGCCGTTGGTGAAGACCACCGTGGCTGTCACGTAGTCGAGATAACCCATGTGGGAAGCGCGGTTGTTGCCGGCGGCGGTCATCCTCGCTACCGGATGCGGTACCAGCTCAAGCAACAGGTCGATGTCGTGGATCATCAGATCGAAGACGACGGAGACATCGTTGGCCCGCGACGAATAGGGACTCATCCGATGGGCCTCGAAGGCCAGCAACTCTTCGTTTTTGAGCACGTTGCGCAGCTCACGAAAAGCCGGGTTGAACCGCTCGATATGGCCCACCTGAAGAATGCAACCGTTCTGGGCGGCGAGATTGACGAGTTGTTCGGCCTCGGTGATGTCCGCTGCAATCGGCTTTTCGATCAGAATATGCACACCTTGCTTCAGGCAGTCCTGGCCGACCAGATAATGTAGCCGGGTCGGTACGGCGATGCAGACCGCCTGGACGTGGCCAATCAGTTCGCGGTAATCCTTGAAGTAGCGCACGCGGTACTTGCTGGCAATGTCGAGGCCGCGATCTTCGTTGGTGTCGGCGATCCCGACGAGGACGACATCTTTGAGCAGGCTCAGCACACGGGTGTGGTGCTGACCCATGTTACCCACGCCGATCACCCCAACGCGGATAGGCCCATCGCCCGGATTTTGCACCATGGAAAATCCACTTGACAAAACATCAGGATTTTACCATTGAAACCGTTTGGCCATCAGGGCGCGATGAGCAAATTAAAGTTGCGCGGCTGGCCTGTGATCGGTCTCATCTCGTTGATTGCCAGGCGATAGGGCGGCTGCCAGCCCCCCTGACCGATGATTGTCAGGCGCACGACGCCCTCAGGATCGACGATCCCGTCGGGGCTGCTCAGTTTAATTTTTGCACTCATATCGGTGTTGTTGCCGTCGGTGAGTTTGATAAACCCTGGCAAAAAAACGTAGCGCTGGGTGGAGTTGTTGGCCAGTTGGGCGGTGATCCGAAATTCACCGCTCTGCAGCACGCGCACCCTGATGGCACTGAGGGTGACACCATCGACGAGCTGTTCATCTTCGAGATCGCTTTCTTTGAGCGAAGGGGCTGGCTGGCTTCTCGGAGCGGGGCGGCCCTGGGGAGAAGGAGCAGAAATAAGCGGCGGGGGGGCGGGCGGTGCAGCAGTGGCAACGGCGGTGGCGCTGTTGAGAGCCTGCTGCCACTGCCGCGCCTGAGCCTGGGCCTGCTCGTAGCCGGGGGTGGCAGCCGGAATCCGCACAGCCAGAGCAATCGCTGCCTGCAGTGCGCGCGGCGAGGGACTTTCGGCTTCCTTGCGCGCCTTTTCGAGCACCTGGCGGTTCCAGAGGCGCATCTTTTGTTGGGCTTCGAGGTAGACCGGTGACTCGCGGCCTACAGCACTGAGCTGGCCCACCGCCGCCAGCAAATCCGCGCTCTGGCCGCCGGCAGCGAGGGTGCGCGCCTTTTCGAGCTGCACCTGATCGGGCAGTTGGCGGAGCCATTTTTGAATCGTCTGCACCTTGAGGCTGCCCGACTGCGCACTCTTGACCGGGCCGGGCGACTGGCGCTCCTGGAAGATAAGCACCATCACCCCAGCCACCAGCATCGCCGTGAGCAAAAGAACCGTGAGCAAAAGCAAGTTGGTGCGTCGATTCTGCAGATCCATCGCGGTCTTACCTCACCAGATCCTGCACGTCTTCGATGGCAAAGTACTGGTAAAACTTCTCGGTCACCCGCAGCTTATAAGAACGCCCCTCTACCTGGCGCGAGATAAAACCCTTCTGCACCAGGTCGCGCACCTGATCGTAGGCACCGGAACCGCGCAACTCGACCAGTTCGCTCTGGGGCAATGGTCCTTTGAGGGCGATGAGCGCCAGGGTGCGCTGGGCACCGATACCGATATCCGTCGGCACCAGCCGCTGAATGAGATCTTGCAGCGGCGGACGCAGCTGCAGGGCGTAGCCCCCGGCGGTATCGGCAATTTCGAGGGCGCTGTCGCGCCGGGCGTAGTCGTCGAGTAATTCGAGCAGCGCCTCGCGGCAGTCGTCCTTGCTGCACTCGGCGTAGCGGCTCAATTGCTCAAGGTTGAGCGGGCGGGCTTTGAGGTAGAGCACCGCCTCCAGGCGCGTCTTCAGGCTGGTTGACTGCATAGATCTCGATATCTCTGTAAAATTCGGCCTGCTCGAGCACGACCCGGTCGCGGTGGGCAAGAAACAACAGGCCCAAAAAAGCCCCGACCCGGTCTCGATAGTGTTCTAGCAAAACTTCAAACGCTCTTACACCCCGGCTGGTGAGCACCTGCCACAGTTCGCTGACGAGCGCTTCGAGGTCTTCTTGGTGGGCGAGGTGCTCGACTTCGGCCATCGTGCGCACCGGCGGCCCCTTGATGAGGGTGCGGCGCTCGCTGGGCCGTTCGCGGGCAGACCGCCGCTCGATCTGCTCGACCTCCCGCAGGTGGGCGATGAGGTCGTTGAGGGTGAGGGGCCGCTCGACGATCGCCGGTACCGCCGGCCTGCGCCGGATCAACCGCTCCAGGGCGACCCCCGGCAACCCGGCGGCAGTGAGATCGCTTTCGTCTAGATCCGCTTCGAGAGGGGACGGTTCGAGCATCCGGCCTTCGAGGATCTCCGCCTTCATATGCACCAGCACCGACGCATAAAAAATCGCCTGGCCGGAACGGGGCAGATCGGCGCTGTCGAGGCGGCTCAAAGAATGCAAAAAGCGATCGGTTAGCTGCACCACATCGATGTCCCAGGGATCGATCTCCCCCCGGCGGGCCAGGTCAATCAAAATACCGATCGCATCTTTGGGCATCGCAGCGTAACAGGGCCAGTTGTCATCAACAATAGCACCTGGAAACCTTCAGCCCGCTAAGGTTCTTGCTCGGAGAAACGAATCACATCCATCTTTGAAAATTGCCAGTTTCCCGACGGTGAATCGACCGGAAAGCCGTTCGAGCGCAAGACAATGTAGTAGGGAGAATTGCTGCTGTCTGCTTCGACCTTGTAGCCCCTGCTTTTTAACTTGCGCACCGCCTGCTGGAAAAGGCGGTCCAGGACATTGCTCATACCGGCTTTAACGTCCGTTGGAAAATTCAGCACCCAAAACGTTAACATGAAGCACGACCGCCGCGAAACGATCCCGCTCAATCGCCACCGCCCTGGCCCACCATCGGCTACAATAGCCAGGTGATGTGAACTTTTGGACACATATGGCAGACGATCAATTTCGAGTCTCCGCTCCCTATCAGCCCACCGGCGATCAGCCCCAGGCGATTGCGAAGTTGACCGCCGGCGTGCAGTCGGGGGTGCGCTACCAGACCTTGCTGGGGGCGACGGGCACCGGCAAGACCTTCACGATCGCCAACGTGATCGAAAAAGTTGGAAAACCGACGCTGGTGCTCGCCCACAACAAAACTCTCGCCGCTCAACTGTGCAACGAGCTGCGCGAATTTTTTGCTGACAACGCCGTCGAATATTTTGTCTCCTACTACGACTACTATCAGCCCGAGGCGTACATTCCTCAGACTGACACCTACATCGAAAAAACCGCCAGCATCAACGACGAGATCGACATGCTGCGCCACTCGGCCACCCGTTCGCTCTTCGAGCGGCGCGATGTGATCGTCGTCGCCTCAGTCAGTTGCATCTATGGCCTGGGGATGCCCGAAGAATACTTAAAAGCGGCGATTCCGCTCAAAGTCGGAGCGAGCGTCGATCAGCGCGAGATCCTGCGGCAGCTTGTCACCGTGCAGTACGAGCGCAACGACGTCGAACTGGGCCGGGGCCGCTTTCGCGTCAAGGGCGACGTCCTCGAAATCGGCCCTGCCTACGAGGACCGGGTGGTGCGCGTCGAATTTTTTGGCGACGAGATCGAGGCGGTGCGCTGGATCGACCCGGTGACAGGCGAAGTGTTGCGCTCGGTCAACAGCCTCAACATCTATCCGGCCAAGCACTTTGTCACCCCCGAAGAGCAGCTCGAACAAGCCTGCATCGCCATCGAGCAAGAACTGGAGGCGCGCATCGCCGAACTGGAGGGCGAAAACAAACTGCTGGAAGCTCAGCGCCTGCGCCAGCGCACCCGCTACGACCTCGAGATGCTGCGCGAGGTAGGCTACTGCAACGGCGTCGAAAATTACTCGCGCCACCTGGCCGGACGCCGGGCGGGCGATCCGCCCTCCTGCCTGGTCGATTATTTTCCGGACGACTGGCTTCTGGTCGTCGATGAGTCGCACGTCACCGTTCCCCAGATTCGCGGCATGTACAACGGCGACGCCCAGCGCAAGAAGGTGCTCATCGACCACGGCTTTCGCCTGCCCTCCGCCGCCGACAACCGGCCCCTCAAGGCTCCCGAATTCTGGTCAAAGGCCCGACAGGCGATCTTCGTCTCCGCCACCCCCGGCGATTGGGAAGTCGAACAGTCCGGGGGCACGATCGACCCGGGGACCAACCGGCTCAGCGGCAAACATATCGCCGAGCAGATTATCCGGCCCACCGGCGTGCTCGACCCCGAGGTCTTCGTGCGGCCCGTCGCAGGCCAGGTAGACGATCTGCTGCACGAAATTCAACTGCGCGTCGAGCGGCGCGAGCGGGTGCTGGTCACTACCCTCACCAAGCGCATGGCCGAGGATCTGACCGAGTACTTTCAAGAGCGGGGGGTGCGGGTGCGCTACCTGCACTCTGAAATTCAAGCCATCGAGCGCATCGAGATTCTCCAGGCGCTGCGCCAGGGCGACTTCGACGTGCTCATCGGCGTCAACCTGCTGCGCGAAGGGCTCGACCTGCCGGAGGTGTCGCTGGTGGCCATCCTCGACGCCGACAAAGAAGGCTTCCTCCGCGCCGAGCGCTCGCTCATCCAGACGATCGGTCGAGCCGCCCGCCACGTGCGCGGCCAGGTGATCATGTACGCCGACCGGCTCACCGACTCGATGGAAAAGGCGATCTTCGAAACCGAGCGCCGCCGCCGCATCCAGCAGGCTTACAACGAGGCCCACGGTCTCACCCCCCAGCCCATCGTCAAGCGCCTCGATACCAACAGCATCCTCGACTACCTGGCTGTCTCGCGCCGCCTGGGCCAGCAGGAACTCGAAGCGGCGGTGGCCGCCCCTGCCAACCTCGATCTGGCCGACATTCCGGAGTTGATTACCCAGCTTGAAATCCAGATGAAAGATGCCGCCCGCAAGCTCGAATTCGAGAAGGCCGCCGAATTTCGAGACAAGATCCACAGGCTGCGCGAACGGCTCCTGGGCAAGTAGCGCGTGGGGGGCCGCTTCCAGTCACCGGATTTTCACAAAGCACAGGGAGCGACCTACACCCCGGCAGCACTTGCCGACTTTGTCGCCGAGCAAATCGTCCGCTATCTGCCCGGCGAGCGGAAACGGCCCCTGCGCATTCTCGATCCGGCACTGGGCGACGGCCAGTTGCTCGTAAGCCTGCTTGCCAAACTCGGCTCCGAGGCCGCCGGGGTGACACTCCACGGCTACGAGACGGACACAGCCGCCTGCGAGCGGGCGCGGGCACGCCTCGCCCCGGCTGTTCTTACCGTCGAAGGAACCTGCTTTCTCGATGTCGCCAGCGAGAAGCCGACGGCGGCTGGCCCCTTCGACATCGTGATCGCCAATCCGCCCTACGTCCGCACCCAGATTCTCGGAAGCGACCAGTCCCGTGCCCTGGCCCGGCGCTTCGGGTTGACGGGCCGCCTCGATCTTTACCAGGCGTTCGTTCTGGGCATCGCCGGGCTGCTTGCTCCGACGGGCGTTGCCGGGCTGATTCTCTCCAATCGCTTCATGAGCATCCGGGCTGGGGCGAGTGTGCGCCGCGCCCTGAGCGAGCGCTTTCAACTGCGGGCGATCTGGGATCTGGGGGACACGCAGCTATTTGCGGCGGCGGTGCTGCCTGCGGTCGTGCTCCTCGAAGGAACAGACAGCCCGATCACGACAGCGGACACTCCCTTCAGTTCGATCTACCGGACGAGCGCAGCGGCTACCGGCTGTGCAGCCAGCCCCCTGGCCGCTCTGAATCTGGATGGCGTCGTCGAGGTGACGGATGGCCGCCGCTTTGAGGTGCGCCACGGCACGCTCGCGCCGGATCCCCCCGGTGCGCTGTGGCGGATGACGACCGGCAACTCTGAGCACTGGCTCGCTAGAGTGCGCAGCCGGACCTGGAAGACTTTTGGCGAGTTGGGCAAAATTCGCGTCGGCGTAAAAACCTGTGCCGACAGTGTCTTCATCCGCTCCGACTGGCAGGAATGGCCGCCGGAGGAGCGCCCGGAACTGCTTAAACCCCTCGCCACCCACCACGGAGCCGGGCGCTTTCGAGCCAATTCCCAGACCGCCTGGCAGATCGTCTATCCCCACCAGGTCGTCGCAGGGCGGCGGGTGGCTGTTCCCCTCGATGCCTATCCCCGCACCGCCCGCTACCTCGAAAAACATCGTCAGATTCTTATCGCCCGCAGTTATTTACTAGCAGCCAACCGCCAGTGGTACGAGTTGTGGGTTCCCCAGGATCCGGACGGTTGGGCTGCGCCTAAACTCGTCTTTCGCGACATCGTCGAGGAGCCCACCTTCTGGCTCGACGAGACCGGCAGCGTCGTCAACGGCGACTGCTACTGGCTCCGGTGCGATAAATCCTCAGAGCGCGATGCACTCTGGCTGGCACTCGCAGTCGGCAATTCGAGCTTTATCGCCCACTTCTACGACCACTGCTTCCACAACAAGCTCTACGCCGGTCGCCGCCGCTTCATGAGTCAGTACGTCGAAAAATTTCCCCTCCCCAGGCCGGATCGTCCCCAGTCCCGGCAACTGGTTGGCCTCGCCCAGCAGATCTACAGCCTGCCCTTGGGCAGTCCTGTGGCGGCTCTGGAGCGCCAGTTGGACGCGCTGGTGTGGCAGGCGTTCGATCTCGATCCCGCGCAGAGTGCTCTGGCCTTTGAATTTTGAGCCCGACGATCAAGCAAACAACGCACCCACCGGACAGGCAAACCCTGTCGGCAATGGTGGCAAAACTGTCTTTTTGAGCAGCAGTTGAGCCGTAACTGGGCAAGCTAGCAGATCCTCCGGTGCGGCTCAAGGAGAGGGGGAGGACCCAGTCTTTTCCAGTTGTGCCAGCTCCACTGGCTTGAGGTTGCGCTTGCCGAAGACCACGTAGCTGCTACCAGCATAGGTTTGACCATTCGGGTCGGCAAAGGGAGCCCCGACGATGAGGTCTGCCAGTCCGTCACCATTGACATCCCCCGCCCCACTGACCACGCTGGCTTCATCGCCCGCTTGGCTGCCGTCGATGACGAAGCCGTCTAGGCTGCTGCCGCTTTCGATGGCAGATAACTCCACTGGCTTGAGGTTGCGCTTGCCAAAGATGACGTAGCTGCGACCAGCATTGGGTTGACCATTCGGGTCGGCGTACAAAGCCCCGACAATAACATCAGCCAGTCCATCGCCGTTGACATCGCCTGCCCCACTGACAGAACGGCCAGACCTATCGAATGACTGGCTGCCGTTGATGACGAAGCCGCCACGGCTGGTGCCGCTTTCGATGGCAGATAGCTCCACGGGCTGAGTGTTGCGCTTGCCGAAGACCACGTAGCTGCGACCAGTCTCTTCCGGGTCGGCACCCTCAGCCCCGACGATGAGGTCTGCCAGTCCGTCGCCGTTGACATCCCCGGCTCCACTGACAGAATAGCCAGAGAAATCGTCCGCTTGGCTGCCGTTGATGACGAAGCCGTCTGGGCTGCTGCCGCTTTCTATGACGGATAGCTCCACTGCTTTACGATTGCGCTTGCCGAAGACCACGTAGCTGCTACCAGCATAGGTTTGACCATTCGGGGAGGCCCGGAAAGCCCCGACGATGAGGTCTGCCAGTCCATCGCCGTTGACATCTCCCACACTGCTGACAGAGCGGCCAGCTTCATCGTTCACATTGCTGCCGTCGATGACGAAGCCGTCCAGGCTGCTGCCGCTTTCAATGGCAGATAGCTCCACTGGCTTGAGGTTGCGCTTGCCAAAGACCACGTAGCTGCGACCAGCCTCGAATTGACTATTGGGGGAGGCATAGGGAGCTGCGACAATCACATCGGCCAGTCCGTCGCCATTGACATCGCCTGCCCCACTGACAGAGCGGCCAGCTTCATCGTTCACATTGCTGCCGTCGATGACGAAGCCGTCCAGGCTGCTGCCGCTTTCAATGGCAGATAACTGCACTGGCTTGAGGTTGCGCTTGCCGAAGATCACGTAGCTGCGACCGACAGAGGTTTGACCATTCAGGTCGGCAGAGGGAGCCCCGACAATCACATCGGCCAGTCCATCGCCGTTGACATCCCCCGCCCCACTGACAGAGCGGCCGGATTGATCGCCCGCTTGGCTACCGTTGATGACGAAACCGTCTGGGCTGCTGCCGCTGTCGATGGCAGTTAGATCCACCGGCTGGCCGTTGCGCTTGCCAAAGACTACGTAGCTGCGACCAGCAGCAGCCTGACCATTCGGGGAGGCACCGGAAGCCCCGACAATCACATCTGGCAGTCCATCGCCATTGACATCGCCTGCCCCACTGACAGAAAGGCCGGAGGAATCATACACATTGCTGCCGTTGATGACGAAGCCCGCACCTCTGATTGGCACCGCCACCTCGTCCTCCACGGGCAATGCCCTCGCCACTGGTGGCAGCACCGCCGTGCTTAAAAGCCAACACACACTGAGCGATACACTCAGCCACCCCCGAGTGTGGTAGAGCGACGTTGCCGCTGCATAGCGCTTGCCAGGTAGACCGTGCCGGAGAAACATCTTCTGCTCCTGTCAGTGGAAGGGAGGGGACTTTTGGCTGCCGGGGCGGACCACTCCTGCCACCAGCGCAGTCACCCTACCCTACACTCTACAGCCCCATCTCAACATTTCCAGGTCGTGCCGAACACAGTGAGCTGATCGCTGGGGGTTGAGGGCTGATTGACTGACAGTTCTCCAGACGCTGCACGCTGCGCACGCTGATTAAGTGTCAGCTTTCTGAATCTCCAGATAAACCGCTAACCAAAAAAAGCCAGCGTCTGCAGGACTGGCAGCGAAAGACGGGCTCTGGTACAGCAAAGAGCATCATCATAGCCGCCTGAAGTTCCTCACTCCCGACCCCCCATTCGGGGAGCAGGACAACGCCATCGCGGCGAAGATGTCCAGATTCGCAAGCAGCGCCGAGTGGTCTACCAGTAGGCGAGGGAGCAGAATCCGTCGCGGTGGTCAAGGGATATCCACAACTGAGAGATCCCAAATCAGGTACATCTCAATCCGCCCAGGGCCAAAGTTTTAAAAGAAGAGATACACTTGCCACAAGCTGCTCAAGGGCAGAACACACGACAACTTCTCTGACAACACCGGTTTCTCCCAATCAGGCGCTCGATCTCGATCCCGCGCAGAGTGCTTTACCCTTCGAATTTTGAACTTGCCCCTCAGGCAAACAAAGCACCAACCGGACAGGCAAACCCCTCCAGCAGGGGAGTCGTGAGCGTTTCAGCCGCCAGGAACGTACCGGTCAGCTTCAACATCGCTTCTTCTCGCCGATAAACTTCGATTTGCTCTAAAGTGCGATCGACCAGCCAGTATTCCTGTACTCCGCGCAGCGAGTAGAGCTTGAGCTTGAGTTCCCGGTCGCGGCGCTCGTTTTGGGAGCCGGGAGAAACCACCTCCACCACCAGTTCCGGTGCCCCGCTCAGATGCCCGGCCTCGTCGAGCAGAACTTCCAGGCGGGCGGTGCTGACCCAGACAACGTCCGGAATCACGTTATCTGCGTCGCTGAAGCAGATTCCCGGTGCTACCGCCGCCCGTCCCAAACCGGTGCGGCTTGACCAGGCATCCAGGGCGGCACCGAGGCGCAGGCTGACTTCCTGGTGCTTCCAGTGGGGCGCTCGGGTGACGAGCAATTCTCCATCGACTATCTCGTAGCGATTGCCATTGTCCGGCAACCATTCCAGCTCCCGTGCCGTCCAGCGCATTCGCCCGCCCGCTGCCTGTTGCATAATGCCTGTTCTCTGGTTGCTGCTATTTTACTTAGTTCGGCGCGGCCCCTCTCAGGGGATGGGGTTGGGAACCAGCTGGTTGCGCAGGACACTGACGGTATAAGAAGAACTGAAGACAAGGCTGGAACTGACAGCCAGATCCTGATCGCCGTCGCCGTCGAGATCGCCTGTGGCCAGACCGGTACTGCTGATGGCGACTGTCGCGTTCACCGGTGGCAGCGTGAACTGACCAGCCTGATTCTGGAAAACGGTGGCCGCGTACACGCCGGCAGCAACAATGTCGAGATCGCCGTCGTTGTCGAGGTCCGCAAAAGCAACATCTTCCGGGTTGTCGGCTCCGCTCAAAGTCTGGGCCGGTCCAAAACTGCCGCTACCGGAGTTGATGAGCAGCGACAGGGTGTCGGTGAAGCTGTTGGCTGTGACCAGATCCAGGTCGCCGTCGTTGTCTATATCCCCTGCTGCCAGGGCATCGGGCGTATTGCCGACACTGAAGTTACTGGCACTGCCCAGGGTACCGTTGCCCTGACCGGGCAGGACAGAGACTTGGTTGGAATTGCGGTTGGTCACCGCCACGTCTAACTTGGCGTCGCCATTGAAGTCGCCAAGAACAAGATCGCTCGGGTTGGTGCCGCCGCTACTGGTGCTCTGGCCAGTGCTGAAGGAAGCGCTGCCGTTGTTGAGAAATATCTGAACGGTATTGTTGGAATTTTTGACGACAACGATATCTTGATCTCCATCGTTATCGAGATCGCCGGTGCCGATGGCGTTCGCACTGCCGGAGAAGGTAGATAGCAATCTGAAGTTGCCGCTGCCGTCGTTGAGCAGGATTTTCGTGCCGCCGGAGCCAACCGTCACCAAGTCGAGATCGCCGTCTTTATCTAGATCGGCCAGGTTCAGATCGTTGAGTTGATCCACCGGCAGCGCAGTGGCTGTGAACTGGGCGTTGCCCTGGTTTTTGAAGATCGTGACATCTTTGCCAAAGCCAAAGAAACTTGCACTTAAAAGATCGATGTCACCATCGCCGTCGATATCGCCGCTCACGACCGCCACCGGATTGTCGCCCAACACTCTCAGCGCCTGCGGTGCGGCCAAGCTATCGCCGCCGAGGTTGACGAGCAGCGCGGCCACACCGTCGCTGTTGGCGCTGATGACGTCCGGCAGAGCATCGTCGTCGAAGCGGCCAAGCACCACAGCTCGGGGTTTGTTGCCGGGCATGAAGCGGGGGAGCCCCTCGACGAAGTTGTTAGCACCCTGGTTGACGAGCACCGAGACGGTGTTGTCGATGATCCCCGGCACGATAAAGTCTGAGTCGCCATCGCCGTCGATGTCGCCTGCAGTGATCGAAAATGCCCCTGTGGAGGTCCGGATGTACCTGACGCTCGGGAAACTGCCGCTGCCGTTGTTGGGTAGCAGCGCGACGTAATCGGAGAAGTAGTTGCTGCTGGTCGTGGTGGCGAGGTCCGTGTCGCCGTCGCCGTCAAAGTCACCGGCGACGATCGCCACCGGGGTGATGTAAAAGTAAAAGCTGAAGACGGGGGTGCCGCTTGCGAAGGTACCGCTGCCGTTGTTGGTCAGACGAGTGATCGTGCCCCTGCCGTAAGCCCCGTTACTTACCGCCAGGTCGAGATCGCCGTCAGCGTCGAAGTCGCCCGGTGTCAGCGAAATCGCCCCCTGCCCGCCGGTCGAGACGTTCTGGGTCACAGCGAACTTTTTGCCCTGATCGAGGATGACGGTGACGGTGTTGGCACCGTAATTGGCCGTCGCCAGGTCGAGATCGCCGTCGCCGTCGAAGTCACCGGTCTTGATGCTGTAGGGTTTTGAGCCGACTGCCAGGGTGGCTGCGGTGCGAAAGCGGCCACTGCCGTTGTTGCGCAACAGCGTGACGGTGCTGGCGTTGGCGTTGGCGACGGCCAGGTCGAGATCGCCGTCAGCGTCGAAGTCGCCTGCCACCAGGGCAACCGGACCATCGCCCACAGCAAAATTGCGCGCCGGCTTGAACTGACCGCCGCCCTTGCCAATCAAAATTGAGACATTATCTGAACCGGCGTTGGTCACCGCTACGTCGGCTTGCCGTCGCCGTTGAAGTCACCAGAGACCGCTGCGCTTGGAGTGGTACCCAGGGCAAAGGTCGGTGGAGCCGCAAAGCTGATCGCAGCCTTCGTTGGCTGGGCCAGCGCTGTCAACAGGCTGAGACCGCTGACAGCCAGACAGAGCGGCAGCTGCAACGATAGTGCAAGTCGCTCACGAACTTGCGGCATCTTCATGACACACACCTCATACTGACCAAAACAATGGAAGCGGAGACAAGCCGGTCCGAGGCGTATTATCCCCTCCAGCCCCGGCAACGACTGTGTATCACAAAAGACATCTATAAAAGAACCGCTCCAGTAGCGCCATCCCCACCGCCTCTGATGTGTTGTTCAGACCATAGAAATATGCAAAGTGCAGTTTATTTTACATAACACGCAACAAAGAAATTTATTTTACGTTCAACGGTTGAATGCAAGTTTTATTTCGGATCTGCAGGATCTTTCATTTGCTTCACTTTTTACCAGATTTTCAACGTTTATCCACCAAAACCTCTATGCTGAGAGGCTAATGTAATCAATATTGTCCGAATCGCCGCCACCGCTCTGCCTTCTACTGCATCTACCACCCCGTTTCACGACTCTCTCAAACTTTGAACTGTTTCGTGGATTTAGCGCTTCGCGATCGTTTGCGCCTGCCTGTTCTTCGTTCGATCTTCCCTCCTGCTGGTAAAAATATATGGACATTAAACTTTCGCTTGCTAGCCTTCTTGTCGGTATAGTTGTTGGAATGACAGGCGTTGGCGGCGCGGCACTGATGACGCCTCTATTGATTTTAGTATTCAATATCCCTGGATCGATTGCCATCGGTTCCGATGTCGTCTCCGCGACCTTGATGAAGGTGGTAGGTGGCTACAAACATTGGCAGCAGGGGACAGTCGATCTCGAAGTTGTCAGGTGGTTGGCCCTCGGCAGTATTCCAGGCTCTTTTGCCGGTATCGGTGCGATCTTTGCCGCCCGTTCCCTTGGAATCGCTCAACTGGATATGATGCTCATCCACGTCGTCGGCTTCGTGCTGATTGGCGTTTCTTCTCTTTATCTGGGCAGGCTGATATTTAGCCGCTATCTTAAATTCAAGCTGCCCGATTCTCCAAAATTCGATCTTTCGACGACGACAGGCCGGATCCTCTCGATGGTTGTCGGTTTTATCCTCGGAGCAATCGTCGGTCTCACCAGTGTCGGCTCCGGTTCTTTATTTGCGGTTGCACTTCTGCTCTTTTTTCGCCTCGATCCCTGGAAGCTGGTTGGCACAGACATCGTACAGGCTGCAATCTTGCTTATTTTTACTTCGATTGGACACGCCAGCCTGGGCAATATCAACTGGCAACTGGTGCTGCCCATCTGGCTGGGAACGGTGCCGGGAGTATTGATCGGAGCGAAGCTTTGTCCACTGGTTCCAAAGACAGCCCTGCAGGTGACACTGTATTCGCTGCTTTTGATGGTGGGCTGGCAGATGCTCACAAAAATTTGAGATTGCCCTGGACCGATAGATAGCTGCTATAGTCTGATGCGCAGCGATCTTAGAGAGCCGGCAATGTCGAGTCCTCCTGCGTGCTTTCGACGACGCAGCGTTTACTTGGTCCTCGCGGTGATGAGCGCACTACTGGGATGGCAGGGTGCGCTCACAGCCGAACCAGTGACGCTTCTCAACGCCTCCTACGATCCGACCGGTCGGCTCTACGCGGACTACAACGCCGCCTTCAGCCGCTACTGGCAACAGAGGACAGGCCAGGCGGTGCGCGTCGAGATGTCCAACGGTGGCTCCAGCAAGCAGGCGCGCGCGCTCATCGCTGGATTGGAGGCGGATGTGGCGACCCTCGCCCTCGCCTACGACATCGATACTCTGCACGACGATGCTGGGCTCCTCCCGGCGGACTGGCAGAAGCGCCTGCCGGACAACAGCTGCCCGTATACTTCGACGATCGTGCTGTTGGTACGGAAGGGCAATCCCAAAAAGATCGTCGATTGGGAGGATCTGGCCCGGCCTGGTATTGCGGTGATTACCCCTAGCCCAAAAACTTCCGGCGGAGCGCGCTGGAACTACCTGGCGGCCTGGGCCTGGGCGAGCAAAAAGTACAACGGCAACGAGATAAAGATCCGCGATTATATGGGCCGATGGCTACACAACGTCCCGGTATTCGACGGTGGGGCACGGGGAGCGACGCTCACCTTCGTGCAGCGCGGTCTGGGAGATGTACTGCTCGCCTGGGAAAACGAAGCGTACCTGGCGCTAGAAGAATTGGGCAGGGACAGCTTCGAGATCGTCACCCCTTCCCTCAGCATTCTGGCGGAGCCACCGGTGAGCTGGCTCGATGGCAACACCGCAAAGCACAGAACGACCGCACTCGCGAAAGCGTATCTGGAGTACCTCTACAGCTTCGAGGGCCAGACGATCGTCGCCCGCCACCACTACCGGCCCCACCTGGCGAGCGTTGCCCACCGCTACACTTCCCAGTTTGGCAGACTGAAGCTGGTGACGGTCGAACAGGTCTTTGGCGGCTGGCGCAAGGCCCAGCGGGACCACTTCGACGACGGTGGCAGCTTCGATCAGCTCACAGTGCAAAAGTAGCCGGATCGCCGAGTTGGCAACCCTCCCGGTCGAGTCCCGGCAGCAGAATCGTCGCCCCCGGCCAGACATCGGCGATCGCCTGTCGGACCGCCTGGGCAGCGCTTACTGGACAGAGCGCAAGCAGGCTCGGCCCGGCACCGCTAATGACCACCTCCCAGGCCCCGGCAGCGCGGGCCGCCTCGCGCACCTGCTGCCAGCCGGGGATCAACTCCGAGCGGTAGGGCTGGTGCAACCGGTCCTGCAGCGCTTCGGTGAGCCACTGGCCATCGCCGCTCTCGATCGCCCGGATGAGCAGGGCGAGGTGGGAGGCGTTGAAGACGGCGTCGGCGTGGGGAACGCTTTTGGGCAGAACGGCGCGGGCTTTGCTGGTGGCGAGGGCAAAATCCGGCACCGCCAGGACCGGCACCAGGCTGTCGTGCCATTTGATCGGACAGGTGATGAGCGTTCCGCTGTCGCCCAACAGGGCGAGCTGACAGCCTCCCAGCGCCGCCGGGGTGACGTTGTCGGGATGCCCCTCGATCCGGGCGGCGACTTCCAGCCACTGCGGACGCTTCAGAGGCGAACCCAGCCAGGCGTTGGCCGCTGCCACCCCCGCCACGATCGCTGTCGCCGAACTGCCCAGACCCCGGCCCAGGGGAACGTTCATCTCAATTGCAAGATCCACCAGCGGCACCGGCTCACCATATTGATGAAATAAATAGCCAAAGGCGCGCCAGGCCAGGTTGCTGGTGTCGGTACTCACCTGCAGGGCATCGCTCTTGGAGACGCCGCTTGTGACCGTGCAGCTGTAACTTTCAGCGGCGCTGAAGGTGAACTCGTTGTAGAGGGCCAGGGCGACCCCCAGGCAATCGAAGCCGGGACCGAGGTTGGCGGAAGTGGCTGGTACCCTGACCCTCAGCGCGTGCAACTACTGGCCTACTTTCTTGAGGGCGGTGAGCGTGTTGTAGCCCAGAAGCTGGGGCCGACCAGCAGCGACGGTGACAGGCAGGCGCTGTTTTTGATAGCCGGGGGCAGACAGCTCCAGCGCGTAGTTGCCCGCCGGTACAGTGCGGGAAGGAACGTCCTTGAACCAGATAAAACCGTCGCGCTCTTTGTCGCTTCCCCGGCCATCCTCGATCATCAGCAGGCGGCTGCCGGTGCCGGGGGCGTCGAGGGTCGCCGTAAAACCGCGCGGCGAGGCGAGCACCGCCACACCCTGCTTGATCTTGACGCCGTCGGGCAGCACCGGATTGGGTTCCGGACGCAACACAAAGGCCAGCGCAGCTAAAAAGATCGTCAGTACCCCGGTGGCGATGAGCGAAAAGCGCACCAGGCCGCCGGTGCTCTGCTGGGGCGTGCGCCGCAAGTAGCGCGGCAGATCCTCGCTGTCGAGCAACTCGTCGGCGGCGGGCCGCCGGGACTTGCCTTCTTCTTCTTCGAGCGTCTCAGCCGCTTCCTCGAAGCGCCGCATGGGCATCGGGCGCTGCTTGCGATGGCTCGGGCGTTTGGGCTGCTTTCTCATAGCTTCAGGATAGCGATTAAAAAACCAGGTTGCCTCCGAAAGGAGAGAACCTGGCCCCGAAAATTTAGCAGGGATTTATGGGTTAGGGCTATAAATCCAAGCCCCATCTCTATCAAGAATACATACTACGCCCAAAAAACACCCTGCCTGGTAGAACCACAGTTTTTCTTAAGATCTGCCTACGGAGGGATTGCCAGTAGGCCGAATCAGAACGTCCGGAAAGACCAGGCGCTCCACTGCTCGCAGCAGGCGACCGCGCAGTATCCGGCTGGGTCCCGGTGGTTCGACCAGAACGGTGACAAGGCCGAGGCGATTGCCGGCCAGCACATCGGTGAGCAACCGGTCGCCGACGATCGCCACCTGCTCGGGAAGCAGTTGCATCTCTTCGAGCACCCGGCGCAGGGCGCGGCGCGACGGTTTGGCTGCCCGGTTGACATAGGGCAACGACAGCGAGAGGGCAATCGACTCGATAAAGGGCCGGTTGGGGTTGTTGCTCACGATCCAGAGATTGAACTCCAGCCGGGCGCGGGCCACCCAATCCATCACTTTTGTGTTGACGATCTGCTCACCCAGGGCGAGCAGCGTGTCGTCGAGATCGAGGATGAGCCCGGCGACGTGGCGCTGTTTGAGCCACTCGAAGCTCAGCTCCGAGACGGGCCCCGCAACGATCAAGTCGGGCCGCAGCAGCGATTTACCAGCCATCCGTCGCACAAAAACTTTTTCGATTCTACCAGCTAACGCCCGGCTCCAACTGCGCCCCGGCGGGCCAGCCGCTCGGCGCGGATGCGTTTTTTGGCCTGCTCGTGCTCGGCCTCGGTGCGGCTGAAGACGTGGGTGCCGTCGTAGCGGGCGACAAAGTACAGGTAGGGCGTCAAAGCCGGTTGGAGGGCAGCCCTCAGGCTGGCAAGCCCCGGCGAGGCGATGGGAGTCGGGGGCAGGCCAGGCTGGATGTAGGTGTTGTAGGGCGAAGGCTGGCGTACCTGGGCGTAGGTGAGGGGCCGCTCGGCGCTCTGGCGGATACCAAAGGCGTACTCGACGGTCGGATCGGAGGCAAGGGGCATGTTGATGCGCAGGCGGTTCACAAAGACCCCGGCGATGACCGCGCGCTCTTCGCTCACCGCTGCCTCCTTTTCGACCAGACTGGCGAGGGTGACCCATTCATTCAGCGATCGAGGCGGATCGGGCTGGGTGCGGTAGAGGGGCAGAGCCAATCGCTCGAAGGCACCCAGCATCTGGGTGACGGCGGTGCGGGCGCTCAGTTTCTCAGCTGGAAGATCGTAAGTGTCAGGAAAAAGAAACCCTTCTAGCCGGTCGATCCCGGCGGGCAACCAGGGGGGGCGGAGCATCTGCGGGCCTCTTGTGAGCCGCAGAAAATCTTCTATCTTGAAGTAGCCCAGTTGCTCAAAGTAGCGGGCCATCTGAAGCGTATTCCAGCCTTCGAGGATGCGGTAGCGAAAGCGCAGCGTCTCCCCCTTGCGGATCTGCTCGGCAACGGCCTCAAGCGAGCGGCCCGGCGGAATTTCGTAGGTACCGGCTTTGAGCTGGTCCTGCCAGCCTTTGAAGCGGACCAGCGCCCAAAAAGCCCAGCTCGACCGGATTGCTTTGGCAGCAGCGAGCTGTTCGCCGATGCGCAGGCTGCCGCTACCGGCTATGACGACGACGCGCACGGGCCGGGTGCGCTCGGGGGGCTGAGCGGCCCAGAACCAGCCCCCAGCAAGGGCACAACCGGCCAGCACAAGTAATAGCAGTAGCCGCCGGCAGAACACTACTCCGCCAGATCGAGCAGCGCCTCTTCAAAGTTCGGCATCAAGCGGGCGGTCTCCTCCGGTTCGAGAACCCTCGGCTCGCCCTCCGCAGGCAACTCGACAAAGAGCATCACCGGGTCGAGGGGTGTAAAGATGCCGTAGCGGCGGTCCTCAAAGAAAAATTCTTCAAGCAACTGGTACTCTTCTTCTTCTTCGTTGTCCTCGTCGTCGGCGATCGAATAAAACTCGGCCTCGTCGGCGTTGGGAATGTCGCCCTCGACGATAAGCAGGTAGGCCGAATCGACCAGCTTGAGATCCTGCTCGGCCAGGACCGCCCTGGCGGTCTGAAAGACCCGCTCGATCTCCTCGTCGTCGAGGTCCGCAAGCAGGGTATCCTCCTCCTCGCCGTTGCCGTCCTCGTCGTCGGCAGCTTCCCAGGCCATCAATCGGACCGGTGTCGCCTGGGGAACGACCAGCCCGTACTGCGCGCCGTCGATCTCCAGTTCTGTGACCAGCTCACAGGCGAGAGTCCGGCCCGCTTCATCTTTCAGCGTTAGTGTGTCGCTCATCTGGGGATTCCTGATTGGGATCTTGTTGCCAGCGGCGCGTGTCGAGCCACTGTTGAAGAATGATCGCAGCCGCCTGCTGGTCGATGAGTGCCTTGCGTCGGGAAGCGGAGACTCCCTGGAGCGAGCGCCCAGCCTGGACGGTGGAGAGGCGTTCATCGACGTAGTGAATCGGCACATCGATCACCTGGGCCAGCTGCTGGCCGAAGTAGCGGATGCGGTGGGCCTGGGGGCCGAGCGAGCCATTCATGTTGCGCGGCAGACCGATGACCACCGCCTGCGCCCGCCGCCGGTCCACCCAGGCGCGAATCACCTCCAGGTCTGTGCTCAGTTCGGAGCGCACGAGCGTCTCAAGACCGCTGGCAATCAGACCGGTGGGGTCAGAACCGGCCACGCCGATGCGCTTGCTGCCTACATCCAATCCCAAAACAGAAACCACCCGCTGCCCCGCGATTGCCCCTCCAACTTTAGCAGAAGGGGCATCCCCAAAGGACAGCGGGCAGGCAATCCTCTCCGTAAGGGAGCGGGAGTGCCAAGGAAGGTCTGGCTCGCAAGGGCTGGAAGCTACCGGGTTTGTCCCGGTAGTGGCTTCACGGATAGAGGCCGCGCTGGTTGAACGCCTCGACGACCCTGCCCACAGCGAGGGTATAGGCGGCGGGTCTGAGGGGCAGGCGGAACTTGACGGCCTGCTGCAGGACGCGGGTGTAGGCGGCGACCATCAACTTCTCCAGTTCGAGGTTGACCTTTTCCTCGTCCCAGAACAGGTACGACAGCCCCTGTACCCATTCGAGGTAGCTCACCACGACGCCACCGGCGTTGGCGAGAATATCCGGCAAAACGGTGACGCCCCGCTCCTCCAGAATGCGGTCCGCCTCGATTGTCACCGGCGCATTTGCCCCTTCCGCGACGATCCGGGCGCGCACCTGGGCAGCGTTCGCCTCGGTAATCTGGTTTTCGAGGGCCGCAGGAACGAGCACGTCGCACTCGAGGGTCAGCAACTCCGCATTCGAGATGAACTGGCCTTGCGAAGAGTTGATCAGGCGGCTGCCGTCGCGCACGTAGTCGGCGAGCCGCTCGATATCCAGCCCCTCCGGGTCGTAGCGGCCACCGGAGGCGTCGGAGACGGCGATCACCCGCGCTCCCTCCTGCTCAAAAATCAGGGCGGCAGCTTTGCCAACCTTGCCAAAGCCCTGAATGGCGATCGTCGCGCCGCGCAGACTCTTTTTGCCGGTGAGAAGCGCCTCGCGCGAGGCAATCACCACCCCCCGCCCGGTAGCAGCGTCGCGCCCCTTCGAGCCGCCGACGCTGAGGGGCTTGCCCGTCACCACCCCCGGCGAGGCGTGCCCGACGCTCATCGAGTAGGTGTCCATCATCCAGGCCATCTCCCGCGCCCCGGTGCCCACGTCCGGCGCGGGAATGTCGATTTGCGGCCCGATGTCGCGCACCAGTTCGCTCGTAAAGCGGCGGGTGAGCCGCTCCAGTTCGCCCGCCGAAAGCGCTTGCGGATCGACGGCGATGCCGCCTTTGGCCCCACCGTAGGGAATGCCCAACAGCGCACATTTCCAGGTCATCAACATCGCGAGCGACGACACTTCTCTCAATGTCACGCTCGGGTGATAGCGCATCCCGCCCTTGTAGGGACCGAGAATGTTGCAGTGCTGCACCCGATGGCCGGCAAAGACGTGAATCTGGCCGTCGTCCATCCGCACCGGTATCGAAACCGTCAACACCCGATGGGGCGTGCGCAGCACTTCCACCGCTCCCGGATCTAACTGCAGGATCTGTGCGGCGCGATCGAGGTTGGTGCAGGCAATATCCGCCGGACAGATGTAGGCCGGGTTCGGCGATTCATCGAGACTGATAACCATACGGCTTTCCTTGGCGAGAAGTTTAATTCCGTATCTAATGCTACAAAACTTTTGATCCCCGGCGAAAGGGGCGGCAACAGAACGTCATACTCGGTATCTTTTGCTACATTTTCTTGCCTGGCGGTTTGTCCTTCCCCGGCCTGGGAGTGCTCCGGGCCACTACAGTTGGAGTATGGCGATCATCCGAAGCGAGAATTTGAGCAAGGTTTATCCGGTCGCCGACAAGGAACCGGGCCTTGTTGGCACGCTCCGCCATTTTTTGCGCCGCAAGTACAGGTTGGTGGAGGCGGTTCAGAAGGTCTCCTTCGCCATCGAGCCGGGCGAGGTGGTGGGCTTTTTGGGGGCGAACGGAGCGGGCAAGACGACGACGCTCAAGATGCTCACCGGGCTTATCTATCCTTCTGGGGGCAGTGTCGAGGTGGCGGGCTTCGTCCCTTTTCGGCGCGAGGCGGCCTTCTTGAGCAAGATCACCCTGGTCATGGGCCAGAAGCAGCAACTCATCTGGGATCTACCGGCCCTCGATTCGCTGAAAGTCAACGCCGCCGTCTACGGCCTGAGCGACCGCGACTATACCGAGCGCGTCGGGGAACTGAGCGAGATGCTCGCCCTTGCCGACAAACTTACCCAGCCAGTGCGCAAGCTGTCGTTGGGTGAGCGGATGAAGGCAGAATTGCTCGCCGCCCTGTTGCATCGACCGGCGGTGCTCTTTCTCGACGAACCCACCCTGGGTCTCGATGTCAACGCCCAGACCGCCGTGCGCACGTTTCTCAAAGAGTACAACGAGCGCTACGGGGCGACGGTGCTGCTCACCAGCCACTACATGGCCGACATCACCGCCCTTTGCAAGCGCGTGCTCCTCATCCACAAGGGGCGGCTCATCTACGACGGCAGCCTCGACGGCCTGCTCGATCGCTTTGCGCCCTACCGCGAGGTGCGCGCCGAATTTGGCCGTCCCTACAGCGAGGCGGAACTGGTGGGCTTTGGCGAAGTCGAGATGCTCGCCAGGTGCGAGGCGCGGTTTCTAGTTGAGCGCGACAGCCTCACCCGCACCGTCGCCCGGCTCCTGGCGGAACTGCAGGTGGTCGATCTCAAAGTGAGCGATCCGCCCATCGACGAGGTGATCGGCAAAGTCTTCTCGACCGGGAGCGTCAATTGAACGATCTGTGGCATAAGACCCGCACGCTGCTCGCCGTGCAGTACGCCTACATGCTCGAGTACCGGGCGGAACTGTTACTTTGGGCGCTCTCCGGCTCGCTGCCGATTATCTTGTTGGGACTGTGGACCCAGGCGGCCCAGGGCGGACGCTTTGGCCTGGGGCCGCTCGATTTTGCCCGTTACTTTATCGCCGTCTTTGTCGTCCGCCAGCTCACCGTCGTCTGGGTGGTCTGGGAGTTCGAGCGGGAAGTCGTCGAAGGGCGGCTCTCCTCCTACCTGCTCCAGCCTATCGACCCGGTCTGGCGGCACGTCGCAGGCCACGTGAGCGAAAGACTGGCACGGCTGCCCTTTATCGTGCTCCTGGTCGGGCTTTTTTTCTTGCTCTACCCGAGTGCCTTCTGGATACCGGACTGGCGCAACGCCCTCGCCTTCGCCGCTCTGGCGGTGCTCGTCTTTGCCCTGCGCTTTTTGATTCAGTACACCTTTGCCCTGCTCGCCTTCTGGACCGAGCGGGCCAGTGCGATCGAAGAACTGTGGTTTCTCTGCTACGCCTATCTTTCGGGCCTCATCGCTCCTTTGACGATCTTTCCTCCCGTCGTGCGCGAGATCGCCCTCTGGACCCCTTTTCCGTACCTGGTCTACTTTCCAGCCAGCGTCATCGCCGGATTACCAGTCAACTGGCCACGGGGGCTGCTGGTGATGTTCCTCTGGGGGATTCTCTTTTTTGGGCTGAACCGCTGGCTCTGGCGGCGCGGCCTCAAGCAGTACTCGGGCATGGGAGCATAAACACACGACTTGCAATCGTTCTAGGCGTTCTCGAATAGCCCCACCGGGCAACCGACGCCAGTGCCGCCCAGACCGCAGTAGCCGTTGGGATTTTTGGCCAGGTACTGCTGGTGGTAGTCCTCCGCGTAGTAGAACGCGGGCGCGTCGAGGATTTCGGTGGTGATTTCACCGAAACCGGCCTTTGTCAGGAGCGCCTGATAGGCGTCGCGGGAAGCTTCGGCCAGCCGTTTTTGTGCGGGGGTGGTGGTGTAGATGCCCGAGCGGTACTGGGTGCCGGCATCGTTGCCCTGGCGCATCCCCTGGGTCGGATCGTGGCTTTCCCAGAAGACTTTTAACAGTTCCTCGTAGCTCACCGCTGCCGGATCGAAGACGACGAGCACGACTTCGTTGTGGCCGGTCTTGCCGGTGCAGACTTCCCGGTAGGTGGGGTTGGGCGTGTAGCCACCGGCGTAACCGACGGCGGTGGTGTAGACGCCGGGCGTCTGCCAGAACTTGCGCTCGGCCCCCCAGAAACAGCCCAGGCCAAAGATGGCCGTCTGGTATCCTTCAGCAAAAGGTGGCACCAGCGGATGGCCGTTGACGAAGTGCTTTTCGGGCACGGGCATCTTTTGCTGGCGGCCCGGCAGCGCCTGCTCGGGACTGGGCATCTTGATTTTGGTGTCGAGCTTGTCGAACAACCACATGGCGATCCCTCCAGGAGGTTCTATAAAGTATTCGTGGGGCAGGGGCTGGTGGATCGATCTTATTTGCGGGCAGCCTTGAGGGCCAGCTTGCGCAGGCGGATCGATCGGGGCGTCACCTCTACCAGTTCGTCGTCGTTGATGTACTCGAGGGCGCGCTCGAGGCTCATGATCATGGGCGTCTTGAGCTGCACCAGTTCCTCACCGCCGGCGGAGCGCATGTTGGTGAGCTTTTTGGTCTTGCAGATGTTGAGTTCGAGGTCCTGCTGGCGGTTGTTCTCACCGATGATCATGCCCGCATAGACGCGGGTGCCGGGGGTGATAAAAAACAGACCCCGGTCCTCGGCGTTCTGCAGCGCGTAGTAGGTGGCCTCTCCCTCTTCAAAGGCAACGAGCACGCCGTTTCTGAGGGTTTCCATCTCGCCTACCGAGGGGCGGTAGTCAACAAAAGAATGGCTCATGATCCCCTCGCCCCGCGTCAGGCGCAGGCACTCGGAGCGAAAGCCCATCAGACCACGGGCCGGGATTACAAATTCGAGCTGGGTGCGGCCATTGCCGAAGCTCTGCATGTTCTGCATCTCGGCCCGGCGGCGGCCCAGGTTGGAGATGCAACCACCGGCAGTGTCGTCGGGAACATCGAGTACCAGTAGCTCAAAGGGCTCGTAGACCTGGCCGTCCACCACCCGGAAGATGACGCGGGGCTTGGAGACTTGAAACTCGTAGCCCTCGCGGCGCATCGTCTCGATAAGAATGCCCAGGTGCAATTCGCCGCGCCCGGAGACCAAAAAGCGATCGGGCGAGTCGGTGTCTTCGACCCGAAGCGAGACGTTGGTCTCCAGTTCTTTATAAAGCCGCTCGCGCAGTTTGCGGCTGGTGACGTACTTGCCTTCCTGGCCGGCGAAGGGCGAGTCGTTGACCGAGAAGGTCATCTGCAATGTCGGTTCATCGACGCGAATCAGCGGTAGCGCCTCGGGATGATCGGCGCTTGTGAGCGTCTCGCCGATGTTGGCGTCGGCAAAACCCGCCACCGCCACGATGTTGCCCGCCGATGCCTCTGCCAGTTCGGTGCGGCTCAAGCCCTCGAAGCCAAAAAGTTTGGCCACCTTGCCGCGCTGGATCTGTCCGGAATCTTTGACGATGGCGATCGTCTCACCGGCGCGCAGGACACCGTTGTGGATCTTGCCGATTACGATCCGGCCCAGGTACTCGGAGTAGTCGAGGGTGGTCACCTGCAATTGCAAAGGCTTGTCGGGGTTGCCCACCGGGGACGGGACGTGGCGGAGGATCGCCTCGAACAATGGCTGCATGTCCTTGGATTCGTCGGCCAGTTCGTTTTTGGCAAAACCCGCCAGCCCGGAGGCGTAGAGGACCGGAAAATCGACTTGATCGTCGTCGGCTCCCAGTTCGATAAATAAGTCGAGCACCTTGTCGATCGCCCGGTGCGGATCCGCCTGGGGCCGGTCGATCTTGTTGACGAGCAAGATGGGCTTGAGGCCCTTTTCGAGCGCTTTTTTAAGGACGAAGCGGGTCTGGGGCATCGGGCCTTCGTTGGCATCGACGATCAAAAGACAGCCCTCGACCATGCCCAGTACGCGCTCGACCTCGCCGCCAAAATCGGCGTGGCCAGGAGTATCGACGATGTTAATCAGATGATCGCGGTAGCGCACCGCCGTGTTCTTGGCCAGAATCGTGATCCCGCGCTCGCGCTCGAGGTCGTTCGAGTCCATCACGCAGGTCTCCACCACCTCGTTGTCGCGGAAGATGCCGGACTGTTTGAGGAGTGCATCGACCAGGGTCGTCTTGCCGTGATCGACGTGGGCGATGATCGCGATGTTGCGGATCTGAGCAGGACTCAGACGGTTGGTTTCCATTGGATGGTGCTCGAAGCCTGGTTTTACAAAAGTTTAGACAAACCCATGCTAGCATTTTCGGCCCGTTGCGGCTGCTTCGGGCAGCGAATCCTGCGGGACAGAGAGCCGGTGTTAAAATTTATAAAAATAGCGACGCTCATGCTCAAATCCACCACGCGCCACGTCCACATCTTCGCCGCCGAGGTCCAGGCCGAAGTGCTCTACCCGAGCGACCGCAAGCTCACCCTCGACATCGATCCAGACAACGAATTTATCTGGAACGACGTTGCTTTGCAGAAGGTCTACTCCGAATTCGAGCGGCTCGTCGCCCAGTACAGCGGCCAGGCCCTGAGCGACTACAACCTGCGGCGCATCGGCTCCGATCTTGAGAATTTTATTCGTAGCCTGCTGCAAAAAGGCGAGATCGCCTACAACCTCGATAGCCGCGTCCTCAACTTCAGCATGGGCCGTCCGCAGGTGGGCGGTTCCAAAAGCTGAGCGCCGTTCTCCACGCACAAAAGCCCGGACTCGGATTGCTATAATCGCCTGGATTAGGGCGTTCGTGGGTGATGTCGGTTATGACAAAGTACATATTTGTGACGGGCGGTGTCGTCTCCTCGATCGGCAAGGGCATCGTCGCCGCTTCCCTTGGCCGTCTGCTCAAGTCGCGGGGCTACTCGGTCAGCATCTTGAAGCTCGACCCGTATATCAACGTCGATCCGGGCACGATGAGCCCGTTTCAGCACGGAGAGGTGTTCGTGACCAACGACGGGGCCGAGACCGACCTCGATCTGGGCCACTACGAGCGCTTTACCGACACCGACATGTCCAAGCTCAACAACGTCACCACCGGCCTGATTTATCAAAGTGTGATCAACAAGGAGCGCCGGGGCGACTACAGGGGCGGCACCGTCCAGGTCATTCCCCACATCACCAACGAAATCAAAGAGCGCATCCGCCGGGTCGCCCTCGACACCAACCCCGAGGTCGTGATCGTCGAGGTGGGGGGCACCGTGGGCGACATCGAGTCGCTGCCTTTTTTGGAGGCGATCCGCCAGTTCCGCAAGGATGTGGGCCGCGAGAACGTCATCTATACCCACGTCACCCTCATCCCTTTTATCGGCTCGGCGGGCGAGATGAAGACCAAGCCCACCCAGCACTCGGTCAAAGAACTGCGCTCGATCGGCATCCAGCCCGATATTCTTGTCTGCCGCAGCGACCGGCCCCTCAACAACGGCATCAAAGAAAAAATCTCCGAATTTTGCGACGTGCCCGTCGAGGCAGTGATCACCTGCCAGGACGCCCAGACGATCTATGCTGTGCCCCTCAACCTCGAGCGCGAGGGCTTAGCAGAGCAGGCACTGGTTCTATTGGGCCTTGAGCGCAGGGTGCCCGACCTGCGCGACTGGCAGGTGCTGGTCGATCGCGTCTGCCATCCGTCGCGCTCGGTGACGATTGCGATCGTCGGCAAGTACGTGCGCCTCTCCGACGCTTATATCTCAGTAGTCGAAGCGCTCCGCCACGCCGCTGTCGCCCACGACGCGGAAGTTAAAGTCGAGTGGGTTTCCGCCGAAGCGGTCGAGGAGCGCGGGGCAGAGTATTTTCTGACAAACGTAGATGGGGTCGTCGTGCCGGGGGGCTTCGGCACGCGGGGCATCGATGGCAAGGTGGGGGCGATCGCCTTTGTCCGCCAGAGTCGCCTGCCCTTTCTTGGCCTGTGCCTCGGCATGCAGTGCTCGGTGATCGAGTGGGCGCGGCACGTCGCGATGATCGAGGCCAACAGCACCGAGTTCGACCCGAGCACCCCCAACCCGGTCATCTCGCTGTTGCCCGAACAGGCCGACGTGGTAGATCTAGGCGGCACGATGCGGCTGGGCCTTTTTCCCTGCCGCCTGCACGAAGGTTCCCTCGCGGCCAGACTCTACGGGGAGCCCCTCGTCTACGAGCGCCACCGCCACCGCTACGAGTTCAACAACGCCTACCGCAAGGCGATCGCCGAGGCGGGTTTTCTGGTAAGCGGTACCTCGCCGGACGAGCGCCTGGTCGAAATTATCGAACTCGTCGATCACCCGTACTTTATTGCCACCCAGTTCCATCCTGAGTTCAAGTCCCGGCCCAACCGGCCCCATCCGCTGTTTTTTGGCCTGGTGCGCGCCGCCCTCGAGCGCCGCACCAGCGAGCAGCGGTCTCCCATCGCCCTGCCTTCGACGGTGGGCTAGCGAGAGGGTTCTACACTTGTCCTGGTGGCCGATCATCAGCTATGCTGCTCTCAACCCCTACATCTAGATTAAAGGGGAAGAGCCCGGAGGGTAGCTGCGATGGCCAGATTTTCCTGGAGAGCCGGGACAAGCTTATGGCTGGTGTTGCTTATCGGTGGACCGGTTCTACCGGCCTCAGCTCAGCCAGCGCCTCAGATTGCGAGCAGTTACCAGTCAGGAACGGACCTGGAGACGGTGGTCCACCTGCTGCAGGAGCAGTCCCTCGACGAGGGTGGCCGCACCGCTTCTTTAAGTAGTGAGCGCAGCTACCGGGAACTCATCGTCGCTCAAGATGTCGAGAACAAGGGCCGCGACCCGCTCAAAGTCGAGCACGAGGTGATCGAGCGGCTATTGGGCAAGTACGGCAATCGGGGCGACGCGCTATTGAGTGCCGAGCAGTGGCGCGCCGAGCGCGAGCGCGACCGCTCGGCGGTGGAGGTGACGCCGGTGGGCGACGGAATCTCTCAAATTCGCATTTCGCTATTGGGAGCGGGATCGTCTTCTCAGGTGAGCCAGGCGCTGCACCAGGCGGACTATCATCGGGGCGTCATCCTCGATCTGCGCGGGGCAAGCGGCAGCGATCCCCAGTCGGTGGCGGACGTAGCCCGCTACTTTCTTCCGGCCAGCATCAAACCCCTCGTTCAGACCGCCGGGGCGCGCAACCGAACCCGGCGCTGGGACAGCAAACTGCGCGGGATCGCCTACGATACGCCTCTGGTCGTACTGGTGAGCAAGAACACCCGCACCGGGGCAGAAGCGCTTGCGGCTCTATTGGGCCGCAGTGGCCGGGCCCAGGTTTTAGGCAGCACGACGGCGGGAGCCGACCTCTACTCGGAAACGTTCGCCCTGCCCAGCGGCGCGGCGGTCAGGCTGGTGAGCGGTCGCTGGCGCACCGGCGATGGGCGGGGCTTTGCCGACGGCGTCGAGCCCACCGAGCAGACAGGAGCCGATCCCCTCGCCAGGGCGGTCGAACTGCTCGCCTCCCAGCCAGGCAAGACGCTGCAGCCGACCGTCTTTCCGGCGCGCAGCACGATCGGCGACAAACAGCTGGGCTTTAACGCCGGGACGGGCGATCTGGGCCTCGCTGGAGCAGTGGAGTACTTTCCGGGCGGCCAGAGCAACGTCATGAGGCCCAACGACGAGCTGAAGATCTGGTTTGTCCCCGATTACATCGTCCTCAACTACAAGCCGGCCTCCTCGCTCATCAACTTTTTTGCTGACCGCATCTACACGACGGCACCGGGGGCCGCCACCGATAAGGGTATCCGCATCGGTTCGACCTACAGCGACATCGTCGAAGCCTACGGCCCTCCCGGCACCGGCGGCTATAACGAACTGTTTCCATTTCCAGAACGATCGCGCGCAAACCGCCCAGATCGCTACTATGTCAACTACGATGCCATAGGAGTGAGTTTTGGGCTGGAGACTGGGACCAATGTCGTTCGCGAAATTGGTATTTATAAGCCTGGCAGCTGATGGGAGCACCTGGTGAAGGTTGCCCTCGTCCACGACTACCTCATCAAGCACGGTGGCTCCGAGAACGTCCTCGAAGCACTGTTGCAGCTTTTTCCCGATGTGCCGATCTACACCAGCTACTACAGCGCCGAGACCCTGCCGGCGTGCTGGCGCAGCCGTGACATCCGCACGTCGTTTCTCCAAAAAATTCCCCTGGGCAAAACGGCCAACTACCAGCAGCGCCTGCAGTACCTGTTGCCGCTATTGCCGGTAGCCTTCGAGAACTTCGACCTGCGCGAATACGATCTGGTCATCTCGAGTGCCCACGCCTTCGCCAAGGGCGTGCTCACCCGCCAGGACGCCCTGCACGTCAGCTACATGCACACCCCCACCCGCTACCTGTGGGATATGACCTGGGAGTACCAGCGCAACTTTCGCAAGCCGCTCCTCGGGTCTTTGATGCCGCCGGTGCTGAGCCTGCTGCGCACCTGGGACTACCAGGCCGCCCAGCGGCCCGATTATCTGATCGCCAACTCCCGCTACATCCAGCAGCGGATCGCCAAGTTTTACCGCCGCTCTTCGACCCTCGTCTATCCGCCGGTGGACACCAAGTTTTTTGTCCCCGCTGCTACGCCCAGCCTCGACTACTATCTGGTGGCAGGGCGCTTTGTGCCCTACAAGCGCCTCGATCTGGCTGTCGAAGCGTTCAATAGACTCGGCCTGCCCCTGTGGGTGGTGGGCGAAGGGCCAGAACTGGAGCGGTTGCGCTCGGTGGCGCGCCAAAATATCGTCTTTTATCCCCACCAACCGCGCGCGCAACTGGCGGAGTTTTTTGCCAACTGCCGGGCTTTGATCTTTCCGGGCGAAGAAGATTTTGGCATTCTGCCGGTGGAAGTGCAGGCGTGCGGGCGTCCGGTGATCGCCTTTGGCCGGGGCGGAGCGACGGAGACGGTGGTCCCCGACGAGACGGGGGTACTCTTTAGCGAGCAATCGGTCGAGTCGCTGATGTCGGCGGTCTGGCGCGCCGAGCAGCGCGACTGGTCCTCCCGCATCATCCGCGCCCACGCCGAGGGCTTCTCGCAGGAGCGCTTTTTAGAATCGGTGCGCGGTTGCATCGAGAGGGCTCTGCGGGGCGATCTTAATTTTTAGAATGCTCGTGCCTAGATACCGGTGTACAGACCCCAACCCCCTCGATGCTAGTTTGTCACCGGAGCTTCCCAGCTTCGGTGTTTTTGTTTGGGGGTAGAGGTTTTTGCCCCAGTCAATCCGCTACCTTTAGATACAGTCCGTTCGTCTTACGTGGGCTCTGCCATGACGACTTCCGGCATCAAATCGCTGCCGCTGTTACCGGTTCCCGACTCAGTCCCAGCCAAGACGCCTCTAGGGCGCTGGCTGACGGAGGGGGGTCCGGGAGGGGACCACCACGGTGAGCAGACCCAGCCCTGGTACGCGGTACTCTGGCTCACTGGCGTCGATTATTTTTCGACCCTGGGCTATCAGCCGGGGCTGGCCCTGCTGGCAGCGGCGGCAATCTCGCCTCTGGCGACGCTGCTTCTGGTGGTGGTCACCCTCGCCGGTGCCCTGCCGATCTACATCCAGGTCGCGAGGCGCTCCTACATCGGCCAGGGCTCGATCGCCATGCTCGAACGACTGCTGCCAGGCTGGTACGGCAAGCTGTTCGTGCTCGTGCTCATCGGTTTTGCCTCGACCGACTTTGTGATCACAATGACGCTGTCGGCCTCCGACGCCGCCGCCCACCTGGTCGATAACCCGCTCGTCGAGCCGTACCTCGGTAGCGGCCAGTTCCCGGTGACCGTCGTGCTGCTGGTCTTGCTCGCGCTGGTTTTCTTGCTGGGTTTTCGCGAGGCGATTGGCCTGGCGGTGGCGGTCGGAGTGCCCTACATTCTGCTCAACGTGCTGGTCATCTTCAAGAGTTTCACCGTCATCCTGCAGCAGCCGCAGCTGCTCGCCAACTGGCAGCAGGCGCTTACCCTCAAGGGCGACTGGACGATGATCCTGATTCTGGCGGGGCTCACCTTTCCGAAACTGGCCCTGGGCCTGAGCGGCTTTGAGACGGGGGTGGCGGTGATGCCGCTGATTAGAGGCGATGCCGACGATGCGCGCAAACCCGTGCCGGAGGGACGGATTCGGGCCAGCCGGGCGCTTTTGACGACGGCGGCGGTCTTGATGAGCTTTTTGTTGATTACCTCCAGCGTTATTACGACCCTGCTGATTCCACCAGCAGAATACAAGTCAGTTTCAGACCACGCCCTTTCGACCCTCTGCCACCGGCTGTTGGGCGAGGGGTGGGGCACGGTCTACGACATCTCGACGATCGCGATTCTCTGGTTTGCCGGCGCTTCGGCGATGGCGGGGCTGCTCAATTTGATTCCGCGCTATCTGCCGCGCTTTGGCATGGCACCGAGTTGGGTGCGCTTTAACCGCCCGCTGGTGCTGGCGTTGCTGGTGATCGATCTGGTGGTCGTGAGCATCTTTAGAGCCAACGTCAACGCCCAGGGCGGAGCCTACGCCACCGGGGTGCTGGTGCTCATCCTCTCGGCGGCGGTGGCGGTCTCCCTGGCCCTCAGAAGCGAAGCAGCCCTCACCGGCAACCGGCGACTGCGCAACCTGAGCTATTATTTCTGGGCCCTGGTCGCTGTCTTTGCCTACACGCTCCTCGACAACATCCGCGAGCGCCCGGACGGTCTTATCATCGCGAGCTTCTTTATCATCTTTATCCTGGCCGTCGGTATCGGCACGCGCCTGAGGCGAGCGACCGAGCTGCGGGTCGAGCGGGTCACCTTTGCCGACGACGAATCGGCGGCGCTGTGGCCAAAGCTCTGCTGCAAGCAGGTCAGCCTGGTGCCGCTCATCAGCAACGCCGCCGCCCCCCGCGAGCGCAAGGCCAACCAGATCCGCACCTACTACACCACCGAGCATCCCTTCGCCTTTTTGCACGTCAACCTGCGCGACGACTGCAGCGACTTTTCCGGCGGCCTGCGGCTCTTCATCCGCCAGGAGGGCAAGAACTTTACGATCGAGGTAGAGGGGGCAGTGGCGATCGCCAACACGATCGCCTACATCAGTGAACTGATGGATCCGGTGTCGATCTTTTTGGGTCTGACGCGCAAGAACATGACCGAGCAGTCGCTCAACTACATCCTCACCGGCCAGGGCGAGACGGGACTGATG
Source organism: Gloeobacter kilaueensis JS1 (assembly GCF_000484535.1). Classification (NCBI taxonomy): domain Bacteria; kingdom Bacillati; phylum Cyanobacteriota; class Cyanophyceae; order Gloeobacterales; family Gloeobacteraceae; genus Gloeobacter; species Gloeobacter kilaueensis. The sequence continues at coordinate 2,413,482 of NC_022600.1, read as the reverse complement.
GTCTATCAGATCCTGGTCAGGTACTGGGAGTGGACCGCCGCCGAGGACGTGCGGCCTCTCATCTTTTTGTTGAGCGATTAGCGCAGGCCAAAGGCGCGCTGCACCTGCGAGTCGATGGCGGGCTGGGGCTGGTAACTCACGTGCAGCACCGAAGCGAACTGCCAGTACTGGGCGTTGGTGGGCCTGCACTGGCTGTAGATGAGCCGCATCAGGCTCAAATCGCCCTGGGCGATCGAGAGGGTGGGCAGGTTGGTGCCGCCGGTGGGTTGCCCCGTAAGCTGACCTGCGATCCGCACGTCGAGCGCTCCGAGCGCTTCGCAGATCTGGGTGCCGATCGCATTGAGGCAGGGGGCGTCCTGGCAGTCGTTGCGCCGCGAGAACAAAGTCCGCATCTGGCGCTTGAACTGCTTGAGGGAGAGGATGGAACCGACCGCTTCCTCGGGCTTGACGGGCTGGAATGTGGCCTGGGAGAAAGCGGGAGGGAGGGCAGCGAGGCTCGCTGTGAGCAGGGCGCTGACCCAGATCCGCCTGGAAGCTCCGCCGCTCATGGAACGACCGCAGGGGCGCTCACGAGTGCGAGCGCCTGCTCAAGCCTGCCCCTGATCCGGTTGCGCCGGTGCAACAGCACGATCGATTCGACCAGATCCGGCCCGTGGGCTGAGCCGGTGAGCGCACAGCGCACAGGCCGCATCAGCGCGCCTTTTTTGAGGCCCAGTTCCTTTGCCAGAGCCGGCAGCAGCTGTGGCAGCGCTGCTTCCGCCTGCCGGTGCAGATCGCCTACAAGAGCGCCCACCGCTTCGAGCTGCTCGTCACTCGCCTCTCTAGAAAGCACAGTGCGCAGCGGTGCCTGCTCAAAGAACAACCGCTCGAAGAGCGCTTCGTCGGTCTCGACCGGGGCTGCAATCTGAGCAAAGTGCGCCTCGAAGTGCTGGCGCAACTGGCCATCGAGGCTGGCCACCGCCTGCTGAAAGCCAGTCAAGATAGCTGCGATACCCGACTGGCGCAGAATGCCCAGCGCCTCGGCCTCGAAGCTCACCGCTTCGGCAAATAGATAGCGGCTGGCATTGCCAATTTCGCTCAACCGCCCCAGCCCCCGGCCAGTCAGGGGGACGACCCGCTCCAGCCACGGTCCGTCCTGGGGGCGCAGGGTAAAACCGGAGGCGAGCAAAAAGGGCGTCGCCCGCTCGGTCAGCTCGCGAGCCGATAGGGCGTTGAGGTACTGGCCGTTCATCCAGGTGAGCTTGTCCCAGTCGAAGCGGGCGGGCGAGTGGCTGATGCGACCGATGTCGAAGCTCTCCGCCGCCCTGTCGAGGCTAAAAAGTTCCTGGCCGTCGGCGGGCGTCCAGCTCATCAGGGCGAGGTAGTTGACGATCGCCTCACTCAGGTAGCCCATGCGCTCAAAGTCGATCACCGCCGTCGCCCCTTCGCGCTTGGAGAGCTTGCGGCCCTCGGGGCTGAAGATGAGCGGCACATGGCCAAAGGCAGGAACCGCTGCTTCTAGAGCCTCATACAGCAGAATCTGCTTGGGGGTGTTGCCGATATGATCCTCGCCCCGGATGACGTGGGTAATCGCCATGTCGATGTCGTCGATCACCACCGCCAGGTTGTAGAGGGGCATCCCATCGGCCCGAGCGATCACCATGTCTCCACCGAGATCGGCGCTACTCCAGCTCAACTCGCCGCGCACCAGGTCGTTCCAGCGCACCTCGCGGGACGCTTCGATCTTGAAGCGGATCACCGGCAGGCGTCCCTCCCTCGCGAAGGCCGCCCGCTCTTCGGCGCTCAGATCGCGGTGACGGTTGTCGTAGCGCGGAGCCAGACCGGCGGCGCGCTGCTCGTCGCGCAGGGCCTCCAGTTCTGCTTCGCTGGTGTAGTCGTAGTAAGCATGGCCACCGGCAAGCAACTTTTCGATGACCTCGCGGTAGCGCCCGAGCCGGTCGGACTGGTAGACCGGGCCTTCGTCGAAGCTGATCCCGAGCCAGGCAAACCCTTCTAGGATCGAGCGGGTATAGCGCGGCTCGGAGCGCTCGCGGTCGGTGTCCTCGATGCGCAGGATGAGCTTGCCGCCCCGTTGTCTGGCAAACAAATAGTTATAGATAGCCGTGCGGGCAGTGCCGATGTGCAGATAGCCGGTGGGGCTGGGAGCGATGCGGACGCGGACGGTCACAAACAATACCGCAGATCAACTTTTCTATCGTAGATTGCCCCGCTGCAACTGGAAGCGGCAGCCTCCGAAGCCAAACCACACACAAAATTGATATGGCCCTTACACTTCCTTCATCTTGGTTGGGGCAGCCGGCGCGAAACTAAAGATATCAACACCTGACGAGTTGTACCGGTGAAATCTTCTTCCTCCTCGGGTCTTCTTGACCTTGTGCTGGCCTGCCTCTGTTTTGCGATGCTGCTGTACACTATCAAAAGTGCCCTCGGCATCGACCTGGTCGTCGGGATGCACGCCTGGGAGGTCGTAGGTTCCCTGTTCAATCTGCTCGATTTTTAATCACAGCGTCTTAGTTAAAAACAGGGCCCGCGTCTGAAAGCCCATCGCCCTATAAAGCGAGAGGGCAGGGGTGTTCTCAGGGAGAGACTGGAGCGTAAGCTGGCTATCGCCTTGATCGCGGGCAATCTCGCTGGCCCATTCAATTAAAAAGCGACCGATCCCCCGGCGGCGGTGCTCCGGCTGCACATAAAGAAGGTGGATGTAGCTATTCTGAGTACCGCTGAACTGGTCCCAGGCCCGCCCCAGCCACAGACAGCCGATCGCCTCGCTGCCCTGCATCACCCACCACAGCGGCGTGAGGCGCAGGTCGAACACGCGGGCGAGCAGGCCATCGACGCTCCGGGCAGCAGTCTGCCCCGGCCACTGCTCCGCAAAAAGTGCGAGCAAAAAGCGGCGCAACAGCCGCCGGTCCTGGGCTTTGCCGCCGCGCAGGTGATAGCCCTCCGGCAGCCCCTTCACGGCCCACTGCCGGCAGCAGGAGCATCCATGCGCGCTGGTGCCTTCATATCCGCCGGCAAAAAGGCCCGCGAGCTGACCAGCACCAGTGCAAACAAAAACACCAACAACACTGCAGCGAAGATCAAATTGCCACGCATACCGATACCACCTGCGGCGCTCACGCCGTCTTTTTTCTATTGTGGCCGACCTATCACTTACGTTCTGTCACGGCCATCAAGAAAGCAGCGCCGCTGCTGGTAGACTGATTAGCACCGTGATCTTCGATAAAACTGGCTGCTATGGTAGACGCCCTGCGCGAGGCAAAGAGCGAAGCGCCGCTCCAAAAAAAAGAGACACTGCTGACGCCCCGCTTTTACACCACCGACTTCGAGGCGATGGCCAGACTTGACATCTCCCCCATGCGGGCCGACTTCGAGGCGATGCTCGCTGAATTTCGAGTCGATTACAACCGCAAGCACTTCGAGCGGCCCGCCGACGGCAGCTTCGAGGCCGAAGCCGCTGCCCTCGATCCGCGCTGGCGCGATCTGATGGTCGAGTTTCTTGAGCGCTCCTGTACTTCCGAATTTTCGGGCTTTTTGCTCTACAAAGAAATTTCCCGCCGCCTCAAAGACAGCAACCCGCTGCTGGCCGAGTGCTTCAAGTGCATGTCCCGCGACGAGGCCCGCCACGCCGGTTTTCTCAACAAGTCGCTGGCCGACCTCGATCTCGCCCTCGATCTGCCCTATCTGGCCCGCCAGCGCCAGTACACCTTCTTCAAACCCAAGTTCATCTTCTACGCCACCTACTTATCTGAAAAAATTGGCTACTGGCGCTACATCGCCATCTTTCGGCATCTGGAGACCCAGCCTCAAAACCGCATCCACCCGCTTTTTCGCTACTTCAAAAACTGGTGCCAGGACGAGAACCGCCACGGCGACTTTTTTGGCCTGGTGCTCAAAAGCCAGCCGCATCTGTTGCAGGGCACGATCAACCGGCTGTGGATACGCTTTTTCTTGCTGTCGTTTTGCCTGACGATGTACCTCAACGACCGCAAGCCACACAACCTCTACGCTGCCCTGGGCCTCGACGCTTCGCACTACGCGATGGATGTGCTGCGCAAGACCAACCTCGACAGCGGCAAAGTCTTTCCGATCATCCTCGATCTCGACAACCCGCGCTTTTTAGCCCTGCTCGATCGCTGTGCCGACTACAACCTGCAGCTGGAGGCTTTAAAAGCGAAAAGCCGCCTGGCAAAGCTACCGATCTACCTCGGCCTCATCGCTGCAATTGTGCAGTTGTTCTTGCTCAAACCCTTGGCAGCACCCGCTCCCCAGACAGTACGCTAGAACCAGCAGCCGTTGCTGTTTTTCACAATCGAGGGAGGGGCAACCATGGCCAGAGGTGCCGGTGCATTTGTTGGGGGATTGCTCCTGGGGACGGCGGTGGGCAGCGTGCTCGGCTTGCTGCTCGCTCCCCGTTCCGGCGAACAGACGCGCCAACTGCTCAAGCGCTCGCTCGATGCTCTGCCAGGCACTGCCGGGGAGGTGAGCGAAAACGCCCAGGAGCGCATCGATAAGCTCGTCGAATCTGCCCGTCAGAGTCTCGATGAGACGATCGCCAGGCTCAACGAGGCGATCGAGACAAGCCGGGCGAGTGCCCCGAACGACGGAGTTTCCCTGAGCCAAGAAAAAAATGGGCAGGGCACCGTGCCGCCCGCCCCCGAAAATGCCTGAAGATGCTGCCGCAGGGGAGACGACTCCCCTGCAGGTCGTCGTAAAGCCTCAGTACAGCTCGTCTTCCTTGTGCGTTTCGATCGTGCTGTTGGAGGTCGGGTAGGCGACGCAGGTCAGCACATAACCGGCGGCGATCTGATCGTCGTCGAGGAAAGACTGATCACTCTGATCGACGGTGCCGCTCACCATCTTGCCGGCGCAGGTCGAGCAGGCACCCGCGCGGCAGGAGAAGGGCAGATCGAGTCCCTGGCGCTCGGCGGCATCCAGGATGTACTCGTCGCCGGGGCAATCGATCTCCTTCTTGCCGCTGGGGGTCACCAGGGTGATTTTGTAAGTTGCCATGTCGGTTGTTCTCCCGATTGTGAAGGACTAAGAAGCCACAACTTTTCAAGGTACCACATGCCCTTCAGGGATTGGCGAGATTGAGCTAGGTATTTTTCCTCACCTGATTGCGGCGAGATTTCGTGTCAATCTAAAAGAAAGTAATCGCCAGCAAACCGATGCAGACGCTCGATTCGACCGCTCCCGCCCTGCTTGCTCCCCGCCGCCGCACCCGAGCGGTGCGAGTCGGTACCGTCACGATCGGCGGCAACGCCCCCGTCGTCGTTCAATCGATGATCAACGAGGACACCCTCGATACGGCGGCGGCGGTCACAGCCATCGCCAACCTGCACCGGGCCGGTTGCGAACTGGTGCGCGTCACCGTGCCGAGCATCGCCCACGCCCGCGCCCTGGAGCGCATCCGCAAGAGCCTCGAAGACACCTACCAGCCGGTACCTCTGGTAGCGGACGTACACCACGACGGCGGACCGATCGCCCTGGAGGTGGCCCGCCACGTCGATAAAGTGCGCATCAATCCGGGGCTTTTTATCTTCCGCCGCGCCCGGTTGGGCGACTACACCCCTCAAGACATCGAGCGGGCAAAAGCTCAGATCCGCGAAGATCTCAAACCTTTGATTGATGTCCTGGGCGAGCAGGACAAGGCGATGCGCATCGGCGTCAACCACGGTTCGCTCTCGGAGCGGATGCTCTATCTATACGGCGACACCCCCGAGGGCATGGTCCAATCGGCGATCGAGTTTCTCGAAATCTGCGAGCAGATGCACTTTCACAATCTGGTGGTCTCGCTTAAAGCCTCGCGGGTGCCGGTGATGATCGCTGCCTACCGCCTCGCTGCAAAGATGCTCGACGAGCGCGGCCTCAACTACCCCTTTCACCTGGGCGTCACCGAAGCGGGCGACGGCGAATACGGACGCATCAAGTCCACCGCCGGGATCGCCACCTTGCTGGCCGACGGCATCGGCGACACGATCCGCGTCTCGCTCACCGAAGATCCAATCAAAGAAATTCCGGTCTGCTATGGCATCCTGCAGGCTCTCGGCCTGCGGCGGACGATGGTCGAGTACGTCGCCTGCCCGAGCTGTGGGCGCACGCTCTTTAACCTCGAAACCGTTCTCCACCGCGTCCGCGAAGCAACAAAGCACCTCACCGGCCTCAACATCGCCGTCATGGGCTGCATCGTCAACGGTCCTGGCGAGATGGCCGACGCCGACTACGGCTACGTCGGTCGCACACCGGGGATTATTGCCCTCTACCGGGGCCGCGAGGAGATCAAAAAAGTGCCCGAAAGCGAGGGCGTCGCCGAACTCATCAATCTGATCAAAGCCGACGGTCGCTGGGTCGAACCGCCCGAGGTTTAAGCACATCAAGTTGGAACGCGGTGCAGGTTTGCTGGAACACCAACTTCGTTGGGAAGCAGTAGCTGATTACTGCAGCCAGGGTGAGTATTTCTTGGCGCTCAACCAGTGTTGAGTATTTAGATCTCCTATCTTGTACCCTCAATTCTTGTGAATTTTCTTTTGTGGCATTGACAAGGCAACTTTCCAGAAATAAGCTGTTCCCATAAATTGTGAGAGTAATAAATTTATGAATGGCAAGCGTAATTGGCACGGTTTGCTTCTGGCACTCCTTACTACATCGCTCTGTTTGAGCGCGGCAACTATTGAGGTGAAGAAGAGCTACGCTCAAGAAGCAACGACAGAAATGCTTGAACCTTCACTTCAAAATCTTCGTAAGAGTGAGCCCTCTAGCCGCATCGCTGCAGTGTCATGGTTGGGAAGTATCCGACCAATAAATCAGGAGGCAGTGGATGCTCTTATCAAGACTTTGGATACCGATCCTGATTCACTTGTCCGAGCGAATGCCGCACTTGCCATGGGATTTTTCGCAGCGCAAGCACCGGATAATGCTGTTGATGCACTCAGCGCTGCCGCTTTGAAGAATGAAGATACTAGTGTTCGTGCAAACGCACTCTCTGCGCTTGGAAATATTGGTTTACCGGCACGCAAGGCGATTTCAGCAGTAAAAATGCTGACCCACTCGAGCGATCCTGTAATTCGCTCAGAAGCAATTCAAACACTAAAAGTTCTGCAAGAAGGTGGTTGCATTCCTGATAGTGATACTCCTTATCCTGTTAGGTACAGACAGGAATCTTGTCAATAACCATATGTAAGTAGGATGATGCTAAATTAGCATCATAACGTCAGTCACCATCATGTAGCTAAAGTCAGAAGACACAAACATGGAAGTATGTTCTTTGAAAGGCAGTCAAAGCCCTTCTCCAATTTGAATAAGCGATATTCACCAGTTTGTGCTGACAGACACAGAACTGAAGAGTTGAACTAAAATCTCACATTCCTTAGCAGCGGAGCAATAAGCAGATGAGCATCTTAAAAGTAATCAGAAATCCTCTCTGTATCTCCATTCATACTTTTACTTTATTTTTTTGCCTCTCATGCCTATCTAAAGCCTCAGCATAGGCAGGGAGACTTTACTATCAGCAAAGCTTGATTGAAGCAAGTCCTGGCCAGCATGTAACAATTAGAGTAGTTTATGAACCTAGCAGTGGAGAAGCCATAACCAAACTAGACTTCAAGATTTCATACGACCCGAAAGAGTTAGCTATAAACGCAAATAATGGTTCTCCAAATTTTTCTTACGCCTTTGCATCTCAGCCAATCGGGCCAGTGCAAGTTGCTGAAATATCGTTTTTAGTTCTAGACGGCGTGAGCCTAGCAGCAGATGGTCCAGACACGTAAGCATTCACGTGCTGGTCTTGACGGAGCGATAACAGACTGTACGCTTTCGGTATGAGTGCGTTACCACCCCTGCCCAGCCGTGACGAGTTATTGCAGATGCCCCAGCCGCAGGCGATTGACTTGTTGCTGGAGTACATTACCCGCCTGGGGGGCATCGTTGAACAGTTGCAAACCCGTCTGGCCACCGACAGCACCACCTCAAGCCGTCCCCCCTCCGCAGACCTCCTCACAAAGCCCGAATCACCCAAACCCAAGCCCGAAGGAGAACCCAAGGTTCCGAAAAGAAAACCGGGTGCTCAGCCCGGCCATCAGGGCAAAACCCGCAAAGGCTTCGGCACCCCAGACCGTTTGGAAGCGGTCTCGCTGGGGGAGTGTCCCCAGTGCGGCGGGAGGCAGTGGCAGACCCTGAGCGTCGAAGCGCGGCAGGTGGCCTGTTTTGCCGAGCGGCCTCTCGAAATCGTCGAGTTTCGCCGCCCGACTGGATGCTGTACGCACTGCCGGAGCACCCACACCCCAAAGTGGCCCAGCCGTCTGGTCGGTCACTTTGAGCTGGATGCCACGCTCATGGCGGTGCTGAGTTGGTTGGGCCACTACGGCCATCTCAGTCTGGACAAACAAGCCGAATTCGTCGAGAGCTTGTGCGGCTGGCGGCCTGCGGTGGGGACGCTGGCGGCAGTCAAGGAGCGCACGGCCCTGGCGGTCGCTGCCAGTGTGCAGGCGGCCTGGCAGCATCTGGCCACTGAGGCGGTGGTGTATGTGGATGAGACGCCCTGGCCGGTGGCTGGGTGTAAAGAGTGGTTGTGGCACTTTGGCAGCGAGCGGCTGAGTCTATTTCATGCCGGGCAGACGCGCTCGCGTTTGGAACTGCGTGGTCGGTTGGGCGAGCGCTTTTGTGGCACCCTCGTCAGTGATGACTTCAGTGCCTACAACGGCTATCAGGTGCAGGCGCAGCAAAAGTGTCTGGCCCATCTGCGGCGGCATTTCAAAAAACTCGCCCTCCATCCAGCCGAGCCAGCAGGCATCGGCGCGGTCTTCATTGAGCTGATTGACGAAGCGTTCAAGCGCTACCGGCAGTGGCAGCAGGACGGGGACAGCGCGAGTTGGCAAAGTTGGGGGCAGCAGTTTCGGGTGCGGGTGGAGCAGGCGATCCGCACCTGGCAACCGAAAGCAGCCTATGCAGGGAGCAAACTGCTGCGCTCGTTGCAGGAGCGCGCTGGGCAGTGGTGGCAGTTTTTGTCGAATCCGGCGGTGCGTCCGGACAACAATCTGTCGGAGCGGAACTTACGCTTGGCTGTGACCCGGCGCAAAGTGTCGGGAGGAAGCCGGTCGCAGGCAGGGTATGCCCAGACGGCGGACTTGTTGAGTGTGATCCAATCGTGTCGGCGGCAGGGCCGCTCGGCGATGGAGTTTTTCGTGCGAGCGTTGCAGGCAACCTATCATGGGGGTTTTGCTCAACCGTCACTGATCCCGGAAACCAGCACCTGAACAGTTACCCAGACACTACGCCAAATGATTTCAAGTTGGATTCTGCAACCGGCTATAATGGAAATAGTACATTCAATATATCTGTTGATAATGATCCACCTTTAAATGTCCAGTTCCCAACTGGAGGCGGTTCAGGCGGCTGTGTTGATGTGATCACACCAGAAGGAGGGATCATTACGGATTGTAGTAGTTGCATACCAAGTCCAACTGGCTGCACTCCGCTTCTGATAGATATGGCCAACAACGGATTCGCGCTAACTAGCGCAAAAGAGGGCGTGTGGTTTGACTTTGCTGGCAACGGCAAAAAGGTTCACACGGCTTGGCCAATTGTTGGCTCAGATGATGCATTTCTAGTACTAGATAGAAATGGAAACGGCATCATTGACGATGGAACAGAGCTGTTCGGTAATTTCTCACCTCAGCCTGACTCAGGCTCACCCAATGGTTTTGCCGCACTTGCGGAGTACGACAAATCTGAAAATGGTGGTGACAGTGACGGCTTCATAACCGCAGCAGACAAGATTTATTCGTCATTGCTTCTGTGGACTGACATCAACCACAATGGCATCTCTGAATCGAGTGAGATGCTTCCACTTAGCAGCTCGGATGTCAGCCGGATCAGCTTGAACTACAAGGAGTCCAGAAAAGTCGATCAGTACGGTAATCAGTTTAGATACCGCTCGAGGGTTTTCGATGGAGCAGAAAACAGTGTCGGCAGATGGGCTTGGGATGTGATCTTCCAAGTACTACCTTGAGCCCAACCGCTTCCCTAGCTTTGGAGAGGAGGTGTTCTGATCCTCCTCTCCAATTACGTTTTTTAGGTGAACAGCAGCAAATGATTGGACACTTTTGGAGCTTTATAGATGCCAAAAACAATCGCACGGTTTCTTCTATGCTTCACTTTACTTTTATGCATTGCTTTTCCGGTATCAGCTGCAGAAATCACTAGACAGAGTATAAGTTCTGAAGGCAGAGACCGAACTTACTACACATTTGTCCCTGATAATGTCAAAGCTCCTGCCCCGCTGATTGTCATGCTGCATGGCTCCGGGCGGGACGGCAGGCTGCTTTTAGAAAAATGGCGAGATTGTGCTAGCAAGGAAGGCATTGTTCTGGTTGGTCCGGATGCCAGCGATCGGGCGGGGTGGACCACACCGGTAGACGGGCCTGAATTTCTCTTCAACCTCGTCGAATCGCTCAAGAAACGCTACCCGATCGATCCGCAGCGCGTGTACCTGTTCGGCCATTCTGCTGGAGCCGTTTTTGGTCTGATTATGGCTCTGGATGAGTCAGAATATTTCGCAGCAGCGGCAGTTAGTGCTGGTGCTCTTTTGCCGCAACAGTACTCAATCATCGACAGCGCCGATCGTAAGATTCCAATCTTTATTCAGGTGGGAACACGCGATGAATTTTTTCCAATGGAATTTGTACGGGCGACCCGAGATGTCCTAAAAAAACGTGGCTTTCCCATTGAACTTAAGGAAATACCGGACCACAACCACAACTACTATGCCATCGCCGACCAGATCAATCAGGACGCCTGGAATTTCCTCAAGGAGCATCAACTTTCTAATGCACCAAAGTATGTACATTATGAGTTCAAGTAGTGTTCGGTTACGAACCGGACTTTGAGACTTAGGCAGGTAAGCAGCGCTTTGCTGAAACACTCGTAGTGCATGGCCTGCTGGCGAGAGCGGTGCTCTAGAATCAAAACGGGTTTCAGTTCAATTTTTTCCTGGAGGTCCAAACGGTACAATCTCCGGCTAGCTCCATGTTTGCCTGGCTGGTATGGGGAGCGAGAGCGTCGAAGTACTGATAGCCCCATCAAAGCTCTAATTTGTCTGTCCTCGATCCGTGGGGCGGCACTCAGTAGGCGCGTCCCGAAATTTGCCGGTCTTCGTGGACGTGAGCAGGTGTGCAGGGCTATGGTGATCTCAACCTGTGTTCAGAGGAAGTATGGAGGTTCCCACCGGTCGTCTGCTCACTTACGAGGAGTATCTGCACTATGACGACGGCACCGACTACCGCCATGAACTGGTTGATGGAGCCCTCGCGGCAATGACTCCGGCCACCGGCAGGCACGAGCGCATCTTGAGATTTTTGCTGTTTCGCTTGCAGGCTGAGATCGATCGCTCCAAAAGGGACTGGCAGGTACGGCAGAGCGGAACGGGCCTCCAGACCACTGCAAGGCGGGTGCGTATTCCAGACCTGTGCATTCTTACTGCCCAACAGCTGGAGGACATCGAAAACACTGCCGCTGTGCTTCAAACACCACCGCCGCTGGTCGTGGAAGTGGTGAGTCCTGAATCGATCACCCGCGACTACCGCTACAAGCGTTCGGAATATGCAGGTTTCGGGGTGGGTGAGTACTGGATCATCGATCCACTGGAACAGAAGGTGAGCGTCCTGGTTCTCGTAGAAGGGCTCTACGAGGAAACCATGTTTGAAAGCACTCAGGCAATTATCTCGCCGACTTTTGCGGACTTACATCTGAGTGCAGAACGAATTCTTGGCCAGGAAAATTAGACTCGCTCGACCCAAAGAATAGTGAAGCTTAAGTCAGTTCCTTGTAATGCGTTATAGAGTTTGCGATCGGCAGTGATCAGTGGAAGCTGCTCTTCTAACGCAAGGGCAAGATAGAGGCTATCGTAGAAGCTTCGATCGTAGCGCATGGAAATTTCCAGAGCCTGCTCGGCAACAGCCACTGAGGTGGCTGCACGAATTTGCAGCATTGAAAGATCGCGCAAATCTCGCATCAATTGAACGGCTTGAGTTGAGGCCATTTCTCTGTGTCTCACTTTCTTCCAGGCAATATTGCCCAACTCGTGTAAGAAAAGATCTGGTGCGATCAACCTGTAGGGTTCATTTAGAAGCTGCCTTGCCGACTCAGAGTAAACTTCTGGAAAGAACCAGCCAGCAGCAACGCTTGCATCAACGATAAGGCTCGTTATTGTCCCGCTCCTCGCGCAACAGTTCGACAGCGGTGCGGTTGCTTGGCTTGAGGCTAGCTCTGAGGGCGTCGATACTTGCTACGACCTCCGCGTGTATGCGCTGTGTTCTGGCTGCTACTTCGAGGATCGCTTTCAACTCGCTCTGCAATGAGCGATTGTGGCTCTGAGCAAGTTGTTTTAACCGCTCAATTGTTTCAGGATCAAGGTCGCGTACCAGAATATCGGCCATGAGAGTAGCACCGGCAGTCGCTGGCAGTATGCTAGCAGACCTGTTTGCTGAAGCTGCGATCGCGGGCGATGCGGTAGCCTGGATTCGACGCAGTTCCACAATCTGTGAAGAATGACGCAGAGGCTCTGGGCAGGACCGGCTGCACAGGTGAGTGCTCAAAAACCCCATCTCGTCGAATGGGCAGGCGGTGAGATCGCTGTGTTCAGGGTAAATGGAGCTTTTTATGCCCTCGATAATCTCTGTCCCCACAAGGAAGCGCCGCTGGTGGCCGGCAGCCAGGTCTTTGAGGATGGGCAGACGTGGGTGAGTTGCCCGTGGCACCGCTTTTTGTTCGATCCGGCGACAGGCCGCTGTGACCGGGCCGGTTTTGACACTCGCGCCTATCCCGTTACGATCGAGGAAGGCCAGCTCTATATCCAGGTATGTTGAAACTGATTGCGCTTATTCTGACGGGTGTTCTCGTGGCCGTTGCCGCTCCGGCAATGGCAGTAGACGTGCGGGGCGAGACGTACTTTGAACATATCCCGACGCTATTGCACGCTGGAACCGACAACTACAGCACGACCTACAACTACGCCCGCTACAGCTTCGATGTGGCGGTACCGGCCAACGGTGAAGCGGTGGGTAGTTTGTATATCGGCTTTCCAGATCGGATCGCAGTGCCGAGTGCCGACATGGTGTCGGTGAGCGACAGCGCAGGCAAGGCGATTGCGCTGCAGAACTACGCAGTCCAGAACAATACGGCCCAACTGAACTTTGCCCAGCCAGTGCCGCCAGGCAGCAAGATCAACATCCAGTTCTACCCGATGCGCAACCCCCGCCTCGGTGGCACTTATCTTTTTGAGGTGAGCGCCGCCCCAGCCGGACCGGCACCGCACCTGCAATTTTTGAGCTTCGGGCGGATCAATTTCTATGCCCCGAGCGGCGGCCACCGCTAGCGCCGAGTGCGACTTTCTGAGCGTCGAGATGGGACAATTGGTCCATCCGTCGATGCCGTCAGATGAAATTCCATCCTCTTTTGCTCGTATCGCTTTTGACCTGCCTGGTACTTCCTGCTGCCCATGGCCAGAGCCAGCTTGAACTCAACACCCAGGCGTGCGGGGAATATCAAAAAGCGGACGGCCAGCTCAACAGCGTCTATCAGCAGATCCGCAGGCAGTACAGCGGCCAGAAACAGTTTCTAGACAAGCTCACCCGCGCCGAGCGGGCCTGGATCGCTTACCGAGACGCCCATCTAGATTCGCGCTTTCCGTCGAACAATCCTCAGCTCGAATACGGCAGCGTCTATCCGATGTGTCGCTGCCAGGAACTGACGCAACTGACCCGCGAGCGCATCCAGTTTCTCAAGCGCTGGGTAGAAGGTGTGCCCGAGGGCGAAGTCTGTTCCGGCAGCATCCGCATCTCAGCGGTTAATCGCCCACTGGCAAGCCGTTGTGGCTCCAGTGCAACCCATTCTGACCAGACGAAAGGCTAATGCGACAGGTAGCGTCAAATCTCAGCCTGCGCCTCCGGTCGCTTCGATCGTTCCCCAAATTCGTAATTGCACGTACAGATTCGCGGGCCGGGCTGTTACTTCGGTTGGCTCGGCTGAGCAGGAAGGGTGCATTTGGGCAGGTTGTCGGGCATACCGGATTGTTTGTCAGGAGAGATCACCGCTCCGCGATCCCCTTTTGTCGCAAACGGCGGCTTCACGACCGCACCGCGATCGGTAGCAGGGCTGTCGGCGGGCGGTGTGACAGCGATCTTGTCTTTGGGGGCACCGGTAGAACTGGTGTTCCCGTCGCAGGGAACGATTTCGGGCAGGGTCTTGCTGGGAGTAGTCGGCGCGCTGGACGGAGCAATCGGACTGGGCGGCCTTTCCTGAGCGCTCAGGGGGCTGACCACCGTCAGAACCAGGCCAGTGAGCAGGGCAATAGCTTTGATCGAAGAAGGCATAGCAAAAGACCATTTCTCACAGTTATATCGATCCTCCTAACCCAGTGCGCTGCTCTCCACCACCGATAGAAAGAGATCGCCGCTTCACTGGAGGTAGAATCAGGAACCGTAGTCGGGCTCCTGCTGTCCAGGGGGCCGGATAGCAGCAAGGAGAGCGGATGCGCTACTGGATCGCCCTGGGGATCGTCGGGCTGGCACTGGGACCGCTGCCCGTTTTTGCCCAGTCCGTCGGTGACGGACTGGTGCGCACCGACACCGACTTTGCGGAAGCGACGGCAAAGCGGGGACTGGAGGGCTTTCTTTCGTACTTTGCAGCGGATGCGACGGTGATGGCCGGTCGGCCCCTTACCAGCAAAGAAGACCTGCGGGCCTACTACGGGGCCGGGTTCAGCCAACCCGGTTTTCAGTTGAAGTGGAAGCCGATTAAGGGCGAAGGCAGCGGCGAGTACGGCTACACGCTGGGCCGCTACGAATCGTCCTTCGTCGGTCCCGGCGGCAAGCCGGTCACAAGCAGCGGCTCGTACCTCACGGTCTGGAAGAAACAGACGGACGGCAGCTGGAAGGTCATCAGCGATCTCGGTAGCCCCGATCCGCCCAAATAGGGCAAAGTAGGACAGCTTTGTCGATAGCGGCCTGCAGGATCGCTGAAAATCGAGGTTGTCTGTGTCCTACGTCGAATTGTTTACCGGGGCTCGCCGGGAGCTGGCAGCGGTCTTTGCTGCGGTCGATGCCCGCGTCAAAAAAAATCTGCAGCGCGTCCTCGCTGCTTTTCAAGCCGAGCAGATCGGTGCCCACCACTTTGCCGGGGTGAGCGGTTACGGCCACGGCGATCGGGGACGCGACGCCCTCGATCGGGTCTTTGCCCGCGTCTTTGGCGCTGAGCAGGCGGCGGTGCGGGTGCAGTTCGTCTCGGGCACCCACGCGATCGCCTGCGCCCTTTTTGGCGTGTTGCGCCCAGGGGATGAGCTACTGTCCGTCGCTGGGGCTCCCTACGACACGCTGGAGGAAGTGATCGGCCTGCGCGGCGATGGGCAGGGCTCCCTGCGGGATTTTGGCGTCTCCTACCGCGAACTGGCTCTGACCTCCGAAGGAAAGATCGATTGGGAAGCCCTCGATCGCGCCGTGCGGCCTGAGACGCGCCTGGTGACCATTCAGCGCTCCTGCGGCTACAGCTGGCGAGCGAGCGTCTCGATCGACCAGATCGAACGCATCGTCGAGCGCGTCAAAGCCCAGAACCCTGCCACGGTCTGCTTTGTCGATAACTGCTATGGCGAATTTTGTGAAGATCGCGAACCGACCCACGTCGGAGCGGACCTGGTGGCCGGTTCGCTCATCAAAAACCCCGGCGGCACGATCGCCCCGGCAGGCGGCTATCTGGCGGGGCGCAGCGAGTGGGTGGAGCGGGCCTGTGCCCGACTTACCGCCCCCGGCATCGGCAGCGAAGGCGGCTCCTCGCTCGATTTCAACCGGCTGTTGATGCAGGGGCTTTTTCTGGCTCCCCAGGTGGTGGGCGAGGCAATCAAGGGTGCTCAACTGGCAAGTTTCATCTTTGATCGACTGGGCTACGCCGTGCAGCCCCGTCCAACCGAAGCGCGCACCGATGTCATCCAGGCACTGCGCCTCGGTTCTGCCGACAAGCTCATCGCCTTTTGCCGGGCGATCCAGCGCAGTTCGCCTATCGACAGCTACGTAGAGCCAGTGCCGGACGTGGTGCCCGGCTACGCCGACAGCGTCGTCATGGCGGGGGGCACGTTTATCGAAGGCAGCACCATCGAACTGTCGGCGGATGGTCCCCTGCGCGAACCCTACGTCGTCTACCTGCAGGGCGGCACCCACCTGGCCCACGTCGAAATCGCCCTGGAGGCTGCCCTTGAAGCCCTGGGCGAGTAATGCCCGGATCGACGACGACCAGTCAGGAGGTTGACAGTCCTACCTATCCGCGATAAGTTGCATCTAGAAGGGTTAACAAAAGTTAATAAATGTTTATCAGGCGTTCCACTCCTTGCCCTTCTTGCACGAGCAAACCTACAAAGCGTTCCTTTTGGAGGTAAGGGGTCTGCAGTTGCGCTTGCCGCCGATGTTCTATCCGATGGCTTTCTTACTAGATTGAGCGTCGTGGCTTTGTCCTTGTAGTCCTCTTTTTCTCCCATTGCTATTAGCAGCAGCTGCGCGCCGAATAGCCCCGATTGTCCGGGCAGTTCGGTGGCGGGCTGCCCTTGCCACCGAACCCAACTGGAGGTCTCGAATATGCCGTTTACGCTCGCGTCGGCACAGGCGATTTTTGCCGGTGTCGCACCCAGCCGCATTCCCGCCATCCTCGAAGAGTTCAATCGTCTGAGCATCGAGGATCGGCTGGGGTTGCTCTGGTTCGCCTACACCGAGACAGGCCGCTCGATCACCCGTGCTGCTTTAGGTGCGGCGAGCATGAGCCTGGTGGAAAACCTGCTGAACGAGATCAAGCAGAAGTCCCGTGCCGAGCAGACCCAGGTGATGATCGACATCGCCAGCCGGGCCGATACGCCCATCAGCCGCTCCTACGGTTACTTCAGCGCCAACACCAAGCTGGGCTTCTGGTACCAGCTAGCGGAGTGGATGGCCCAGGGTCTGGTCGCCCCCGCACCGAAGGACTACCAGCTGTCGTCTGCTGCCAACGATCTTTTCAACACGATCAAAAAGCTCGACGGCGGCCAGCAGATCCAGGTTTTGCGCGACATCGTCGTGAACATGGGCTTCGATGCGAGCGTCGCTCCGGCTCCCGCTCCGAAGGCCGAAGAGTTCCAGTTCGAGCGCACCGAGCCTGTGGTCTCGGGCTTGAAGGTGGATGGCATCAACGATCCGACGCCGCTCGCCTACTTCGAGGCGATGAACCGCGACGACTTTGAGACGGCGGTGAATCTGTTTGCCGAGGACGGTGCCCTGCAGCCGCCTTTTCAAAAGCCGATCGTTGGCCGCGAAGCGATCTTGAAGTACATGCGCGAGGAGGCTCAAGGTCTCAATATGCGACCGGCCCAGGGCATCGCCGAGGTGCTGCCGGACGGCTCGAAGCAACTGCGCGTCACCGGCAAAGTCCAGACGCCCTGGTTTGGGGTGAACGTGGCGATGAACCTCGCCTGGCGCTTTGCCCTCAACCCGGACGGCAAGATCTTCTTCGTCGCCATCGACATGCTCGGCTCTCCTGAGGAGCTGCTCAACCTGCGGCCCCCCAGCTACCGCTAGCGCCCAACCAGCCGCCAGGGGGCGATGCTTGAGCGCCCCCTGGCGGCTCCTATTCAGGCAGCAGTGCAAAGAGCACCTGGTCGGCACTGACCAGCCGCCCCTGGGTGCAAAGGATGTCGAGCACCACCCCCGCAACGGGAGCGGCAACCGTCATCTCCATCTTCATCAACTCCAGCACCGCCAGGGTGTCGCCCTCGCTGACGCGGTCCCCCTTGTTTACGGCGATCTGCCAGACGTTGGCCGTGGAAGTGGCGCGCACGGCAACCGCACCGGCAGGGAGTGCAACCTGTTCGTCGGCAGAATCTGCGGGCAGGTCCACCGTTTCTGTCGCCGTCCGGTCAAATTCGCCCCTCAGCCGCCAGCGCTCCCGCTCCTGCTCGAAGGCGGCCTGCTGTCTCGCTTTGAAAGCAGCCGTCTGTGGGGCAATCTGCTGGAGAAACTGGTTGTAGCGGCGCAGGCTGAAGGTTTCTGCTTCGATGCGCAGTTTTTCTCGGCCCTGCAAAAAAGCGTCGCGAAAGCGCAGCAGTTCGGCGCTTGTGACCGGATAGAAGCGAATCTGATCGAAGAAGCGCAACAGCCAGGGTTTACCGGCCTCGAAGTCGGCACTCGAGCGCAGGCGGTTCCAGACTTGAACCGTGCGGCCCACGAACTGGTAGCCGCCCGGACCTTCCATCCCGTAGATGCACAGGTACGCTCCGCCGATGCCCACAGCGTTCTCAGGCGTCCAGGTGCGGGCCGGATTGTACTTGGTCGTCACGAGCCTGTGGCGCGGATCGAGGGGCGTGGCCACCGGTGCTCCCAGGTAGACATCCCCCAGTCCGAGCACCAGATAACTGGCAGCAAAGACGATCTCGCGCACCTCGTCGATGCTTTCAAGGCCGTTGATCCGCCGGATAAATTCGATGTTGCTCGGGCACCAGGGGGCATCGTCGCGCACCGACTGCATGTACTTGCGAATGGCAAGCAGCGTCGATTCGTCCTCCCAGCTCAGGGGCAGGTGCAGGATGCGGCTGGGCACCTCCAGCTCGTCGATAGCCGGTAGTTGCGCCTCGGCGGCCACCAGAGCTTCCAGCAGCGCCTGTGCTGAGAGCAGGCGGCTGTCGAAGTGGACCTGCAACGAGCGGATGCCGGGGGTCAGCTCCTTCATCCCCGGCAGCGGACGGGCCTTTAACCACTCCATCAGGGCGTGGACGCGAAAGCGCAGGTTGAGGTCGAGCACCGGCGGCCCGTATTCGACCAGCAGGTACTTGTCGCCGCACTGGCGATAGACGACGGCGATGGGAGCCTCGATCTGCCCCAGCACCGCCCGATCGGTGGGACCGGCAATCTGCGATGCGATCGAGGCAGGCTTGAGGGTGCGGATGCTTTCGTCCTGGGCGCGCTCGCGGGCACAGGCGTCTTCAAAGCTCAGGCGAAAAAAGCGCACGCTGTCGCCGGGTTTGAGCTGACCGACTTTCCACAGTTCTGCTTGAACGATGGTTGCGGGGCAGACGAAGCCCCCCAGACTCGGCCCATCGGGGCCGAGGATCACGGGCATGTCGCCGGTAAAGTCGATGGTGCCAATCGCGTAGGCGTTGTCGTGGATATTAGAAGGATGCAACCCGGCCTCACCGCCGTCCCTGCGCGCCCATTCGGGTTTGGGGCCGATGAGGCGCACACCGGTGCGGGCGGAGTTGTAGTGGACCTGCCAGGCGCTGGCAAAAAAAACCTCGATGTCGCGGTCACTAAAAAAGTCCGGTGCTCCGTGGGGTCCATACATCACCCCGATCTCCCACGCACCCGGATAGTCCGGAATGAGCGCCGCCGGCAGCGCCGCCGGTGCGGTGCCCTCTTCTGGCTCCTCGCCCACCGGCAGCAGATCCCCGGCCAGCAGCGTCCGCCCCCGGTGGCCGCCGAAGCGGCCCAGGGTAAAAGTCGAACGGCTGCCCAGGTAGGCAGGTACATCGAAGCCGCCCCGGATCGCGAGATAGGTGCGGTAGCCGCCCGAGCCGACCGTTCCCAGCCGCAGACAACTCCCGGCGGCCACCGCCACCGGTTGCCAGAAAGGCACAGCTTCACCGTCCAGCTCCGCAGCCATCGCCGCCCCAGCAAGACAGATCAGTGCGTCCGTATAAAAGCGCAGCACCGGCCCCTGGAGGGTGCATTCAAGGCCCGCCGCCCAGGAGGGATTGCCCACGGCGCGGTTGGCGAGCCGGAAGGCGAGGGCGTCCATGGGCCCAGAGGGCGGCACCCCGATATCCCAGTAGCCGACCCGGCCCGGATAGTCCTGGATCGTGGTCTGGGTACCGGCTTCGATGACTTCAAGATAGCGGGGCGCGTAGTGAAAGTGATCGAGAAAGCGGGTGGTGAGCTGGCCCTGGGTAAAGGCGGGGTCGGCTGTAATCTGCTGCAGGTAGTCGAGGTTGGTCTCGACCCCGGCAATGGCACACTCCGCCAGTGCGCCTCTAAGGCGGGCAAGCGCCTCAGGGCGCGTGGTACCGGCGGCGATGAGCTTGGCCAGGAGCGGATCGTAAAACGGTGTAATCTCGCTTCCCCGTTCTATCCAGCCGTCGCAGCGGACGGAGGTGGGCAGGCGCACCTCGTTCAGGGTGCCGGTGCTGGGCCGAAACTGCCGGAGGGGATCCTCGGCGTACAGGCGCACCTCGATTGCATGGCCAGTACTTTTAACCCGCTCCTCTAAAAAAGAAGCGTCTCCGGCTGCCAGCCGCACCATCCACTCGACGAGATCGATACCTGTCACCGCCTCGGTGACGCCGTGCTCCACCTGCAGGCGGGTGTTCATCTCCAGAAAATAAAATGCCTCCCCCTGGGCATCAAAGATAAATTCCACCGTGCCGGCGGAGCGATAGTTTACAGAGCGAGCAAGCCGCACCGCCGCCGCAAAGAGCGCCTGGCGGGCTGCTGCATCGATGTGCGGTGCCGGCGTCTCCTCGATCACCTTCTGGTTGCGCCGCTGGATCGAGCAGTCGCGCTCGCCCAGAGCCACCACCCGCCCCTGACCGTCGCCAAAAATTTGCACCTCGATGTGGCGGGCCCGCTCGACGAACTTTTCGAGGTAGACACCTTCTTCGGCAAAGTTGTTGCGACTCAAGCGCTGGACCGCTGCCAGCGATTCGGCGAGCACCGCCTCGCTGCGGCAGAGGCGCAGGCCGATACCGCCGCCACCGGCAGTGCTTTTGAGCATCACCGGGTAGCCGATGCGGGATGCTGCCTGCTGCGCTTCCTCCAGGCTCTGCAGGATCGCCGTTCCCGGCAACAGCGGCACCTGGCTTTGAGCCGCCAGCTCCCGCGCCCGGTGCTTCAGGCCAAAACTGCGCAACTGGGCCGGCGTCGGCCCGATAAAGACAAGCCCCTCCCCCTCGCACGCCCCGGCAAAATCGGCGTTCTCGCTCAAAAGACCATAGCCCGGATGGACAGCCTCAGCACCGGTGCGCCGGGCTGCCTCGATGATCCGATCGGCTCTCAGGTAACTCTCGGCCACCGGCCCAGGTCCGATCGCCACCGCCTCGCTGGCCGCCGCTACATGGGCCGCGTAGGCGTCCGCCTCCGAGTAGACCGCTACCGAGGCGATCCCCAGCCGTTCGAGGGTACGGATGATGCGGCAGGCGATCTCGCCACGGTTGGCGACGAGCACTTTCGTAAACATGGCGGCGGTCGGCAATGCAGAAAATCGACGAATCCGGTACAAAGAGCGCCCGGATTCTAGAGCGCTTCGTCGTCGCGCTCGCCGGTACGAATGCGCACAACTCTGTCGATGTCGGAGATGAAGATCTTGCCGTCGCCGATTTCGCCGGTGCGGGCAGCAACCATGATCTTGTCGATCACCGTATCGACAAGATCTTCTTCGACGACAACCTCGATTTTGAGCTTCTGCAGAAATTCGACCGTATATTCGGAGCCCCGGTAGCGCTCTGTCTGACCTTTTTGACGACCAAAGCCGCGCACCTCGCTCACGGTCATGCCGATGATGCCCGCGTTGACGAGGGCGATCTTTACCTCGTCAAGCTTGAAAGGTCGAATAATTGCTTCTATTTTTTTCAAGCTTCTACTCCACCAGACTCCAGACCGCCTACTAGATAGCACCCGCCATCACCGGGCGATGTTGGTGAGACTACCATTTTTTCGAGCGAAATAGTCAGCGAAAAATGGAAGCCTACAAGTAGGGATTCACCCCCTTGTCTAATGAAATGTTCCACCACATCTAGTTTTTCTGGTAGTCTTGGCGTAAGTTTTTGTCATTCGTTCTGGTTGACCGACCCCTTACAGTCGATGTTTGTGGAGGCATTATGCGTCGGGCCATCGCCACTGCCCTGTTCGCGAGCTATCTGGCGGCACCGCTGGCCGCCTGGGCGCGGGAGTTCAACTTCACCAAGCCACCCGCCCCAGCCAACAGCAGCGCCAATCCACCCACTTTGACGTCTCCCGGAGCGACGCGGATCATCCCGCCGCCGCCGAATCTGCAGCCGCGTACCCCGCAGCCTGCCTCACCGGGTACCACAAACGATACTTCGTCGCCCGCCCCCGTTCAACCGACGGCGACCGCCCAGCCGCTGGTACCGGCGGTGCCCAAATTCGAGGTCACCACCACCCAGTACGATCTGCCGAAGGGCACCCAGTTTACGGCCTCGGTCCTGCGCGAGTTGACCTACAGCCCGACCGACACCCTGGCGATGACCCTGCAGGTAGCTGACGACGTGCGCGATACGCTGGGCGATGTGGTCATCCCCAAAGGCAGCACCGTCTGGGGCTCCTTCCAGCCGGTCAAAAACGAGAAAGAAGAAGATCCTGCCACCGCCCGGCGGGAACTCCGCGACCGCTCCCACTGGCCGGAGGGTTCGCGCTTTGTCGCCGAGCGCGTGGCGATAGGTGATCGGATCTATAACTTCAAGGCCCAGACGGAGACCCTGCCTACCCAGACCGACCCGCGCCGCAATGTCGGGGCGGAGGCGGGCAACGGCGCTTTGATCGGCGCGGCGGGTGGGGCGATCATCTCGCTTTTTACCGGCGGCCTCGGCCTGATTCCGATTCTGGTGGGCGGTGGCATCGGAGCCGGAGCCGGTGCAGCGAGCGCCAGTTCCCCGGTCGTGATTGTCAAATCCGATAAGCCGCTCACCCTCACCCTCGCAGAACCCCTGCGCCTGCGCTAAGCCTGGTCTTTGAGCGGCAGCAACTCCTGCAGCGAGGCCAAAAGGCGCAGGTGCAGCCGGGCAATCTGTTCGTCTATAAGGCGAAAGTGCCAGCGGGCGCGCAGGTGAAAGGCAGGAGCATGGATTCTGCCGCTCAGGCAAATCGTGTCTTCTACCAGTTCGATGTCGAGCGGTTCGATGCGCATTCCCTGGCCCTTTTGGGCGATGTAATCGACAATTGCCTCGCGGCCCCGGACCTGGACATCGACGGGTGCTACAAGCACCGCCTGCGGCAAAAATAACGCACCGAGAGTCTCCAGATCCTGAGTATTGAAAGCCTCGACGTAGCGGGCAACGGTCCTGGGGTAATGGGTCGCTTTTTCGCTGGTGAGTGGTTCCAACTGTGGCCTTCCCTGACTGGTAGTGGCTGGCAAAATGAATGCAACTTTTTTCAGCGAGGACTGGAGCCATCTGACAAATAGCCCCAGTCTTGATCGAAGGAGTTTAGACTGCCCTTTGAATCGGATTGCGGCCCATCGGCTCGACCACATCCCGCAGGAAAGTGATCTGCTGCTCAAAGTCCAGTTCCTTGACGTGAACAAGATTTTGCTGCCCGATGTCGTTGAGCTGGTAGTCCTCCGGCATCGCGATCACGTCCTTGCCCATCCGCTCGGCAAGCAGGTACCAGATAAGGAGCTTGTTGTTCTCGCTGAGCTTGCCGTACTCGCGACCGAGGGCGTTGTCGTCGCAGCGCACGAGGGAACGCATCGCTTCTAACTGCGCTTCGCCCTGGGGTAGAGCATTGAATTCGCTGAAGAAAGCATTGGTCAATTCTATATCAGCAGCACCGGGGGCAGCGGGGGTCACGGATTCGCCCATCGCCTCGTACAGGTAGTACAGGACCGCCAGTTTGCTATCGACATCGAGGGTCTTGAATTGCTCGACCGTTTGCTGAACAACCTCTGAACGAGCGGCTTCCGGAGCTTCACTGTCGAGAGCCTTATCGACGATATCGGAGACTTCTTGACTGGAAATGCGGGTACCCTCTCCTGCTGGAGCAAACGTCTGACCGGTCCGTTCTTTTGCCGGTTGCATCAATTCTGCCGCCTGTTCGTAGGTGCGCTCGACATCTACTGGATTCTTCTGTTGTTCGTCCATAAAGAATGGCTCTCCTGAATTGCTTGTACTACCACCCTAAGAGAGGTTACAGAGCCGTTCTTCCCTCCTGCGAAAGAACACTGTCTATTACATCTGAACGGGATCGCAGTAAGGATGTCGTAGATTGGCAGTGTTGCTAACGCGATTAACGCGTCCAGATGGCGAGAGCGGCAGCCACCAGAGCACCGATGGCCGTGTTGAGCACGTTGGTCATCTCGTTGGTGAGCCAGCCGCGCTGCTGAATCGTCGCTCCGATCAGGCTTTCGCAGGTGGTGGCGACAAAGGCGGCCACCAGACACCATAAGAAGCCCCAGCTATCGACAAAGCCTACCAGCAGGCCACACAGTGCAATGACGAGCGAACCCCCGATCCCGGCAAGGGTGCCCTCGACGCTCACCGCCCCCTCGGTACCGGCTGGGACGGGCCTGAGGGTCGTAATCAAAAAGGTGGTTCTGCCGTAGGCTTTGCCGACCTCGGTAGCCGTCGTATCGGAGAGCTTGGTGGCGAGGCTCGCCGTGTAAGCGAGTTGCCAGAGCGGCTGGGGATGGACCAGATAGCCCAGGGTGCAGAAGGCAGCGACCGCCGCTGAACCCCAGACGTTCTCGGGTCCGCGCTGTCCGCCGCGCTTTTCGGCGATGCCCCTGGCGGCCTTGCGCGCAAAGCCGACGCGGGTGATGAGCGTACCGGCAGCAAAGTACACCAGCACGATCGAGTAGCCGCGCCAGCCCAGACCGCCCCAGACGATCACTCCCAAGATCCAGGCGTTGAGAAGGCCCCAGTTGGTGAGCAACTTTGCCGGGATCGCCGGCAACAGCAGAACCGTGTTGACAACAAGGGCAGCGAGCCAGTTGGTGACACTCTGCATCGGCTGATGCCCCCTCGCTTGTGTGGGCGGTAGCCTGGTCCGGCAGCAAATCTGGGCAACAAAAAATTCAGACAGGCTAGCGGAACATACTGCTTACGGAAGAATCTTCGTGGATGCGCCAGATCGCCTCACCCAGCAGATCAGCTACGGAGAGGATGCGCAGTTGCGGAAAGCGGCGCTCGGGAGCGACGGGGATCGTGTTGGTGACGATCACTTCGGTAAAGGTGCCGTCGGAGAGCCGTTCGATGGCGTTGGCCGAAAAGACCGGGTGGGTGGCACAGGCGTAGACCTCGCGGGCACCGCGCTCTAAGAGCACTCTGGCCGCCTCGGAGATCGTACCGGCGGTGTCGATCATGTCGTCTACGAGGATCGCCGTCTTGCCGTGAACGTCGCCCACCAGATTCATCACTTCGACTTCGTTGTGGGCCTGGCGGCGCTTATCGACAAAGGCCAGGGGAGCGTCGTCGAGCTTTTTGGCAAAGGCCCGCGCCCGGCTCACACCGCCCACATCGGGGGAGACGATCACGATATCTTCGAGCTGGCGGTCCTTGATGTACTGCAAAAGCACCGGCGAGCCGTAGACGTGATCGAGGGGAATGTCAAAGTACGCCTGGATCTGGGCGGAGTGCAGGTCCATCGCCAGCACCCGGTCCACCCCTGCTGCCGTAATCAAGTTGGCGACGAGCTTGGCTGTGATCGATTCGCGCCCGGCGGTCTTGCGGTCGGCGCGGGCGTAACCGTAGTAAGGAATGACCGCTGTGATCTGGCGGGCCGAAGCGCGGCGGCAGGCGTCGATCAAGATCAGCATCTCCATCAGGTGATCGTTGACCGGCGCGCAGGTGGGCTGGATCAAGTAGACGTCGCAGCCACGAATCGATTCTTGAATCTGTACATAAACCTCGCCGTCGGCGAAGGACTTGCGCACCAGCGGCCCCGGTGCCAGCCCCAGATAGCGGGCCACCAGCTGCGCCAGCTCCGCATTGGCTGAACCGGAGAACAGGCGCAGGCGCTCGTCGCCCATCAGGCGGACCGGTTGCAGGGCCGACCGGCGCGGCAGCAAATCAGCAGGTAGAACCACTTCGGACTCCATATATAGAGGTGTCGAACCAGCCAGGCGCTACCACCAGTCAAATTGCCGGATGGGGCCGCAGACAGTTTAACACAGTCCCGCTGCCGTCCAGCTTACCTGGAGCGGCATCTGGGCGCGGGGATCAAAGGGACGACCGCGATCGATGTCCGGAGTCCACAGGTTGAAAACGTATTCAAACTTAATTAAAAATGCCTTGATTGTGAGCGCATATGAAGCAGGCGAATGGTACTCTGACAGCACCCAGTTTGGTATCCAGGAATACTCGGAGGTGTCGAGCTATGGAGAGCAAGATCATCCAGATGCGTGCGGGTGAGTTGGCCGAAAACCGTGTCCACGGCGTCAAGCCCCACGTCAAGGTATTGCCGGACACGCGCAACCACCAGGGATTTTTCGTCTCCGAGGAGACCTATACGCTCATCGAAGAAACGGAGGCGGGCTGGGCTTATATTTGCGTGGATGATTCCGAAGACGGTTTTCACGCGCGCTGCCACTTCGTCAACCCGGCGGATATTCAGTTTCTCAACAAGAAGGCCGCGTCGATCTAGACGAACGTCTCAAAATTCTGTACACTTGTGCATTGTCGCTATTGTGGTGGCACCGGCAACAAGCCGGTCCAGCCGCCCGCCGGAACTGCCTGTCTGGCAGTAAGTAGGAGCAGATGCACTATGGGCATTCGTAAATATCGGCCAATGACACCGGGCACGCGCCAGCGCTCCGGTGCAGACTTTGCCGAGGTCACCAAGAGCAAGCCCGAAAAAAAGCTCACCAAGTACAACCACCGCAAGCAGGGCCGCAACAACCAGGGTGTGATCACCAGCCGCTTTCGCGGTGGCGGCCACAAGCGCAAGTATCGCCTGATCGACTTCAAGCGCGACAAGCGGGGCATCCCGGCGGAGGTGCTCGCCATCGAGTACGATCCCAACCGCAACGCCCGCATCGCCCTGGTGCAGTACACCGATGGCGAAAAGCGCTACATCCTTCATCCAGTCGGGTTGAAGGTAGGAGCGCAGATCAGTGCCGGCGAGGACGCGCCGATCGAACTCGGTTGCGCCCTGCCCCTTGAGAAGATGCCGCTCGGTTCCAACGTTCATAACATCGAGCTGTTGCCCGGTCGGGGCGGCCAGATGGCCCGCGCTGCGGGGGCTGTCGCCCAGCTGGTGGCCAGAGAGGGCGATTACGTCACCTTGCGGCTGCCCTCCGGCGAGGTGCGCATCGTCCGCAAGGAGTGCTACGCCACCCTCGGTCAGGTCGGCAACCTCGATGCCAAAAACATCTCGATCGGCAAGGCCGGTCGGCAGCGCTGGCTCGGTAAGCGGCCCCACAACCGGGGCGTGGTCATGAACGCGGTCGATCACCCCCACGGTGGTGGAGAGGGCAAAAGCCCGATCGGCGGCAAACCCCAGACCCCCTGGGGCAAGAGTGCCCTCGGCACCAAGACCCGCAACCGCAAAAAGCCCTCGGGCAAGTTCATCATTCGTCGTCGTAAAACCGTCTCCGGTCGGGGTTAATCACAGTCATGGGACGTTCACTCAAAAAGGGCGTATTCGTCGCCGATCACCTGCTGCGCAAGATCGAGACGCTAAACAGCAAAAACGAAAAGCGGATCATCAAGACCTGGTCGCGCGCCTCGACGGTCGTACCGCAGATGATCGGCCACACCATCTCGGTCCACAACGGCAAGGACCACATCCCGGTCTACGTCACCGAGCAGATGGTCGGCCACAAGCTGGGCGAGTTTGTGCCCACCCGCATCTTCAAAGGCCACGCAGGCAAAGACAAAAAGGGCAAACGCTAAGAGAGCCACACGCAAGGACCGGTGGACACTCCACCGGTTTTTTTGTGCGCCGATGAACGTTAACAGTCATTGAGATTGTCGGCAGGGTGCATCAACTGCGGCGATGCGCGCTAACATCTGGGCGAGGGGAGTTTGCCCTTCCACCTTCGTAAGCTCTGCGCAACGTTCAGCTTATCGTCACGGCGCAACGACGCTTATGCCCCCCAGAAACCATAAAACCTTCACCCTTTTGAGCATTGGTCAGCGGGGAGTGGGCAAGACAGTCTTTCTGGCTGCCAGTTGCTCACGCACCCGCCCGGATCGAGCACGGCCCTTCTGGTTCGAATGCCGCAATCTAGAATCGCAAGAGCGGATCGACAAACTTTTAAATTACATGGTCCGCACCGGCGAGTATCCGCCCGCCACCGCCAGTATCAGCAGCTTTTATTTCACCCTCCAGGGCCGGGGAGTTTTTGGCAGGCGCACCCTCTGCCACTTTCGCTGGCAGGATGTTCCGGGCGAAATCTGCCATCAGCAGAGCGCTGCGTTTCAAGAGCTGACCTGGGCTTCCCACGGCTGCTGCATCTTCTTCGATGCCCAGGCGCTACTGCACGAGGAAGGCTACTTCGAAAAAACAGCCGACATCCGCGATCAGGCGCTGACGATTGCCCGGCTGGCGGCGTTCAATCACCTGCGCTATCCCTTTGCGATCGTGCTTACCAAGTGCGATCAGCTGCAGGCGAGCGATCCGTACGCTGCACTGCAGCAGAAGTTGCAGGTTTTTGTCGAGCAGTTGCAGGCGCTGGGCAGTCAGTGCCGGGGCTTTTTGAGTGGAGTCAATATTCGCACCCAGGCTGCTGAGTCTACCATCGAGGTACAGCACGCAGCGGAGGCATTTGTCTGGCTGGCCTCTGAGATCTATGCTGCTGAGCGCGACGGTTGGGCACAGGCGATGAGTCGCTGGCTGGCTGGACTGATAGGCGGCAAGACGGCGCTGCCACTAGAACCGGGTGTGCTGGAAAAGTTGCTGGTGCCGCCCACCCAGCAGTCTGTGCCCATCAAAACCCGCTGAGGATTATCGTTGTTCTGTATCGCTCTTCATCGCTATGTCTGTCTCCTTAGAACCCCTGATCTATACCAGCCTTCCAGAAAAAGGTTTTGTCACCCTGGCCTGCGACCGCGTCGATGCGGATACGGTCGATGCTTTTAGCGAGCAGATCGTGGCGCGCTACTGGGACGCTTACGCACCGCCGCCCCCAGATTTTCGAGCAGCGATCGTGCATTGGGATCCGGCGAGTGAGCGCACACTGTTTGGCTGGTTGTTCAACGATGGCCGCGATGAGATGGGCCGGGCCAACGTGCCGTACTTTCTGTGTTACTGCCTGTGTGCCCCGCTCGATGAGGAGCAACTTTCGGCGATCTTTGCCTGTCTGGAGGCAGGTCCGTCCCAATTTATCGAGCGCCGCTATCTAAAACAGCCGCCTGCCCCGTCCGCCTTCGCCGATCTGATCGCCCACGCGGCCCTCCGTCCCGGCATTGCAGTGCCCAGGGCACTGCAAGAAAGTGCTGTAGCGATCTACCGCAAACGGCAGCCGATTCGACTGTTCGCCCCCAGCGAGCGGCTCGGTGCAGTGGGGGCAGTACTGCCGCAGGAGCGCTCAGGCGGATTGCGGCCCTCGCTTTTGCTGGTGGCGAGCGCAGCGGCAATCGTCGTCTGTGCCACGGGGTTCGTCAACCTGTATCGCTCTTCTGCAACAGTCGGCCCGAGGGCGAGTGTCCCCTCCAGACCAACTGTTGCCGCCCTGCCGCCGCAACAGCCCTGGGTGCGGGCCAGCGAGCGGCTGCTCGTCAGTCACACCAGCCCGATCTGGGCGACGGCGATCAGCCCCGACGGCCACTATTACGCCGGTGGCGATGCCACCGGCGCGGTCAAGCTCTGGAGCGCCGACGGTGGGCTGGTGCTGCGCAAGCTGAGCGCCCATCGCGGGCCGGTGCGCACGGTTGTCTTTACACCCGACGGCAAGACGCTGGTCAGTGCCGGCAGCGATCAACAGATTCGCCTCTGGAACCCGGCCACCGGCAGCTTGCTCGCGAGCCTGGTCGGCCACACCGAGCCGGTCTGGTCGCTGGCAATCAGCAGCGACGGCCACCAGCTTGCAAGCGGCGGCGTCGATCGGACCATTCGGCTTTGGGATCTGCGCACCGGCAGGCTATTGCGCGGTCTGCGCACCCGGAGCTGGACTTTTGCAGTCGCCTTCAGTCCCGACCAGCGCCTCCTCGCCAGTGGCGGCAAAGATCACAAAATTCGCCTCTGGGACCCGGCCACCGGCAGCTTGCTCGCCACCCTCACAGGCCACACCGACGCCGTGCGCGCCCTCGACTGGAGCCAGGATGGCCGCACCCTGGCAAGCGCCAGCTGGGACGGGACGGTGGCCCTCTGGGATGTGCCCACCCGCCGCCTGCGCACCCGCCTGCGCGGCCATCGCGACCGGGTAACGGCGGTGGCCCTGGAGCCGGACGGCAAACTGGTCGCAAGCGGCAGCATCGACGGCACCGTCCGCTTCTGGCAGGCCGACTCGGGACGACTGCTGCGCACCTTCCGCCAGCCGGAGTGGATCTTATCGCTCAAGTTCAGCCCCGATGGCCATCTGCTCTACGGCGGCATCCGCGACGCCACCCTGCGCGTCTGGCAGCCCGCCGGCTTGAGCGTCACCTCGGCAGTGCCCACAACCGGCCACAGGCCAAGCGCCGTCTAACTCTGGTACGGGGGATGGGTCAGTACGGGAGGCATAGCCCCTCACCAGGCTTTAGGGCGACGGCTCCTGGGGCTGTTGGGGCGGCAACTCCGAAGGAGCAGCAGGGGCGGGTTCTGCTGCCGGTGAAGGCGTCGAAGGAGCAGCAGGGGCAGCCTCGGCATCGACGGGCGGTGCGGCGCGGTGGCGGCGACGGCGGCGCGGTTTGGGGGCTTCTTCGTCGGACGTGCCGCTCTTAGCTTCTTTGTCCGCTTTTTCGTCCGGTTTGGCCGGTTCGTAGCCAGGAAAGGGCAGGACGGGCTGGCCCTTGAGGGCCTGATCCATAAAGGCTTTCCAGACCGGGGCGACGTAGGTGCCGCCGGTGGTCGAGCGCACCAGGGGTTTATGAAAGTCGTCGTTTCCGACCCAGATCACCGTCACCAGTTGCGGAACGTAGCCAGCAAACCAGGCGTCGCGCCAGTCGGAGGTCGTGCCGGTCTTGCCCGCCACCGGCCTGCCGCCATTCAGTTGGGCCGCTGTCCCAGTGCCGCCGCTCACCACCCCCATCAGCATCGAGTTGAGCAGCTTGACGGAGCCGGATTTGAGGGTGTGCTCCCGCACGGGCAAATTTTGCTCAAGAATATTGCCCTGCTGGTCGGTCACCTGCAAGATCGCCGTGGGAGTGATCCGATAGCCGCCGTTGGCAAAGGCCGAGTAGCCCCGTGCCAGCTCAAGGGGTGAGAGCCCCCCCGCCCCGATGGCGGTGGTGAGGTACGGTTCGAGGGGGCTGGTAAGCCCGGCCCGGCGCGCCTGGAGGATCACCTGATTCATGCCGAGGCTGTTGGCGATCTTGACCACCGGCACGTTGCGCGACTGGGCCAGGGCGTAGCGCACGGTCATCCCGCCCCAGTAGCGGCTGTCGTAGTTCTTGGGGCAGTAACCGCCAAAGCAGGCCGGTGAATCGTCGATCGGCGTGTCGGGGGTGTACCTGCCGCTGGCGAGGGCGGCGTAGTAGACGAAGGGTTTGAAGGTGGAGCCGGGCTGGCGGGCCGCCTGGGTCGCCCGGTTGTACTGGCTTTTGTTAAAATCGACGCCGCCTACCATTGCCTTGATATAGCCGGTGCGCGGGTCCATCGCCACCAGGGCAAGCTGGGACACCCGGCGGTCGCGCAGCGAGACGGCAGCGCGCTTGACGGTCTGCTCGGCGATATTCTGCAGGCGCAGATCGATGCTTGTCTGAACGCGCAGGCCGCCTTTGAGCACGCTGTCGCGCCCGTACTTGCGGATCAATTCCTGGATGACGTAGGTGCTGAAGTAAGGGGCTTTGGTCAGGGTAAAGAGCGACTTGCTGCGGGCCACTTTGAGCTTTGTGAGTTTGGCTTTGTCCGCTTCGGCTTTGGTAATCCAGCCCAGCTCCACCATCCGATCGAGCACCACCCGCTGACGAACGATCGTCTTATTGAGATTGCGCACGGGCGAATAGACCTCCGGAGCGCGCAGCATTCCGGCCAACAGCGCCGCCTCTGCCAAATTGAGATTTTTGGCGGGCTTGTCGAAGTAGCCACGGGCGGCGGTCTCGATGCCGTAGTAGCTGTGTCCCCAGTAGACCTGATTGAGGTACATCTCGAGGATCTGCTTTTTGTCGAAGGACTGCTCCAGCCGCAGGGCGAGCACCGCCTCCGCCACCTTGCGATCGAGCGAGCGCTCGGGACTGAGAAAAAGATTTTTAATCAGCTGCTGGGTGATCGTCGAGCCGCCCTGGACGGTGCGGCCCTCCATGAAGTTGGCGACCGCCGCCCGCAGCAGCGTGTCGATGCGGATGCCCGAGTGCTCGTAGAAGCGGTCGTCTTCGATGGCGAGCACCGCCCGGCTCAAGTAGGGGGAGATGTTGGCAAGGCGCACCACCTGGCGGTTCGCCTCCCCGCGCACGATCGCGATGGGCTGGCCTGCGATGTCGGTGATCCGGGTCGGTTCGCTGGGTTTAAAGGACTTGAGCTGGCGCACATCCGGCAGATTGCGAAAACTGAGGGCCAGCCCCAACAGTGCCCCGACGGCGAGCGCCCCAAAAAGCAAAAATAGCGCCATCGCGACCCGGCCCACCACTCGCCAGCTGATGAGCGAAGAGCGCTTACCCGGCAGTGCGGCGGGGGGAGTGGTCTCTGTCGTCAAGGTTGTAGATAGGGTGCGAAAGCTCAACGATTATACTGCCGCCCAGACGGTATGCGCTTACACCGCTTCGGGGAGGGCAAACCGGCATAGGATCGATGAATGTGCGCTGCCCGGTATCGAATGCCCAGGTCGCCCCTGCTGTTTGTGTTGTTGACGGTCTTCATCGACTTGATGGGCGGCAGCCTCCTGGTACCGGTGTTGCCCTACCTGGTCGAGCGCTTTCGCTCCGACGCCCTGACGATCGGTCTACTCACATCGAGCTTCTCGATCGCCCAGTTTCTTGCCACACCGGTGCTCGGAACGCTCTCCGACCGCTTTGGCCGCCGACCGGTGCTGCTTATTTGTGTCTTTGGCACCAGCGTCGGCTACTTTCTGTTTGCCCTGGCAAACCAGCTGTGGGTGCTCTTTTTGGCGCGCACGATCGCCGGGGCAACCGGTGGCGTCGTCTCCACCGCCCAGGCATACATCGCCGATACCACCCCGCCTGAGAAGCGCACCGGGGCGTTTGGCCTCATCGGGGCGGCCTTTGGCCTCGGATTTATCCTTGGACCGGCGATTGGCGGGGCACTCGTCCACTTTGACCTCAACGCTCCGGTCTACTTTGCCGGTGCGCTGGCGCTTTTTAACTTGCTGTTGGGCAGCTTTACCCTCAAAGAGTCCCTGCCGCCCGAAAAGCGCCAGCGCCGCAGCGGCCTCGACGCCTTGAACCCGTTCAAGCAACTGTCGCGGCTGGTGGGCGATGGGAAGATCCGGGGCCTGCTGGTGGGCTTTTTTTTGTTTAACTTTGCCTTCGCCGGTTTTACGAGCATCTTTGCCCTCTCGATTAAGGACCGCTTCGGTTGGGGACCGGCCCAGGTGGTCTGGGTCTTTGCCTTCATCGGTGTGGTCTCGACCTTTGTCCAGGGCTGGCTCATCCGTCAACTGGTGCCGCGCTTTGGCGAGCCGCGCCTGGCCCTGAGCGGCCTGGGCTGCATCTGTTTTGCCTTTGCCCTGATTGCCCTGATTCCTGCCGGTAGCTGGCTCTACCTCACCCAGGGCGTGCTGGCCCTGGGGGTGGGCCTTGCCACCCCTTCGCTCAGGGGCCTGCTCTCGAATACTGCCACGGCCAGCGATCAGGGCCGGGTACTGGGCGGTGCCCAGTCGCTGGTGAGTCTGGGCCAGGTACTCGGTCCCCTCGCCGCAAGCAGCAGCTACGACTATCTCGGGCAGCTGGTGCCCTTCTGGGGCGGGGCAGTGACGCTCCTGTTGGCGCTGGGTTTCGTCTTTTTGAACCTGCGCGTCCTCGCTGTCCGCTGAGCTACGGCCCCTCCCCTATATGGGCGGGAAAATAAATTGCGTCCGAAGGGGCTGATACACTCCTTGGCAGAGACAAGGCGATCTTCCACGCCGCCACCCACGGATCGACCGCTCTCCTGCTTTTATTTGCCTGGGGCCGGCAGGCCAGGGCAAAAAATTATACGCAAGTCGTCGCAGCTAGATTTTTAGATCTTGCTGTACTTGTTTTTGTGCTCTTGACAGTTATGTAGGGGTAAACCTATGCGCTCGAAGCAGTTCTGGCTGTTGGCCACGACGGCGACAGCTTTTCTGGTTTTTGTCGGCATTTTGGGTCTATTTTTTGTCGGCAACGGTGCGGTAAGTGCCGATAGCCTGGCACCGGCAGCCCTCACCCGCACGGTCGCCGCCGGTGCGCGCACGCGCTACGAACTTCAGATCAAACACCTGGATCGAAGGGCGCGCCTGGCCGTCCACGGCCTGCCCTGGGGAGCGGAGGGCCGCTTTGTGATCGGGCGCGATCGGGCGACGCTCTATGTCTGGACGACGCCCTGGACCTTCGCGGGCCG
This sequence comes from Gloeobacter kilaueensis JS1, assembly GCF_000484535.1. Classification (NCBI taxonomy): domain Bacteria; kingdom Bacillati; phylum Cyanobacteriota; class Cyanophyceae; order Gloeobacterales; family Gloeobacteraceae; genus Gloeobacter; species Gloeobacter kilaueensis. The sequence continues at coordinate 2,379,142 of NC_022600.1, read as the reverse complement.
CAGTCTGCTTAAGATCGACGGCTCCACCGCCGCCGGTCCCATCGCCCCCATGAGCGCCACCCTGATCACCCGCTCGGTGCCCCTGAGCGCCGCTTACGGCATCTGGACGCCGACCGTCTGGGATACCTGTTCGGTAGATATTCACAACAGCTACGCGGTTATTGGGCCGGGCGGCAAACTCTATCCCACCTGGCACCCGCCCATCGATCCGGCCACCGGCTGCACCTTTGGCCACGAGCACGGCAAAGATCCGAGCGGCTCCGCCGTCTTTGATCTGACGGGCGGGGTGCCCTTTGGGGCGGCGAACGAAGCCCTCGACACCTACGCCGCCAATCAGGGGCTGGTCGATATGCGCCACGAAGATCATGTCGGCCACAAGATCAACTGGACAAACAACACCAGGGCCCTCAACAACTCGCGCATCAAGTGCAGCATCCTCACCCACGTCCACCAGGGCACCCACTCGCCGGACGCCTTCAGCAACAACCTGCACGAGGTCGGCTACTACGCCCGCTGCAGCGACGGCAACCAGCTCGCCCTCAACCTGCTCTCGCCCTTCGGCAATGGGGGTGAATTTACCGAGGGCTGCAACCGCTCCAAGACGATCGCCACTGCCGAGCCGATGCCGATGGATTCGCCCGACGGCTTTACCGGCACCGCCCGCGCCATCCCGGATCTAAGTTGCATCAAGCAATACATCCTTGTGCCCGAGGGGCAAACGTCCCAGTTCAGTCCCAACGATGCGGCGGGCACCTTCGGCGGGCTCTACGAATCCTGGCAGCCCACCCTGCGGCTGGTGTCGCCGGACGAACCGGGGCCCATCGTCTTTATCACACCCGAATTTGCCGTGCTCAATCCGGTGCGCTACTACGACCCGGCCCAGTCCGACAGCCTCGCCTACAGTATCGGCATCTGCACCCTGGTCGAGCCCAACGGCGATACCGTCCACGGCAGCAGTGCCTGCAACCAGGTGCTCAAGCATCCCGAGTGGACCTACGACAACCCGGACTCGCCCTTCAACGGCGCACACCGCGTCGTTGGCAAATTCGGCAACATCGAGATCAACAATGCCGGTGGGCGGACCACCTGGTACAGCGACCCCTACGGCACCAACCTCCAGACCCGTCCCTTCCCCGGCTCGATCAAGCAGACGATCTCGGCCACCGACAACGGCTCGGGCTATAACTTCAACACTGAGGGCTCGTTTGACTTTACGAGCACCGGCGTCCACGCTCCGAACTAGCCACGATCGATAATCGCTCGACTTTCTGAGCGCTTCGAGAGTTGAAACTCCGTCGTTGAAGCTTGCTGCGGTCCGCTTCCCCGATTATTCACCTTCGCGGCCTACTGTCAGAAGTGACGCCAGAAAGCGAAGGGCAACAAGATGGTTGGTGCGATCGAATGGCAGGGACTGGGGCAAGCCGAGGCGGAGCGGCGGTTGCAGGCAGTGGGACCAAACGCCCTGCCGGAGCAGGCGGCAGAGCCGCTGTGGCGGCGGACGGTGCGCCAGTTTCACAGTCCGCTCGTCTACATGCTGCTTTTTGCCCTCGCGGTCGATCTGGCCCTGTGGCTTGGCAATGGCCACCACGGGCTGCCGCTCGAATCGCTGGCGATTGCGGTCATCCTGCTGCTCAATACGGCTCTCGGGGTCTATCAGGAGACAAAGGCTGAGGCGGCCCTCGCCCGGCTGAAGCGTCTGGCCGCGCCGCGCATCTGGGCGCACCGCGACGGGCGCTGGCAGCAGATCGCAGGCAGCAGCCTCGTTCCTGGCGATCTGGTGCGCCTGGAGGCGGGCGATCGGGTGCCCGCAGACGGGGTTGTGCGCAGCTGCGAGAATCTGGCGGTGGACGAGTCGATGCTCACCGGCGAGAGCCTGCCGGTGGAGCACGAGCCGGACGAGGAACTGTTGAGCGGCACCCTGACAGTGCGCGGCAGAGCCTACCTGCAGGTCAGTCGCACCGGAAAAGCGAGTGCCCTGGGCCAGCTTGCGGCGCTGCTCGATCGAGTGGAGAGCGAACCGACGCCTCTGGAGCGCCGCCTGCGCGTCTTTGGCGATCAGGTGGCCCGCTGGATTCTAACTGTGACAGCCCTCGTGGTGCTGGTGGGCCTGCTCATCGAGGGCATAGGCCAGTTGGGCCATGTGCTGCTGTTTGCGGTTGCCCTGGCGGTCGCGGCGATTCCCGAGGGGCTGCCGGCGGTGCTCACCCTCACCCTGGCCCTCGGCGTCGAGCGCATGGCCGGGCGGCGAGCGGTTGTCCGCCGTCTGGCGGCGGTGGAGGCCCTCGGTTCGGTGACGGTGATCGCCTCCGATAAGACCGGTACGCTCACGGCCAACCGCCTGCAGGTGCGCGCTCTGGATACACCGGACAGCGAGCGGGCGCTGGTGGCGCTGGTGGTGGCCAACGACGCCGAAGCGGAGGCGGGCGATCCCCTCGATGTGGCGCTGCTGGAGTACGCCCGCACCTGTGGGCTGGATGCCGTAGCGGTGCGCCGCTCCCGGCCCCGCCGCGCCGCCCAGAGTTTTGACAGTCGCTCTAAGTGTATGCACGTCCGCGTGAGCGAGGGGGCGCGGGAGGTCAGCTATCTCAAGGGCGCTCCCGAGGTGCTGCTGGAGCGCTGTTCGCTGGAGGAAGCCCAAAAAAATGCCTGGAGGGCGCGGGCGACGGCAGCAGCCACTGCCGGACACCGGGTACTGGGGATCGCCTGGGGCGACGGACTGGGCGAGCAGGATCTCCTCTTTTTGGGACTGGTGCTTTTTTGGGATCCGCCCCGCCCGGAGGTGCAGGCGGCGATCGCTGCGGCGATCGCCGCTGGAATTCGTGTCTTGATCGTCACAGGCGATCATCCGGGGACGGCAGTGGCCATTGCCCGCCAGATCGCGCTCCCTGTCGATGAGGTGCTTACAGGCGACGAGCTGGACAGGCTGGATCCACCGGCCCTGAGCGAGCTGCTGCGCCGTACCAGCGTTGTCGCCCGCGCCCGGCCTGAGCACAAGCTGCGCCTGGTGGAAGCGCTCCAGGCCCAGGGGGAGGTAGTGGCGATGACCGGCGACGGCGTCAACGATGCTCCCGCCCTCAAGCGCGCCGATGTCGGGGTGGCGATGGGCCAGCGCGGCTCGGATGTCAGCCGCGAGGTGGCCGATCTGGTGCTGCTCGATGACAACTTCGCTACGATCGTCGCCGCGATCGAGGAAGGCCGGGGCATCTACGCCAATGTCCAGAAATTCCTCCGCTTTTTGTTCGCCGCCAATCTGGCGCTGGTGCTGCTGGTACTGGGCGGCACGCTGGGAGCCCTCGTCCTTGCCCTGCGCGAAAGCAGCGGGGCGTTGCTCCTGCCTTTGAGTGCCGCCCAGCTACTGTGGATCAACTTCGTCACCAACGGACCACCGGCGATTGCCCTCGGAGCCGACCGCGACCCAGGTGCGATGCGCCGCAGGCCGCGTCCGGCCACAAGCCCTCTGCTCACCGCTGCCTCGCTGCGCTTTATCTTCATCACCGCCTCGATCACAGCGGCGGTGAGCCTGACGCTGCTGGCTTTTTTGCCATACTTCGGCCTGGAACCACTCGCTGCCCGCTCCGCCGTCTTTCTCTACGCCGCGCTGGCGCAACTGCTGCTGGTCTACCCGGCCCGCAGGATGGGCAGCAAACCTCTCACCAATCTTTTTGTGCATCTGGCGGTGGCCCTCGGCGTCGTTCTGCAGCTGGTGGCGATCGGACTGGCTCCCCTCAGACAATTGCTCGATCTGGTTGCCTTAAAACCGCCGCTCGTGCTGGTGATGGCAGCGCTGGTGCTCGTGAGCTGGCTGGTGGGCGAAGCCGTTGGCCGGCGGTGGGGCATCGACGAGCCAGAGTTCTAGGGCGCTTCCCGAGTTCTTCACCTGGCTTACCTACCCTGAAAGAGTCCGCGTTCCGCCCCCAGGAGGCAATCATGTACGCGCGCATTCTTGCTGCTCTCGACAGTTCCACCAAAAACGAAGCGGTTTTTCTCAAAGCGCTGGAGCTGGCACAAGGTGATCGGGCGGCTTTGTTACTGGTGCATATTCTTTCGGGCGATGAAGGCATCTGGGCCAACCTGCCGGTAGCCGATACCTATCCGCTCGCAGCCGATGGGACAGTCTACGAGTATTTTCAGCGCCAGTGGCAGCAGTACCAGAAATTTGGCCTCGATATGCTCCAGGGCTTCGCCGAACGGGCCACCGGACAGGGGGTTCACGCCGAAGTCCGGCAGCAGGCCGGCAATCCCGGTCGCTGCCTGTGCGAGCTGGCCTCAAGCTGGCAGGCGGATCTGGTTGTGATGGGCCGCCGGGGGCACTCGGGCTTGAGCGAACTACTCTTAGGCAGCGCCAGCAACTACGTCCTGCACCATGCACCCTGCTCGGTGCTGGTCGTCAGTACCCTCCAGCCAGCCGCCGCCCAGAGCACCTGAAATAGAGCGTCCCCGCCGCTGGGACGTTTGCCCCGATTGCGTTGCGCGGGTTCCCTCAGCAACCGCGCGGACTGAGATAGGTGTCAGATTCCGGAACGTAGAGGTGAAAAAACCGAGAATAGAGCGCTGCCCGGCTTCCCAGTTTTTTCACACTCGCTGGCTACAGTAACCGTGACCTCAGCTTTCCCCGGTCCACATCCGGTCGGAAGATGCCCTGCCACAGGAGTCCACCATGTTCACAAAGATAATCGCAGCCCTCGATAACTCCCCAACCAGCCGCACTGTCTTCGCAGAAGCGCTGGCGCTGGCAAAGCTCGCCGGTGCCCACCTGCGCCTGGTGCATGTACTGACCCTCGAAGACGATGGCTTTCCGGAAGCGCCCGTACCGCCTCCAGAGGACCTGTACACTTTTATCGGCGAAGCGGCCTTCGAGCGCTACCTGGAGCTGCGCGAGACCCTCCAGAAAAAAAGCAGCGAACGCCTGCAGAGGTTGGTGGACGAGGCGCGGGCAACCGGGGTGGAGGCGAGCTTTGTGCAGCACCTCGGTCTACCGGAGCACGCGATCGGCAAACTGGCCCGCGAATGGCCGGCGGATTTGATCGTCCTGGGCCGCCGGGGCCGCACGGGCCTGGGAGAGATGTTTTTAGGCAGCATCAGCAACTATCTGCTGCACCATGCGCCCTGCTCGGTGCTGGTACTGCAGGGCAGGGGCACCGCCGCCCCCGCCATCGAAGCGCAGGAGCAAACACCGGCGACCACCGGCTGACCCAGACAGAGGGCAACACAACTGGGCCCGGCGCGCCTGTTGCCCCTCCTGTCGGCCTCGAGTCAAAGCGATAACCGCTGCGCTCTAGCGCGGTTGCTCGGATTGATCCGGCGGCTGGGGCTGCCCCTGGGCGAGGTCTGTAGCGAGCAATGGCTCGATGGCAGCGAGGGGACCACAAAAGAGCACGCGCATCTGGCACTGGGCCAGGATACCCCTCAGATCGTCGTCCGCTCCCTGCTCCAGCTGCTCAAAGGTACTCTCCAACTGCGCTTCAAACGGTTCGATCTGGGCAAATTCTGCCAGCAGGGCCGCCAGATCGCGGCTGTCGATGCGGTGGGTCACAGGCAGCAGGACGCGCAATAGCCAGCCCACCCCGTCCGCCAGCAGCACAAGCTGGAGCGGTTGCTCTTCAAAGCGGCACCGCAGCCGCACCAGCAGCGCCCGCAGCGCCTCCAGATCGTGCAGCACGTAGATGCGGGAGTGGCGCGTGGCGGCACGCGGCAGGGCAGGTGGCGGCGCGAACAAGCGACTAAAAACAACTATCCAATCCCAAAAGCGCCCGGACATGCTCGACTCCCGTCGCCAGAGAAAAAATGTCCCCCGGCTTGCCTTCGAGAATAGGGGCCAATCGTGAAAAACCTGGGAAGCTGCAGCCAGATCAGCGCCGTCGGCCCGCCAGAGGCAGGGTGAAGTAAAAGGTACTTCCTGAGCCAGGGGTGCTGTTGACGGCGATCGTACCGCCGTGGGCCTGGACGATCCGATTGCACAGGTAGAGGCTGAGCCCGGCTCCCCAACCGCGCCGCCGGTTGGGAAGAAACTTTTTAAAAAGCTGCTTTTGCACGCTCGGCGCGATGCCCTGGCCCTGGTCACTGACACTCACCTTCACCCGGCGCGGCGGCAGCAATTCGACCGACAGTTCGACGCTGTCGCCGGGTCCGCTGGCGCGCAGGGCGTTGTCGAGCAGGCAGCGCAGCAGACAGACAATCTGCTGCGGATCGCCGATGACCTGAGCGGGCACAGGCTCGATGCGGCAGTGAATATTGGGGGGCTCGCACCCAAAAGTTGCCCGCAGCCCCTCGATCGCGGCTTTGGATAGCCTGTGCCAGTCGAGGGGTTCTTGCAACAAAAATTGCGCGCCGGTCTCGTAGCGGGAGATTTCGAGCAGGGTCTCGACCATCTTGATGAGTTCTTCGTTGGTGCCCTCCGATTCGCTCAGCACCTCCTGCAGGGCCTGATCGACCGGACCAAACGCTCCGCGCATCAGCGAGCGCAATGTCAACCGCGAGGCCAGCAACGGCGTGCGCAACTCGTGGGCCAGCGTCTGCAGCAATCCATCGAACAGCGCCTTGCGCTCGACAGCGCGGCTGGCTTTGCGGGCTGCTCCCGTCTCCCATTCCTGGACTTGAAGGGATTGGGAGGCCGACGGCAGAACTACCGGGTCGTTCAGACGGCTCAAGATCGCATTCAAGCGCTGCTGTTGCTCTCTGATCTGCTTTTCGGCAGTGTGCTTGTAGAGGGCCATCTGGAGCATCGCCCGCAGCTCATTTTCGTTGTAGGGCTTCAGCAGGTAGCCGTAGGGCAGAACGGTCTGGGCCTGCTCCAGAAACTGGGCGTCGCAAAAGGCGGTCAAAAAAACGACGGCAACATCATTTTTCTGGCAGATCTGCTGGGCAGCGGCGATGCCATTCAACGAACCCTTCAGCTGAATGTCCATCAAGGCGAGATCCGGATGCAACTGGTTGCAGCGCTCGACTGCCAGTTCGCCGCTGCCGACAATATCGCAGACATAATAGCCAAAGGATTCGACGCTGATGCGCAGATCTTCGGCCACCAACCGCTCATCCTCAACGATTAAAATGCTGGCGCTCATCGTATTTTCCCCCTGTCATCCGGCAGTGTAAATGTGATCTCAAAGCAGGTGCCTGTCTCCTGGTGAACCGTCAGATTCCCGTCCAGTTGCTCTACCAATAGCCGGACCAGATGCAGCCCGAGAGATTGCGTCGAGCGCCAGTCCAGATCGTCGGGTAGGCCGATGCCGTCGTCATCCAGCACCAGTTGACAGAAATTGTCTCGCAGACGGCGAAATTGCAACCGCAACTGTCCCTGTCGTCTGCCGACAAAGGCGTACTTCAGAGCATTGCTCACCAGTTCACTTAAAATCAAACCCAGCGGCACCGCTATATCTATACTGACAGGTACTTCGGCAATCTCCTGGATTAGCCGTATCCGCTGGGGACAAACATTGTAGGCTCGAAACAGACTGCCCACCAGTTCTTTGAGGTACGCCCGGAACTCGATTCGGGCAAGATTGGCCGACTGGTAGAGGTGCTGATGGATAAGCGCCATCGCCTGGATGCGCTGCTGACATTCAGCAAAGGCAGTCGTCAACTTGGCATTGGCAAGCTGGTGAGCCTGCAGTTTCAAAAGACTGGCGATCACCTGGAGATTGTTTTTGACCCGGTGGTGAATCTCCCGCAACAACAACTCTTTTTCTTGAAGCGAGAGCAGCATCTGCTGCCCGGTGCGTTTGCGCTCGATGATCTCGCCTTCAAGCTCGTCGTTGAGTTCGCGCAGCTGATCGGTCCGCTCCACCACCGCCTGCTCCAGCGCGCTGTTCCAGAGTCGCAGCCGCTCCTCGGCGCGCTTGCGCTCAGTGATGTCGGTGATAAAAACCGACACCCCGTCCTCGGAGGGATAGACACGGTTTTCAAACCAGCGCTGCCAGCGCTCAGAAAAATATTCAAAATGTACAGGCTGTTGCTTGTCCAGTGCGGCGCGCAGATAACGGTCAAAGGGAAGGCCGCCCGCCTCCGCAAACAATTCCTGGATGCACTGGCCCAACAACTGTTCGCGCGGCAGGCCGACCAGTTCGCAGACGCGCTCGTTGACGTAGCTGTAGCGCCACTCGCGATCGAGGGCCAAAAATAGATCGCCGATGCGCGATAAAACACTGTCCAGTTCCTGGCGGGCCAGTTGCGCCTCGGTGCGCAGTTTGCGCTCGCGCTGGGCCACTTCCCGCCGCAGGTGCGCCATCTTCAAGACCGCCTCGATGCGCACCAGCAGTTCGCGAGCGGAGAAGGGCTTGACCAGATAGTCGTCCGCCCCGGCAACGAGGCCCTCTACCTTTGCTTCTTCTCCGGCCCGCGCCGAAAGGATGATCACAGGCAGATCCCGTGTCGCCTGATCGGCGCGCAGGGCTTCGATCAACCCAGAGCCGTCGAGTCGGGGCATCATCGCGTCGGTGAGCACCAGATCCGGCGGTGCGCGGCGGATCGCCTCCAGGGCTTCCAGGCCGTTGGCTACGGCCAGGGTGCGGTAGCGCGGCGAGAGCAATCGACACAGGTAGGCGCGCATGTCGCTGTTGTCGTCTACGAGCAGCACTGTCTGCTCGCCCGCTCCGCCCTGCTCGTCCACGGTAGCGGTGGGCAGCCACGAGCGCACCTCCTCGACAAAAGCGATCGGCTTTGCGGTCGCTACCAGAATCTCCGGCGCACTGCCCACCTGATCGGGCTGGAGGTGGGCAGTGCCCAGGGGAATGCGCACCTGAAAGCTGCTGCCCTTTGCCACTTCGCTCTCGACGTGGACGCTGCCGCCGTGCAGTTTTACCAGCTCCGCCACCAGTGCCAGGCCGATGCCGCTGCCCTCGAAGCTCCGGCCCACCGCCCCTTCTACCCGGTGGAAGCGCTCGAAGAGCTGGGGCAGCTCGTGCGCCGGGATACCCGTGCCGGTGTCCTCGACTGCGAGCAGGACCGTCTTTGCCTCGCGGCTGAGGCGCACGCTGATCCGGCCTGTGAAGGTGAACTTAAAAGCATTGGACAGCAAGTTCAAAACGATCAGCTCCCAGAGGCTGCGGTCGATGTAGACCGGCTCGCCCACGGGCGGGCAGACGACCTCCAGCGCCAGCCCCGCCTTCTCGATCGTCGTGCGGAACGTACCGGCCAGATCGGCGGTGCAGGCTGCCAGGTCGGTGGGCACAAAATGTGCCTCCGAGCGGCCCGATTCGACCCGCGCATAATCGAGCAGGGCGTTGACCAGCTTCAGCAGCCTCAAGCCGTTGCGATGGAGCGTCTCCGCCTTGCTGTGCATCGCCTCCGGCAGTCCGGCAGCGAGCAACTCCTCGACCGGGCCGAGCATCAAGGTGAGCGGTGTCCGAAATTCGTGGCTGACGTTGCTAAAAAAAGCAATCTTTGCCCGGTCCAGCTGTGCCAGTTCCTCCGCCCGCTGCCGTTCGTTCTCGTAGGCGCGGGCATTGGCTACTGCCGCCCCGACCTGGGCAGCGGCCAGATCAAGAAAGCCCCGGTACTCCTCGTCGAGCACGCGCCGGGCACCGATGCCGGCGACGAGCAAGCCCGCCGGGCGCTCCTGGCCACTGCCGGTAAAAGGGAGTACAAGGGCTTCTCGAATCGCCTCGGGCCACAATCCAGCTTGCAGTGGACCGGCGGCGGCGAGCAAATCGGTGACGACGACGGCCCGCCCAGTCTGGATTGCCTCCCGCATCGCCGCACCCCAACCGCTCTGCTCCCCCAGCACCACCGCCCCTGGCAGTGCCGCCACTACTCTCTTAGATCCGGCAGCCCCGGTGCGTAGCGCCCGTTGTCCCTCGCCGTCCAACAGATAAATCAGGGCAAAGGGCAGGTCCGCCGGATTGGCCTCGAACGTCTGGGCGGCCAGGTGGCAGGCCGCTTCGGCGCTGTGGGCACTGCCGGTCTGGGCGGCAAGATCTCTGAGGGTACGCAGGCGGCGCTCACTCAGCACGCGGGTGGTCGTCTCGGTGCAGGCACAAAAAAGTCCTCCCACCCCGCCGGATTCGTCGCGGATCGGGCTGTAGGAAAACGTGAAGTAGGTCTCTTCGAGATCGCTGCTGCGCCGGATAAACAGGGGCAAATTTTCTGACCAGGTGGCCCGGCCCGCCTCGATCACCTCCTCGACCATCGGCCCGATCGTGCTCCAGATCTCAGGCCAGACCAGCTCGCCCGAGCGGCCCAGCGCCCAGGGGTGCTTGCCCGCTCCAAGCATCGGACAGTAAGCGTCGTTGTAGAGAGTGATCCGCTGCGGTCCCCAAAAGACAAACATCGGGTAGAGCGAATTGAGAACGATGCTCGCGGCGGTGCGCAAACTCTGGGGCCAGACGGACACTGGACCCAGGGGCGTCCCTGCCCAATCGAAGGCGCGGATCCGCTCGCCCATCTCGCCGCCGCCGGCCAGAAAACTCCGATCGCAGGCGCTGCCCCCGATCGATTCAAGATCGCTGATCGAAGAGCGTCCTGCCATTGCGCACGGTTAAGAACAAGATTTCAACAAAGTAGCAGAGATACTTCTTTGCGGGACATCTTGATGCATATTTCTTCACCAAGCTTAAAATAGTACGCCAGGCTCTTACAGAAGCGATCGTAAAGCTAAACTGTGCCCTCCTGGGGAGCAGCCCGGCCCCTCAGAATTATTGACAGCAGCGAGGTGATTGCTGATCACCTGGCACTGCGCCATGCGTCTTTCACCGCCAGAGCTAAAAAACGCACAGATTCAGCCGTCCCAGCCGAGGAGTGCCTCGATCTGCTCGGCCAGCCGCATCGGGTCAAAGGGTTTGTCGATCACCCCGGCCACGCCGAGGGCGGCGAAGCGGCGGCGGTCAGCCGACTGCACCTTGGCGGTGAGCAAAACGACCGGGATGAGCCGGGTGTGGGCTTCTTTTTGCAGGCGAGCAAAGGCAGTCGGCCCATCCATTCCCGGCATCATTACATCGAGCAGAATGGCGTCGGGCTGCGTCTTATCGGCGACGCTCAGCCCCGCCTCGGCGGAGGCGGCCTGCAGCACCTGCCAGTCGCGGGTCAGCTCCAGAGCTGCCTCGATCACCTCGCGAATGTCCGCCTCGTCGTCGATCACCAGAATGCGCTTCATAGGCTGGAGGAGCGCCCTTGAGGGGCAGTGTCGCCCGGCGGTTCGTCTGTGAGCGGCAGTGTCAAAATAAACGTGCTGCCCAGATCCGGGGTGCTCACCGCCCAGATCCGACCACCGTGCTGTTCGACGATGCCCCGGCAGATAGCAAGCCCCAGCCCGGTGCCGCCTTTTTGGCGCGAATCGCTGGCATCGACCTGCTGAAAGCGCTCGAAGATCGTCTCGAGTTTGTCCGCTGGAATCCCCCGGCCCTGGTCTTCGACCTCGACGCGCACGCTCGCTCCCTCCAGGCGGCTGCGCACCCAGACGGTCGAACCCGGCGCAGAAAACTTGATCGCATTGCTGATCAAGTTGGTGAGCGTCTGCACCAGCCGGTCCGGATCCGCCCACAGTGGGGCCGGCTCCAGGGTGGTGCGCAGGCTGATCTGCTCCTGGGCTGCCATCATCTGCATCATCTCGACCGACTGGGCTCCAATCTCGGCGATGTTGCAGTGCTGGCGCACCATCGGCGTCTTGCCCAACTGCATCCGCTCGACATCAAGAATGTCGTTGATGAGCCGCACCAGCCGGTCGGTGTTGGTGGTGGCGATGGCGAGCATCCGCTCGGCGCGGGCCGGTTGTGTCTCGATGAGCCCGCCTTGAAGTAGCCCCAGAGCGCCGCGAATCGAGGCGAGGGGCGTGCGCAGTTCGTGGCTCACCACCGAGATAAATTCTTCTTTGAGCCGCTCGATCGCCTGCCGCTCGGTGATGTCGCGGAAGGTGATCACCGCCCCGAGCACCTGCCCTTCGTCGAGAATGGGCGTGCTTACGTACTCGACCGGAAAAGTCGAGCCGTCGCGGCGGCAGAAGGAGACGGCGCTCATCTGATGCACCAGGCCATCCACCAGCGAGGCATAGATCTGAAATTCAGCGGGCTGATAGCCCGTTAGCCGACCAGCGAGGGCGATGGCGTGCAGCGGCTGTTCGATCAGCTCCTTGCTCTCGCGACCGAACAGGCGCGCCGCAGCCGGATTGACAAAGCTGATGCGTCCTTGCAAGTCGAGGCCGACAATCCCATCACCGGCAGAAATCAAGATCAGTTCGTTCTTGCGGCTTAAAAGGGCCAGCGCCCGCTCGGTGCGCTTGCGCTCGGTCAACTCCAGCGACAGCCGGGCGTTGGCCTCAGTCAGCTCCCAGGTGCGCTCCGCGACGCGGTACTCCAGTTCTTCTTTGGCCTGGCGCAGTTGCTCCTCGACCCGCCGCCGCTCGGTGATGTCGTTGCGAATCGAAACGTACTGCTGTGGTCGGCCATGTTCGTCCAAAAAAGGGACGATCGTCGTGTCTACCCAGTAAAACGTGCCGTCTTTGGCCCGATTTTTGATCTCGCCCCGCCAGACCTGGCCGGAGCGAATCGTCCGCCACAGATTGGTAAAGAAGGCGGGCGGGTGAAAGCCGGAGTTGATGATCCGATGGTTTTGGCCGAGTAACTCGTCGCGGCGGTAGCGCGAAATTTCGCAGAATTTGTCGTTGACGTAGATAATCTCGCCGCGCGCGTCGGTGATCGCCACGATCGAGGACTGATCGAGGGCAAAGCGGACATTCGCCAGCTCCTGCAAGATCTTGTGCTGGGCGTCTGTCTCCGGTGGGTTCATCTGAGCAACTCCGATTGGGCGTGCAGGCGATCGAGGCGATTGAGGATGCGCGCGGCCAGATCCGCTCCGCTGACGGGCTTCTGGATGTAATCGTCAGCGCCGCTCAACCACAGCCGCTGCACAGTCGCAGCGTCGGTGTGGGCGCTTAAAAAAAGCACCGGCAACTGCTGCCAGGCCGGATCGGCGCGCACGATCCGGCACAGCTCGACGCCGCTGATGTCGGGCATCTCGACATCGAGCACCAGCAGATCGGGCCGGGCTGATGCCAGGAGCGGCCAGAACTGGTGCGGGTCGCTCAGGGTGACCAGTTCCAGCGGCCAGTCTGCAAGCAGTGTTTGAAGCGCCGCGAGCAGTTCGCGGTCGTCATCGACGATCATCACCTTCGCCTGGGTGCCCCGTTGGGCGAGCGTGCGCTGAATCACCTTCCAGAATAAGCGCGCCTCGATCGTCCGCTCGACAAAGGCCCGGCTGCCACGGCGGGCCGCCTCGACGCGCTCCAAAAAAGCGTCGGCCTCGCCCAGCACCAGTACCGGCACCGCCTCCGCCACCAGCGCGGCGACGAGTTCCCAGCGCCGGGAGCGATCGCCCGGCTCTAATCCGGCTGGATGCAGGTCGATCGCCGCCAGATCTGGCCGCTGCTTCTCGATCGCCCGCTGGGCCTCGGGAACGCCCCGGACGTGGAGTAGGGCGTAGTTCCCCGCCGCGAAGGCGCTGATCTGCGTCCATACCTGCACCTCGACATCGACGGCGAGCAGAACAGGCACCCGTCCGGCCTCCTGCGGTGCGATGGCTGCTTTGCCACCGGCCCGTTCCAGTTCGCGCCGCAGCGCCGCCAGATCCGTCGTAAAGCGGTCGGTGAGGGGTCCACTCCGCTGCAGAGCCTGCTCCAGGGTGCGGGCCAGGCGGGATCCTTCGCCCAGACCGAAGGTGCCCAGCGAGCCAGTGAGCTTGTGGGCAGCCTGCCTGGCCTCATCGCGCAACTGAGCACTCAACTGCCCGCTCAATTCAGCCCGGCGGGCCGCTTCCAGTGGTTCCAGCCGCAAAAAGATCGTTTCTTTGTGGCGCTCCCAGACCGCAGCGAGGGCCGCCGGGAGCCCCTCGTCGGGTTTGGGCTCCGGCGATTTGAGGCGGTAGCCCAGGCCATAGACCGTCTCGATCAGGTCCGCCGGTGCCCCGGCCTCCCGCAGTTTGTGGCGCAGACCTTTGATGTGGGCCTTGACCGTGTCCTCCTCCGGTGGCTCCTCCATCGGCCAGAGATGATCGATGATCGCCGCACGGCTGTAGACCCGCCGGCCACCGCGCAAAAATAACTCCAGCAGACTGTACTCCTTGGGAGAAAGGCGCAGAAGCTGGTCCTGCCAGTGTACCTGGCAGTTACTCGGATCGAATTGCAGCTTGCCCCAGCCAAGGACCGGCGCACTACCCGCCGCTCCCCGTCTGAGCAGCGCCCGGATCCGGGCCGCCAGCTCCGGCAGATCGCAGGGCTTGACCAGATAATCGTCCGCCCCAGCATCGAGACCAGCCACCTTGTCGGCGCTCCCGTCGCGCCCGGTCAGCAACAACACCGGCAACCGCCGGCCCTCCTTGCGCAGCCACCGGCACACCTCGATGCCGCTGAGCCCCGGCAACCCGACATCGAGCAAAGCCAGATCAAAGCTATAGATTGCCGCCAGATCCTGGGCCGCTCGACCGTCGTGTACCACCTCGACGCTGTAGCGCTGGGCGCTCAAAAAAGCCCGGATCGCCTCAGCCTGGGCCTCGTCATCTTCTGCGAGCAAAATTTTCATCCATCCCCCGGCCAGACCGTCCACCCGTCTGCCCCAATCCTACGGGCCTGGCAGCAGCATCAAAGTTTAAGTCGTTACCAACCCTAAAAATACTTTATCCATCTCAATGCCAGGGCGGCGATGCTGCCGGAGAATTGACGCAGCGTCCGACTCAACAGCCGGTCCCAGCGGTGATACGATGGGTCAGCGAGAATCGCCGCCTGTCATGGAACAGCCCGTCAAATCCACTCCTGTCCCCACTGCTCCGCCAGACGAACCCTACAGCCTGCGCCGGGAGATAGACCGGGCCTGGGCCTGGGTCGTCTTTGTCTGGCAGATGCTCAGACGCCTCGGTGGACCGCGCGCCACCCTGCGCACCCTCGCCTTTATCGTTGCCCTGCTCGTGCGGCGGACGCTGGTGCAGTGGGGCTGGTCTAAAAAGTAATTGCCCTCACAGCAGGCACCTACCTGGAGAAGAAAGACTTTGTACTACGACGCCGGACAGTTTGCCTTTACCGCCGCTCTCGAAGCGAACTGGCAGACAATTCGCCGCGAACTGGAGCAGTTGGGCGACGGCGACTTTATCGCCTGGCCCGAAAAGTACCTCTACGGCAAAGGCTGGGACATCTTTGGGCTCTACGCCTTCGGCATCAAAGTAGCAGCCAACTGCGAGCAATGCCCCGAGACGACCCGCCTGGTCGAGCAGATTCCGGGGCTAACGACGGCGGGTTTTTCGTCCCTCAAGCCGGGCACCCACATCGCTCCCCACACGGGCTACCCCGACGGTCTTCTGCGCTGTCACCTGGGCCTCGTCGTGCCCGAAAATTGCGCCCTGCGGGTGGGAGACGAGACCCGCTCCTGGCAGGAGGGCCGCTGTCTGGTCTTCGATGACACCACCGAGCACGAAGCCTGGAACAGGGGCGCGCACACCCGCATCGTGCTGCTGCTCGACTTTCAAGCACCGGCAGGGCTCCTGTCCGAACCGCCCAAACCGGCGGACAGGGGCCTCACTTCGCTTTTTGGTTTTCTCAAAAAAAAGTAGCCCGGCCTGCAGACCGGGCAACGGGCTAGAGCAACGGCGGGCGCTGGAGCGCGGGCAGCTCAGCGATCCCTTCGATGTCGTCTTCGAGGTCCTGATACAGCTCCTGCAGGCGGTCGAGCTGTTCGGGCGTGGTCTGCCAGTAGCCCCGGCCATTCGCCTCTAAGAGCGTCCCGACCATCTTGCGGTAGGCGTGGGGGTTGAGCTTTTTGAGCCGCTCCGCCATCTGAGCGTCGTTGACGTAGATGTCGGCGGTCTCGTCGTAGACCCAGCCATCGACGGCGTGGGCGGTGGCGGACCAGCCGAAGGTGTGGGTGAGGCGGAACTGGATCTCGCGCACGCCCTCGAAGCCGTGCTTGAGCATTCCCTCGTACCACTTGGGGTTGAGCATCTTGGTGCGCGAGTCGAGGCGGACCATCTCCTCGATGCTGCGGATGCGGGCCTGGGCGGCGGTGGTATCGGCCATATAGACTGCAGGCCGCTTGCCGCGCATCTTCTCGACCACCCCGGTCACCGCTCCCAGATAGTCGAAGTAGTGATCGACGTCGGTGATGCTCGTCTCGTTGGAGTCGAGGTTCTGGAAGGCGGTATCGACCGTCTTGAGGGCGGCCTCGTAGATCTCGCGCTGCTGGAGGTTGTTGGCCTCGGTGCCGAAGGCGTAGGACTTGCGGCTCAGGTACATCTCGTGCAGCTGCTCTTCGGATTCCCAGGCACCGGTCTCGACGGCGAAGTTGACGTTGGCGGCGTAGGAGCCACTGGCGTTGGAGAACACGCGGGTGGCCGCCTTGCGGGGCGAGATGCCGAGGGCGGCGGCTTGATCGAGGGCGTGCTTGCGCACGAAGTTTTGATCGAGCGGCTCGTCGAGTTCGGCGACGGTCTTGACCGCCAGGTCGATGAGTTCCATCTGGTTCGGGAACAAGTCGCGGAAGATGCCCGAGCAGGTGACGACCACGTCGATCCGGGGTCTGCCCAGTTCTGCAAGGGGAATCACCTTGATACAGTTCATCCGACCGATCGAATCGGGGGCGGGCAGGACGCCGATCATCGCGAGAATCTGGGCGAGGGCTTCGCCGTAGGTCTTGATGTTGTCGGTGCCCCAGAGGACCGTGGCGATCGTCTCGGGCCAGGCACCGCCATTTTCGGCCCTGTGGCGGGCGAGCATCCGGTCTACGACGATCTGGGCGGACTTGACGGCGGCAGCCGTCGGAATCGACTGGGGATCGAGGGCGTGGATGTTGCGGCCCGTGGGCAGCACGATCGGGTTGCGCACGGTGTCGCCTCCCGGACCGGGCAGGGTGTAGTCGCCTTCGAGGGCTTTAACCAGAGCCCCCAGTTCGTTGTCGGCGACGATGCGCTCCAGCACTTCTTCGAGGAAGGCAAAAAGCGGCTTGAGCTGCTTGGGATCGAGCACGAAGCCGTGGGACTTGAGCGCTTCTACCCAGGGCTCGGTGGTGCCCATGTTGAAGAAGTTCAATAGCGACACCCGCGAGACGCGGCCATTGGCGTCGGTCTGGGTATCGACCAGAGCCCGCACCGAAGCTTTGGCGGCGGTTTTGATCTGCCGCAATTTGTCGAGCGCTTCGATCGAACCCGTTTCCGCCTCGCGCTGCAGCGCCTCGATGTCCCAGCTGCGGCTCACCGCCAGCATCCGGTCGAGGCCGTCGGTCTCCCTTTCGGGCCGATCGAAGCTCGCCACCCCCACCAGCGTGTCGATCGCCTCGGTGGCGGTGGGCGGGGTGCCGACGACGTGCAGGTCGCAGGGGACGAGGCGCTCCTCGATCTCCATCAAGAACTTGTAGACGAGGCCCACGAACCGGTCCCGGTCTTCGAGGCTTGCTAGATCACTTACCGGCACGTCCTGGTCGAGGTTGACCTGGCGCACCTTCTCGGCGATCGTCTGGGCGATCGTCTCGCCGCGCTCGCTCTCGCGCAGTTGCTTGTAGGAGGCGACCAGTTCCTGCAACTCTTTGAGACCCTTGTACAGTCCGGCATTCTCCGCCGGGGGCGTGAGGTAGCTGATGATCGAGGCGTAGGAGCGGCGCTTGGCGATCGTCGCCTCGCTCGGGTTGTTGACCGAGTAGTAGTAGAGGTTGGGCAGGGTGCCAATCAGCCGGTCCGGATAGCAGTTGCCCGAAAGTCCCATCTGCTTACCCGGCATAAATTCGAGCGCGCCGTGGGTGCCGAAGTGCAGCACCGCGTCCGCCCCCCAGACTTTTTCGATGTAGGTGTAGTAGGCGGCAAAGCCGTGGTGGGGCGAGCAGGACTTGGAGAACATCAGCCGCATCGGATCGCCCTCGTAGCCGAACGAAGGCTGCACGCCGATAAAGAGGTTGCCGTAGTGCTTGCCGTAGACGACCAGATTGGTGCCGTCGTTGTTGAACGGCCCCGGTGCCGGTCCCCAGTTATCGACCAGCCGATCGCTGAAGGGGGTGAGCGCCTCGTACTCCTGCACGCTCAGTCGGGCGGCGACGTTGATCTCGCTGGAGCGGATCTGGGCGTTAACGTCGTGGAGGACTTCGAGCAGCAGCTCGTGGCCGTTCGCCGGTAACCCTTCCACGTCGTAGCCGTTGTCGGCCAGAACCTTCATCACGTTGTAGATCGAGGCGAAGACATCGAGGTAGGCGGCAGTGCCGACGTTGCCCTTGTCGGGCGGGAAAGAAAAAACCGTGATCGCTACTTTTTTGGCGAGCCGGGGCTTCTTGCGCAGGTTGGCCCACTTGAGGGCGCGGGCAGCCACCAGCTCGATGCGGTCGGCCATCGGGATCGCCTTGCCGGTGGCCCCATCGCGGCCAGAAAGAATAATCGGCTCAATTGCCCCGTCCAGTTCCGGCAGCGCCACCTGCAGCGCCACCTGCACCGGATGCAATCCCAGGTCGGAACTTTCCCACTGCTCGGTGGTCTGGAAGACCAGCGGCAGCGAGACCATGTAGGGGCGGTTGAGCTTTTTCATCGCCGCAATCGCCGCTTCCGGGTCGTTTTTGGCCGGACCCCCCACCAGCGAAAAGCCGGTCAAAGAGACGACCGCATCGACGAGGGGCTGATTGTTGACGGGGTTATAAAAGAACTTTTCGACCGGTTTGGAGCAGTCGAGGCCACCGGCAAAGATGGGCACCACCCGCGCCCCGGACGATTCGAGTTCTTCGACCATCGCCACGTAATGGCCGTCGTCGCCTGTGACCAGATGGGTGCGCTGGAGGATGAGGCCAACGGTGGGAGCGAGCGGATCGCGGATTTCTTCGGCCAGCTCGCGGCGGTTGTTGTACCAGGTCAGATACTCGCGGATGTCCTCGAACATCCTGGGGGCGAGCGGGTGCCAGATGCCCAGATCCGGATACTCGATGGGCGGGTTGAAGGCGAGCTTGCGCTGATTCGGAAAGTAGTGGTGGGCGAGCATCAAAAGCAGGTTGGCCATGTTGTCGGCGGAGCCGCCCAGCCAGTACTGATAGCTCAGCATGAAGTTGCGGGCGTCCTGGGCCTTTTCTACCGGCAGGTACTTCAAGATCTTGGGCAGCGTCTGGACCATCTTGAGCATCCCTTCCTGGAAGCTGCCGCCCTTGTTGTTCTGTTTGCGCTTGCGCATGAACGAGGCGATCGCCCCCTTGGACTGGCCCATGTTGGCCATCGAGAACGAGCCCACCTTTGAAAGGCGCATCACCTGCGGCATACAAGGAAAAATCACCGACGCCTTGAGGTTGTCGAGGTGGGGACGCACCGCCTCGGCAATCTTGTTGGCCAGATCTTCGATAAAGATCATCGAGGCAAAGAAAATATCCGCCTCAGCCACGTCGGCGCAAAATTCGGCGTAGCGCTCCGCCTCGCGCAACTCCTCGATCAAGTAGCCCTTCACCTCGACGGCCAGAACCGGATTGGTCTGGTTGATCTGCTCGGCTCCGGCGGCCACCGCACTCTGGTACTGCGGTTCGAGCACCACGTAGACCAGTTTGAGCAGCGTGCGGCCATTTAAGCTCTGCGGAGCGATGCGGGCGGTGGATGGCGTATGGAGATGAGCAAGCATAAGTTGCACGTATCCTTTAACGACGAGTGACGACCTGCCGGTGGATTGCGCGTATCCTACACCGATACGCCCTGCGGGTCTAGAAGCGAGATCCCAGCCTGGAGCCAGGTAAGCTCAATCTTCAAGCATCGTCCCGCCGGAATGGGCGAAAGCAACGCAGGTGAAACGAATCTTCATCAAGTTTGTTATTCGAGCCTGCTTCAAGCACTCACCTGCGCCGCTTCAGACTGGAACAAACGATTGCTGCTGAAAAGGGGCGGTTGTCTGTTACATTACTTTTCAGTGTGGGGATCGAGGCGACGTGCGCGTTGCTCAAGCCTTACAGGTGAGAGTCCCAAGCGGGCATCTTCAGCGGCCCGATCCCTGAGCGGAGCATGAAAACCAGGAGTCTGAATGGTCCAGCCTAAGAGTATCGCCCACACCCGTCGCCACCTGGACCAGCAACGCATCGCAGCCCTCGAAAAACAAGCTTCCTTAAACGCGGTGATCCGCACAATTCCCAAGGCGTGCTTTGAGATCGACGCGCCGCGAGCCTGGAGCCGTGTGGCACTCAACGTCGTGCTGGTGGGCCTCGGATATCTGGCTATCGCCTACGCTCCCTGGTGGCTGTTACCGATCGCCTGGATTTATGCGGGCACGGCCCTCACCGGCTTTTTTGTGCTCGCCCACGACTGTGGCCACCGCAGCTTTTCAACCAGCCGTCGCACCAACGACATCGTCGGTCACGTGCTGCTTTTGCCGCTTCTCTATCCGTTCCACGGCTGGCGGCTCAAGCACAACCAGCACCACACCTACACCAATCAGATCGAGCGGGACAACGCCTGGCGGCCCCTGTCGGTGGCAGAGTACCGTGCCCTCCCGCCTCTAGCCAGAGCTGGTTATCGCTTCGCTCGCGGCTGGGGCTGGTGGTTCGCTTCAGCCGTTCACCAGTTCACCGTTCACTTTCGGCCCTCGCTCTTTCAAGCCAAAGACCAGGCCGATGCTCGCCTGTCGGTGGCAGTCGTCGCCGGCTTTGCCTGCCTGCTCTTTCCGGGGCTCTGGCTTCTGGGCGGCCCCTGGGCGATCGTGAGCTTCTGGCTTATCCCCTGGCTGGTCTACCACTTCTGGATGAGCACCTTTACCCTCGTCCACCACACCCATCCAGACGTTCCTTTTTATCCGGCTGCCCACTGGACACCGGTCACAGCGCAACTCTTTTCGACCGTCCACTGCGCCTACCCGGCCTGGGTCGAATTTCTCTGCCATGACATCAACGTCCACATTCCGCACCACGTCTCGACCGCGATCCCGAGCTACCACCTGCGCCGCGCCCACGCCGCCCTGCGCACCCACTGGTCGGACTACCTGCACGAGACCGAATTTTCCTGGCCGCTGCTGCGCTCGATCGTCCGCGACTGCCACCTGTCCGACGAGACGGGCTACTACGTGCCCTGCCGAAATGTGAAGTGAGTTTGGTGAGCATTGCACCGATAGGCGGCGGAGAATTCGTCCTTTCTGGTTAGCCGCGCAAGTAGGCAGAGCATCTGGGTGTGGCGATTGTTGCTCCTCCGCTTGAGGCAGTTCAGGCGAGCGTACAGCTCCACTTTTTAAGGAGAGGCTTAGGGCTGAATGCCATGCCTACAAAGACAGATAATCACTTGAATGATACGAGTCAATTCGAGCGGGTCTGCAGAAATATCACAGTTATTGCTGATGTCCGTAAGCCACCAAATGAGCGTCGTCGAGGGCAGTTCAAAGCTGGCTGGGAGGACGCGACAACCCGCTATAAATGTTACACAGCACAAACTCTAGAACGGCTAACTTGGCGTAACCTCGGGTATCGGTTTGGTCAACACCTCGGCGAGAGTACGTTTTCAAGAATCAACAATGCCTTTGAATGGTGTTGCTGCCAGTACCCAAACTTAGCACCAAATAAAGCATTGCCCAAAAACACTCTCTCTAAAACGTTGCTTCCAGAAGAGGTACCTGCCGCTGAAGCATTTTGGGAAGGAGCGATAACCAGAATTGCGGTCAATAATTATGAGCGCAATTCAGAGGCCCGCCAGCGATGCATTAAGCACTACGGTACACGCTGTTGCGCTTGTGGGATCGAGCTGAGTAGCGTGTACGGTTCGGTCGCTAAAGGGCTCATTCATGTCCATCACCTGCAACCTCTATCTAGTGTCGGCGCGGAATATGAAGTTGATCCCATTGCCGATCTCAGACCGGTTTGCCCGAACTGTCACGCGGTCATCCATCGTCGCGTACCGCCTTATACGATTGAAGAAATACAATCTTTTCTCGAGTAGATGGCAGTGGCAGCGATTGACCGGTCCCGAGTCTCCCGTTGGGGCTGGTGCATCACGGCACGATTATCGAAATCGAGGCTGAGAGTTACTGCAGATGGGTAGCCGAAAAACACCTGGGAGCCTTGTTGCAGTAATGCAGTGGTAAGCAATGTCTGTCTCTACTCCTGTGCGCTAAGTACAGGGCATTTTCTAGTTGGATGGTGGGGTTGCCGCTCAGTGGATCGGACATCGCCTCGCGGTCTTACCGTCGCTCTGGTCGCCGTCGTTGCCGTCCTAGTCGGGTCGCGCCTGGCGGTGTTAGAGCCGCGCTACATCGAATAGCTCGAATAGCTCGCCTCCCTTGCGGCTGCGCACCGGGCCAATTTCGGACAACAGGGATTGCCAGCCGGTAAGGGCAGGAGCGGTAACAACTTCCAGCCCGAGGTACATCTGGCCGATGCTCCAGTCCTCGAACCAGGGAGAAGCCGGGTTGACCGCTTCCCAGAGCAGGTGGCCTTCCGGTTTGAGGACGCGCCGGATGGCGGTGAGCACCTGCTCGTCGTAGACCTGCGGCAAAAAGAAGCTGAAACCGGCGGCGATCACACAGTCGAACTGCCCGTCGCTGTAGCGGTCCAGGTCGTGGGGAGCGCCCTCCTGCATGTCTTTGAACAATTTAGAGTTGAGCCGGGGAGCGCGGGCGCGCACGGCCCGTACCATCGTTCCGTCCAGGTCCAGTCCCCAGAAGAGCGCCCCCCATTCGACCCACGGATCGGTGAGGAAGCTGGGGCCACAGTTGATATAGAGGCAGCGGTCGTTCTTTTTGGGCTTCACCAGTTGCCAGAAGGGCAGGCCCAGCCGGTCGCGCAATTTGCCTGAGACCACCTCGCGCCAGAAGGGCAGCGCCTGCACCTCGTCCGGAAGAAGCGCCAGGGGGTTGCGTCCGCTGTGCTCGCGCTCGCGGTGTTCGGCGAGGGCCTGGAGCATGGGAGTCCATTCTGCCTGCAATTTGCGCCTCCTTAACCTTCGAGCCGCTGCAACTGCTCACCCAACAGTGCCGATTGCGTCTGCAATTCAGCGAGGCGGGCGCGGCTGTCGGCCACCAGTTCTGCCGGGGCGTTTGCGATGTAGCTCGCGTTATCCAGCCGGGCGGTGAGCACGCTCGCTTCTCTGGCCAATTTTTCGAGCGACTGTTTGAGCTTTGCCGCCAGAGCCGGGACATCCACCAGTCCTTCGAGGGGCAGAAGCACCTGCACGGTGCCGGTGACGCCCGCCGCTACCCGCCCCAGGCTGGCAGGAGCTTGCTCGTCTGTGAGCAGATGTTCGACGCGGGCCAGGTAGCAAATTTCAGAACGGGTCTGCTCGATGGCAGCCCGCTCGGCGGGGTCGCTCGTCACCAGACGCACCTCCGGCACGCTCCGGGCGGGAGGCAGTTGGGCAAAGGCGCGCAGGTTGCGGATCGTGCGCACGAGCTGCTGCATGAGCGTGAAACTGGCAGGAATGTCAAGGAGCAACTCCTCGCCGCTCGGGTACGGTTGCAGGGCAATCGACTGGTTATCTGTGGGTTGGTGCAACAACTGCCAGATCTCCTCGCTGAGGTGGGGCATCCACGGGTGCAACAGTCGCAATATCCGATCGAGGACGCAGGCGAGTACCTGCTGGACGCCCCGGCGGGTCTGCAGGTTCTCCAGGCGGGGCTTGGCCAGCTCCACGTACCAGTCGCAAAAATCGTCCCAGATAAATTCGTACAGTAGTCGCGCCCCTTCGCCCAGGGCGTAGCGATCGAGCATGTCGTTCAGTTGCCGGGCGGTCTCGCTCAAGCGGCCCAAGATCCAGCGGTCCGCCAGGGTGAGGTCGTCCTCAGCCGGTAACTCCAACTGAGCAGGGGTCAATTCGTCCAGGTTCATCAGTACGAAGCGGCTGGCGTTCCAGATCTTGTTGGCGAAGCGGCGGCTGGCATCGACGGCGCTCGATTCGCCGGTCTTGCGGTTGTAATCGAGGCGCACGTCCTGACCGGCTCCGGCCACCTCGCGCACGAGGGTGTAGCGCAGGGCGTCAGTGCCGTACTTGTCGATAAGCGCCAGCGGGTCGATGCCGTTCCCCTTGGTCTTCGACATCTTGGCCCCTTTCTCATCCCGCACCAGGCCGTTGATGTAGACAGTGCCAAAGGGCGTCTGACCCGTGAATTCCCCGGCCAGCATCGTCATGCGCGCCACCCAGAAGAAGATGATGTCAAAACCCGTCGCCATCAACGTGTTCGGGTAGAAGACGCGGAAGTCTTCCGTTTCGGCGGGCCAGCCCAGGGTGGTAAAGGGCCAGAGCCCCGAGCTGAACCAGGTGTCGAGCACGTCCTGGTCGCGCCTGAGTTGCACGTCCGTTCCGTACTGGGCGCGGGCAAGGTCGTAGGCTTCGGCTTCGCCCGTGGCGACGACGAACGCGCCTTCTTGGCCTTCGATGTACCAGGCGGGGATCTGGTGGCCCCACCACAGTTGCCGGGAAATACACCAGGGCCGGATGCGCACCAGCCAGTCGCGGTAGACCTTGCCCCAGCGCTCCGGCACGAAGGCGGGCAGATTGTCGTCGTCGAAGGCGGCGAGCGCCCGTTCAGCCATCTCGGAGACATCGAGGAACCACTGGTCCGAGAGGTAGGGTTCGATGGGTTCGCCCCCCCGCTCCGAATGGGGCACGTTGTGGACGTAATCTTCGGTCCTGACGAGCCAGCCTTCCGCCTCCGCCTGGGCGATTACTTTTTTGCGCACCACGAAGCGGTCCAGCCCGGCGTAGGGACCGGCGTTCTCGTTGTAGGTGCCGTCCGGGTTGAGCAGGTTGATCAGCGGCAGATCGTGGCGGCGGCCAATCTCAAAGTCGTTCGGATCGTGGGCGGGGGTGACTTTGACCGCACCGCTGCCAAATTCGCGCTCTACCGCTGGGTCCGCCACGATCGGGATGCGGCGACCAACAATCGGCAATTCGATCTGCCGTCCGATCAAATGCTTGTAGCGCGGGTCGTCGGGGTGGACAGCCACGGCTGTGTCTCCCAGCATCGTCTCGGGGCGGGTGGTGGCGACGACTAAAAATTCGTCGCTGTCGGCGACCGGGTAGCGCAGATGCCAGAGGTGGCCTTTTATTTCTTTGTCCTCGACTTCCAGATCGGAGACGACGGTCTGGGAAGCGGGCGACCAGTTGACCAGGTACTTGCCCCGGTAGATCCGGCCTTTACGAAATAGATCGACGAACACTTTCACCACCGCCCGGCTGCGTTCCGGATCGAGGGTAAAGCACTCCCGCGTCCAGTCAAGCGACAGCCCGAGGCGCTCAAGCTGGCCTGCAATCTCGCCGTGGGATTTTTCTTTCCACTGCCAGGCGCGCTCTAAGAACGCCGCCCGTCCCAGATCGAAGCGATTTTTGCCTTCCGCACGCAACTGCTTTTCGAGGACTGTGTGTACGGCGATGCTCGCGTGATCCGTGCCTGGAACCCAGAGCGTCTTGTAGCCCTTCATGCGCTTGTAGCGGACGATCACATCCGGCAGGGTAAAGGTGAGGGCGTGGCCCATGTGCAGCGAGCCCGTCACGTTGGGGGGCGGCAAAACGATGCTGAAGGGCTCGCCGGGAGCGTCGGCGTCGGGCGAATAAAAGCCGTGGGACCGCCAGAACCGTTGCCAGTGCGGCTCGGCGGTCGCTGGGTCGTATTGGCTGGGCAGGGTACGGGCCATAGGGGTCGGTTGCTCTGGCGGTGCGGTTTATCTATGGTATCGTCCGGGACGAATGTGCTGAAATAGCGCCGGAAGTGTTGCAGGCAACTTGCAGCGGCGGGCCGACAGTGATTACGGTAGAGACGATCCAGGAGGAATGCCATGCTGGTCGGCCTGCACAACCACACCTGCTTCTCCGATGGGCGCTACAGTCCGGCGGCACTGATCGCCCAGGCAAAGGCGCTCGGTTACGAACGCCTCGCCATGACCGACCACAACTCGGTGGCGGGCTGGCAGAGCCTGGAGGCTCTTCCCGATTGGGTGATTCCTGGCATCGAACTCAGCTGCTTCAGCGACGACGGCACCGAGGTCCATCTGCTGGGTCTGGGGGTGATGCCGGCAGGCAGGCTCCTTGCGCACACCCGCTACTTTCAAGACGAATACAACCGCCTCTGGCAGGAAGGTTTTCTGGGGGCGACCGGCGACGAAAAGCTCGCCACCCTCGCCTTCGACCCGACTACCCGCGAGCAGGCGATCGATTATCTGTGCCAGACGGTGAGTACCCGCCAGGCCGTCAACGCCTGGGCCGCCGCCCACGGTGAGGCGTACCTGGAGCGGCTCAGGCCGCGCATTCCCCACTGGCGCGAGGCGATTGATTGGCTGCGCGAATCGAAAGCCGAAATCGGCCTCGCCCATCCGGGCCGCTACCCGGAACTGCCGGATCTGGAGCCGCTCATCGAGGCGGTCGATGCGATCGAAGTGATCCACCCCGACCATCCCCCCACCGCCCGGCGCTTCTGGGGGCAGCAGGCGCGGGAACGGGGCAAAGCCTGCTGGGGCAGCCACGACTTTCACGGCTGGTCCGGTACACAACAAAATGGCCTCCTCCCGCCCGTCGAGCTTGAATCGGACTGGCTGGCTGCCGGGTCGTGCGTCCGCTGATGCTTGATGCCTAAAACGTCATCGGCACACCGACGCGCAGCAGCAGCAACTTGCCATCGAGTTTGCGCTGCTTGAGTTCACTGGCGAATTGCTCCGGTGTGCCAGTCATCAGCGGCACGAAGGTGCCGTAGTGCATCGGCACGACTTTTGCTGGATCGACTAAGGCGACGGCCTCGGCGGCCCGCGCCGGTCCCATCGTAAAGTGATCGCCGATGCAGGCGAGCATCAGGTCGATCTTGCCGAACTGGGGGACGTAGCGCATGTCGCCGAACAGGTCCGTATCGCCGGTGTGATAGATCGTGGGACCGCCTTTGACGACGATGACGAACCCGGCGGGGGCACCGCCCCAGTGATACTCGTCGTCGCCGGTGGCTCCGATGTCTTTGCCGTTGACGTGGGAGCTATGCACGGCGGGCACGAGGGCCACTTTGACTTCGCCATCGAAAAACGAGAGCACCCCGCCAAAGTTACCGAGCGTCTGGTAGCTCATCTGATCTTTGGGAAAGCCGCCGTAGCGGGCCAGGGCGTTGCCCAGATCGAGGGTGGTGACGAGCTTTGCCCCGGTACGCCTGGCAATCTCGCCCGCCTGGCCGACGTGATCGAAGTGGCCGTGGCTGATCAAGATCAAATCCGCTTTGTCTACCTGGGCGAGGTCGTTCTTGCCGTTTTTGTTGACCGGGTTGAGCAGCCAGGGGTCGATAAAGAGCACATGACCGGCGGGGGTGACGAGCTTAAAGGCGGACTGGCCGTACCAGACAAGCTGGGTCTGCGGCTGGGCAGCGCCGGGACAAATAGCCCAGATAAACAAAAGCAATGCCGCAAAGACCAGAGCCGTTGAGCGTTTCAAAGACGCGACAGAAACCATGGGCACCTCACAGATACCGAACCGGGAAGCCACCTGGGCATTGTACGATTCGCGACCTATCTGTGGCTGACAGTGCTTTTAATCGTTGGTGCGCGTGTAGGACTTGGTCTGCAGAGGCCGGTCGTCGCCAAGGTTGGTCTGCATCACCTCGATGTGATTAAAAAGGGTCGTCACAAACGAGAAGAGCAAAAAAGGCAGCGACACCACCAGAATCAGACCCAGCAACATCACCGAGAGCAAGGGCTGATTGTTCATCGTCGCCAGCGCCACCGCCAGACTGACGAAGATCACCCCCAGCCAGATCACCACCTGCCCGTAGATGTCTCCGTAAGTAAGCGTACATACCAGACGGTATTTTTTTGTAAACTTGTCCAAGCCGTTCATCGTCGCTGCCCTCCGCCCGTGCCTGGCCTTGCCAGCTGGATACGTAAATTGTAGTGAAATTTGAGCAGCCGTTGAGAATTATTGCGATATATTTCAATCGCAGTCGATTGCCTGTCGCTCTTTGTCCTTAGAACGGCAGAGGCGAGTACTGGCGGGTGTGGTGCTGGGCGCGCAGGTACTCGACGAAACTTTGCAGTTCTTCATCGCTCAGCTCGGTGCGGCTGCGCTTGTTGTAAGTGGCGATCAAATAAGCGCGGCCTTCCTTGGGCTCCATCTTGATAGCTGACATCAAGCTGAGCACCTCGCCCATCAATGCCTCGCGATCAAAAGGTTCGTCGTCCGGCTCAAAGCTGATCTCTGCGTCGGTTGGATCGTTTTCGGGTACGAGCGGACCACTGTTGTCAAAAAGGCCACTCCGAGAAGCAGGTTCGACAGCAACTGGGGTGACCTGCGGCGCAGGGGTGGCGGGTTTGAGATCCGGAGCAGTGTCGTGGGGCGAGGAGAGCGCAACCAGATTACGGCTCGGCTCGATACCGGCCAGGGCAAAGACGCGCAGTTGGGCTTCGTCCTCGGCGCGCTCGAGAGCCGAGGGGCGCTCGGCGACGGCGTGGGCCGTAAATTCCTGACCAGCCAGCTGCAGCACCGCCCGTACCACCAGCACATCCTTAAGTACGCTTACCTCGGTGCGCAGGGCGCGCAACTCCAGGGAACGGGCCTTCTCAAGAACGATCTTTAGCGCTGCGTCCATGGCTAATCCGGTAGCTTGACACCAGATGTAGTTTAGCAGAGCCTTCTAAGAAAGCCAGCGGGTAAACTGATTGTGCCATGCGTCCACCAGGGTGAGCGGCGCGAGGGAATGGGTGTCCTTGAGTCGGACCAGAACCTGTGCCCCCAGGGGCGTCAGTCGAAAGCGATCGGTGATCCCCTGGCCGTCCACCTCGCGGCGCACCACCCCTACCTTAAAGAGCCACATCAACTCCGCTTCAACCGCCGCCGCCGACAGTGCCTGCCGCGTGTATCCCAGTTGCAACCCCGAGCGCCCCGCCAGCTCCGCCGCTGCGACACTGCGCTCTGCCATCGGCACCAGCCCCGCAGGCAGGATGGCTCCCAGGCGAATCGCCCGCTCCGCCCGCTCGATCGTCTGTTGCTGAAAATCCATCGACCGCGCCCATTTCTCTGCTATTGTGAAGATATGTTAACAACTGTCATTATAGCAGCGGCCCTCCTCACCTGGGCGATTCACCTTGTCGAGCGCGGCTGGCACCAGCGCGAGGAGGCGCTGATGCTGGCGGGCGGGTTGGTGGTGCTGACGGCAGGAGCGGTATTTTTTGTCTACTTTCTGCTGTCGCGCCTGTTTGGGCTCTAGGGGGCCGGTCGCCCCTCGCTTTTTTGCTGCAGAATCGATGAGTAAAAATTCCTATTAATTCTTGAAGGTTTGTTGCGTTCCCTGTGGTATAGTGATGCCGGATGCCTGTTGTGAAGACAATCTGGGGTTGCTGAACGAAGATGGTGAGCGAGTTGCAGGCCGACGGGTCACAGCCGGGGGCAGCGGAGGATCCATTAGCTGAGTACAAGGCCCTCAAGCGCAGAATTTATCTGACAACGATGGCTATTGCAGCGGCGGCGTTTGCGATTGTTCTTGTCACCTACTCGTTCAACACAGCGCTCAGTTATCTGGTTGGAGCCGCGAGCGGCCTTCTTTATCTG
Organism: Gloeobacter kilaueensis JS1; assembly: GCF_000484535.1. Classification (NCBI taxonomy): domain Bacteria; kingdom Bacillati; phylum Cyanobacteriota; class Cyanophyceae; order Gloeobacterales; family Gloeobacteraceae; genus Gloeobacter; species Gloeobacter kilaueensis. The sequence goes on along the minus strand of NC_022600.1, from coordinate 2,349,754 downwards.
CGGATGCTCGATCGCAGCGTCAGCGGCATCGGTGCTGCGGGTGGCAAGGTGGGTTCCTTTGGCCGCATCGGCGTCTTTGCGGCGGTGATGATCCTGGTGATCAAATCCGGAACCCTGCAGATTCTGCCGGCATTTTTTGGCTTTTTGACGGTCAAGGCGGCGATTTTGTTCGACACGCTGCGCACGCTGTATGGCGAGGGCAACTGGGCCGGCACTCGGAGGATAGGTGGATGAAGTTGGCGCTTGAAACCTTGACACTCGCCGACGTCGAAGTTGGCAAGCATCTTGTCTGGAACCTCGGGCCACTCACGGTTCACGGCGAGACGATGCTCACCACCTGGATCGTGATTGCGGTCCTGCTCGCTGCGACTTTCTTTGGAACGCGCAAGTTGCAGCGGGTGCCGGTGGGTTATCAAAATTTCCTCGAGTACGTCTACGACTTTCTCGCAAGCATCGCCCGCGACCAGATCGGCGAAAAAGAATATCGCAAGTGGCTGCCGCTGGTGGGCACGATCTTCTTGTTTGTCTTTTTGTCGAACTGGCTGGGGCAGTTGCCCCTCAAGCTCGTCCACCTGCCGGAGGGCGAACTGGCATCGCCTACCAACGACATCAACACCACCGTCGGTCTGGCTCTGATCGCCCTGGTAGCCTACCTGTTCGCCGGTATCCGCAAGTCCGGCGTCGGCTACTTCAAGCACTACCTTGAGTCGCCGATTCTGGCGGCTGTCTGGGTACTCGAATTTTTTACCCGGCCCCTCTCGCTCAGCATTCGTCTATTTGGCAACATTCTTGCTGAGGAGCTGGTGGTCGGTGTACTCGTCTTGCTGGTGCCGATTCTGGTACCGGCTCCTCTGATGGTCCTGTTCTTGTTTACAGGCGCTATCCAGGCTCTGGTCTTTGCAACGCTCGCTGCTTCTTATATCGGTGAGGCTGTCGAGGACCATCACGCGGAGCACGAGTAAGGCGTGCCCGTTTTTTACCTTGTTGGACGTTAGATTCTCAGGAGGATCCCAATGAACCCCGCCTCAATTATTGCTGCTGCCTCGGTTATCGGTGCCGGTCTGGCCGTTGGTCTGGCGGCGATCGGCCCCGGCATCGGCCAGGGTATCGCTGCCAGCAAAGCCGCCGAAGGTATTGCCCGCCAGCCCGAGGTCGAAGGCCGCATTCGCGGTACGCTGCTCCTCTCGCTCGCCTTCATGGAAAGCTTGACGATCTATGGTCTACTCATCGCCATCGTCTTGATCTTCGCCAACCCCTTCAAGGGCTGATCTACGCGGCTGAAGGAGTGGGAAGGTGAGTACGCTCTTTGATCCAGGCTGGCTAATCGCCCCTGCCCTGCTGGCGGAGGCTGGCAGCGAAGCAACCTCCGGCGGACTGTTCGACTTTGGTGGCACGCTGCTTTTGCAGATTGTCCAGTTTCTCGTCTTGATGGTGCTGCTCAACGCTTTTTTTTACCGCCCGATCTCGCGGGTGGTCGAGGAGCGCAGCGAGTACATCCGCTCGAACGCCACCAGTGCCCAGCGGCGCTTTGACGAGGCCAAGGCCCTCGCCGAGCAGTACGAGCAGGAGTTGCGCACGGTCCGCCTCGAAGCCCAGCAGGTGATTGCCAAAGCCGAAGCCGAGGCCCAGCAGATCCGCGCCCAGCAGGTGTCCCAGGCCCAGGCCGAAGCGCAATCGCGCATCGACGCTGCCCGCGCTGAGCTTGACAGCCAGAAGCAGCGCGCCCTCTCAAGCCTCGCCTCCGAGGTCGAGGCGATAAGCCGCAGCCTGGGGGACAAGCTCCTGAACGCCACCGGCGGCAGGAGGGGGCTATGAGTCTACTGGCTCCGCTGCTGGCCCAGGTGGAGATTCCCGAGCACCGCTTCGGCCTCAACCTTGACCTGCTCAACACCAACCTCCTCAACATCGTCATCGTCTTTGGCCTCCTGTTCTGGTTAGGCCGGGGCTACCTGGGCCGCATCCTGGGCGAACGGCGCGCTGAGATCGAAAGCAGCATCCGCGAAGTCGAGGACCGGGGCCGTCAGGCCGAGCAGGAACTGGTCGTTGCCCGCAACAACCTCTCGACAGCCCAGGCCCAGGCCCAGCAAATTCTGGCCGAGGCGCGCACCAACGCCGAGCGCGTCCGTACCCAGGTTCTCGATCAGGCCCAGGCTGACATTGCCCGCATCCGCGACAGCATCGAGCAGGATCTCCAGAGCGAGCAGCAGCGCGCCCTGGCCCAGGTGCGCCTGCAGGTGATCCGCGACGCCCTCTCAAGGCTGCAGCAGCGCCTGCCGGGCGAACTCGACGAGCAGACCCAGCGCCGCCTGCTCGATCAAAGCATCCAGCTACTCGATTAAGCCATGCAAAAAGATTCCGAACAGATTGCCCTGCGCTACGCCGAGGCGCTCAAGGATCTGGGCCTCTCCGAGGAGGGACTGCTCGACGAGTTCGGCAGGACCACCGAGGCTCTTCTTGAGGTGCTGGACGCCAACCCCGAACTGGAGCGGTTGCTCGCGACGCCCCTGGTGTCGCTCGCCGACAAAAAGCGCGTCCTCGCCCAGATCTTCGAGGGCAAGGTCCATCCCTACGTGCTCAACTTTTTGCAGTTGCTGGTCGATAGGCGGCGGATCGGCTTCTTGCGCCCCATCTGCAACCAGTTCCAGATTTTGTTGCGCAAGCTCCAGCAGGTCACCCTGGCTGAGGTGATCTCAGCCGTTCCCTTGAGCCAAGAGCAACAGGAGGCGCTGCTTGCGCGCATCCAGACCCGCACCAGCGCCCGGCGCGTCGAATTGCGCACGCGCATCAACCCGGAGTTGCTCGGTGGCATGATTATTAAGATCGGCGATGAAATCATCGACGCCAGCCTGCGCGGCCAGTTGCGCAAGCTCACCCTGCAGCTCACACTTTCTTGAAGAAGAGGTAGCCGTCAATGGTATTCAGCATTCGACCGGACGAGATCAGCTCCGTCATCCGCGATCAAATCCAGAAGTACAACAACGAATTGCAGGTCAGCAACGTCGGCACCGTCCTGCAGGTAGGAGACGGCATCGCCCGCGTCTATGGCCTCGAAAAGTGCGCCGCTTCCGAGTTGCTCGAATTTGAGGACGGCACGATCGGCATCGCCCTCAACCTCGAAGAGGACAACGTCGGCGCGGTACTGATGGGCGAGGGTGTCCATATTCAAGAAGGCTCCACCGTGCGCGCCACGGGCCGCATCGCCCAGATTCCGGTGGGACCGGCCTTTTTGGGCCGTGTCGTCGATGCCCTTGCCCGGCCCATCGACGGCAAGGGCGACATCAGCGCCGCCGATACGCGATTGCTCGAATCGCCCGCTCCCGGCATCATCAAGCGCAAGTCGGTCTATGAACCCCTCGCCACCGGCATCACTGCCATCGACGCGATGATTCCGATTGGCCGGGGCCAGCGCGAGCTGATTATCGGCGACCGCCAGACCGGCAAGACGACGATCGCGGTCGATACCATCCTTAATCAGAAGGGCAAGGGCGTCATCTGCGTCTACGTCGCCATCGGTCAAAAAGCCTCCACCGTCGCCCAGATCGTCGAAGTTTTGCGCTCGCGCGGTGCCCTCGAATACACGATCATCGTCGCCGCCAACGCCAACGACCCGGCGGCCCTCCAGTACCTCGCCCCCTACACCGGCTGTACTCTGGGTGAGTACGCGATGTACAACGGCATCGACCTGCCGGGCTACAACCAAAAAGTCAACTCTGCCCTGCTGGTCTACGACGACCTCTCCAAGCAGGCAGTCGCCTACCGGCAGATGTCGCTATTGTTGCGCCGTCCCCCTGGCCGCGAAGCCTATCCGGGCGATGTCTTCTACCTGCACTCGCGCCTGCTCGAACGCGCCGCCAAGCTCAGTCCCGACTTAGGCGAAGGTTCGCTCACGGCTTTGCCCATCATCGAAACCCAGGCAGGCGATGTGTCGGCCTACATCCCGACCAACGTCATCTCGATCACCGACGGCCAGATCTTCCTCGACTCGGGCCTCTTTAACTCGGGCCTGCGCCCGGCGATCGATGCCGGTATCTCCGTCTCCCGCGTCGGCAGCGCCGCCCAGACCAAGGCGATGAAAAAAGTGGCCGGCAAGCTCAAGCTCGAACTCGCCCAGTTCGCCGAACTCGAAGCCTTCAGCCAGTTCGCCTCGGACCTTGACAAGGCGACCCAGGCCCAGCTTGCCCGTGGCCAGCGCCTGCGCGAGATCCTCAAGCAGCCCCAGTACTCGCCGCTTCTGGTGGCCCAGCAGGTGGCGATCATCTACGCTGCCACCAGCGGCTACCTCGACGATATCGCCGTCAAGGACATCGGGCCTTTTAAGGCACAGTTTCTCGCTTACCTCGACAAGAGTGCCCCCGACTACGGCAGCGAAGTCGGCAACAGCCAGCAGCTCACCGACAAGGCGGTCGAGATCCTCAAAAAAGCGATCGCCGACTTCAAGAGCACCTTCAAGAAGTCAGCCTGACGCCTCTAGCAGGGGCATTGCCCAGAAGGGTAATGCCCCAAGCTCCGAATTTGGAAGCTACTGTAGACGGTTCTACCTACGCAAAGCGCTGGCCGAGTTTGATCGGGTCGTGGACGGTAATCCGTTTTTTGCTGATCGAGATCAATTTTTTCTTGCGCAGATCCCCCAGCAGCCGGGTGATCGTCACCCGCGTCGAACCGATCGCTTCGGCGATCGCCTGGTGCGAGAGTCTGAGGTCGATCGTCACACCGTCTTTGGTCGGCAGACCAAAGTCGCGGCAGAGAATGAGCAGGAAGCTTTCGAGGCGCGAACCCATGTCGCGGTGGGCGAGGGTTTCGATCATCATCTCGGTCTGGAGAATGCGCGAAGCCAGACCCTGGAAGAGCAACTTTGAAATATCCGGATCTTCGAGGATGATCCGCTCCATCTGCTCGACGCCGACGGCAATCAGGTCCACCGGTGTAAAGGCAACGGCGTGGTAAAAGCGATCGGAGCGGTGGCCCGTGATCAGTGAAAGAACACCGAAAACACTATTTTCGCGCAGCAGGGCAACGGTGATCTCCTCGCCGTGCTCGTAGACGCGCGAGAGCTTGACCGCACCGCGCTTGAGAAAGTAGACGCGCACCGCCGGATCGCCGGGAAAAAAGATCGTCTTGCCCCGATCGTAGTGTTCGACAACCGGCGGAAATTGACCGCCATTTTCTGCCTGGCGAAACAAACTGGCGAACGGGTCGTCCCAATTCACGGTGGACTCTCCAGCAGCAGTAAAAGTTTCTCAACAATTAAGCTGAGCATCGCAACTTTATTGTGTTGAAGACTACCAAATTAGCTGAAATTGGCTCACAAGAGAACAATTTTTTGGTCAGGGATGTGTGTAAACATACAAAATAGAGAAATGTCCTGAGCGATCGGAAGATGAGCGAAGAGCGCGACTGTTGTTTTGGCCCCGATCCCGCTTTGAGCGATGCGGTGCTCCAGGTGCAAGTTCTGACCATAAGCGAGCCCCTGCCGGTACACGCAGCCCTTACCCAGGCGGGATTGACCCTCCAGCAAAGGTGCCAGCGCCTGCCGGAGCAGATTCAACCGCAGAGCGTTCAAGAAGGCTGATTATTGCACTGCCGGGGTAAGCGCTTTTACAAGCAGCTGCTCGATGCGCTCCAGCAGGCGCTCCTGCCCGAGACCGGCCAGTTCGGCGGCGATGGCGAGGCCACCGGCACCGACGCCCTCCTTGACGTAGCCCCGCTCGTAGGCGCGTAAGCCCGCAAAGCGCGAGCAAGCAAAATTCAGCTCGCTTGCGATAAGGGGCACGACGCCGATGCGCTGAGCAAGCAGGGCCGCGTCGGCGCTCGGGTCGGAAGCCACCCAGCGGGTCGTACCGACAGCGATGCGGTCCGCCCGCCAGAAGAGTCCATTTTGCTCTGCCAGGTGCTGGGCTACCGCCGCAATCGCCAGCATCTGGGTGCCACCGGCGAGGAGAACCGGCCCCCGGCCACTGGCGGCAATCGCCATCCCGGCAATGACCGGCTGGGCCGGATCCCCCAGCGCCGCAAGCATCTCCAGGGCAGAAGCAGAAGGGCTCAAGCAGGCGCGGGCGCGGGCCTGCTCCACCAGGGCGCGCTTTTGATCGTGGTTGCAGGTGGGATGGGAACTGTTGACCAGGCCGTCTGCCTCGTAACCCAGGGCGCAGAGCACCGCGAGAGCGCTCGTCGTGCCCCCGGCGACGCACTCGCCGATCGCCAGATAATCGCCCGCAGAAGCGAGGCGCTCCCCCCAGTGCAATCCCTGCTCAAAAAGATGCTCCACGACCGCAAGATCGAGGGCGGAGCCGCTGCTGAGGCAGCGCGCCGGCGCACCACCCAGATCGACCGCCCCACTGCAGGACTCCACCAGCCCCGCATCCAATACCCAGACGGGCAGATCGAGCAGTTCGACGACCGCACGGCTGATGATCACCGGCGAGGGGTACCCTTCTGGAGCGGTGGGAAGCCGGCTCGTTTCGCCCCTCAAAAGCATCAGCGCGTCGCCCGCCGCCGTGGAGCGGCGCGCCTCGGGGGTGAGCCCCGCCGCCGAGATGCCGGGGATGAGGCAGGTGGCAGTAAAGCCCAGCACACAGGCAAAGGCAGGCCGGACTCCTGCCAGTGCCGCTATCCACCGCCGGCCCGCAGCCGGATCGAAGCTGTAGATCACCATGTCGCCGATTGTAAGCGAGTGCCTCAGGCCAGCGCCTGATCGACGAGCGCACCGATCCCGGCAATATTTTTGATGAGCGCGTCGCTCAGGCCAAAGCGCTGCTGCAGGTAGTCGGGCCGGTTGTAGCTCAGCCAGACCTGGCCCTGGCTGTCCTCCCAGCCAAGCGCCTTGAGGGGCAGATCGAGGGCGCTCACGGGAACGGCGGCCATCAGCGGCGTGCCTGCCCGTGGATTGCCAAAGATAAGTAGTTGAATGGGCGTCAGGGCAAGACCGACTTTTTCGGCTTCGGCCTGCTGATCGATGCGCGAGAAGATGGCGATGCCCTTCGCTTCGAGCACCGCCACCAGTCTGTCGATCGTCTCAGAGACTGAATAGGGGCTGGGTTTGCTGACGATACCGTTGTCCATACTTATCATCGACCGCAAGTGTACGCGAATGCTCTACCGAGCAGCCCAATCCTACTACAGATTCGTTGCAAGACACGGCCACGGTTCGGTGTGGTCTATACCGGCGGTTGTGCCAGGGCCAGAACGATCTTGTAGGCTTCCCGCACTTCGACAGCCACCTCGATGAGTGCCTGTTCACACTGGGCGCGAGGGGCAGGCTGATCGGGGCCGAACCAGTCGGCTGCCTGGGCGCTGAGCGCGTCTAGGCGGCGCAACTGGGTGTAGAGAATCCGGGCGGCCTCGCGGTGGGGCGAGGGCAGCGCGGGCAAAAAGCGCTCCTCGACGTGGCGCGTCAGATCGGGGTGGATGGTCATGGCTGCAGGCGCTGAGACAGACTTTTTTACTATCCCAGAGGTAAGCACCAGGACAGTAGCGGCGAATACGGACTCTCGACGGCAAGGGTGTCTGAATAGCGCCACGATCAAGTGTTCTTCCGGAGAGTTCTCGACATGCGCAAAGCTCTGCTCACCGCCCTGCTCTGGCTCAATCTAACTGCTCCCCTGCTTGCAGCGCCGATCAAGATCGGTTACAGCGCCTGGCCGGGCTGGTTTCCCTGGAAGGTAGCCGAGGAGAAGGGACTATTTAAGAAAAATAATGTCGATGTGCAGATGGTCTGGTTCGAGGGCTACGCCGATTCGATTAGCGCCCTGGTGGCGGCCAAGCTCGATGCCAACTGTCAGACGCTCAACGACACGATCTCACCGGCGGCGGCGGGAGCAAAGCTCAAGATCGTCCTTACCAACGACAACTCCGCCGGCAACGACCAGATTATCGTCAAAAAAGACATCTCCTCGATCAAAGACCTCAAGGGCAAAAAGCTCGGCGCGGAGCTGGGCACGGTGGATCACTACCTGCTGCTGCTGGGCCTTGAGAAGGCGGGGTTGAGCGCCAAAGACATCCAGTTCACGCCTATCGAGACCGGCGCTGCCGCTGCCGCCTTCGCCGCCGGGAGACTGGACGGGGTGGGGGTGTTTGCGCCCTTTACCACCAAGGCTCTCAGTACCGGCAAGGGCAAGGTGCTCTTTAGCTCCAAAGATTTTCCCGGTGCCATCTCAGATCATCTTGTCTTCCGCGAAGAGTTCGTCAAAACCCATCCCGACGAGGTGCAAAAGATCGTCAAGACCTGGTTCGATACCCTCGATTACATCCAGAAAAACCCGAAAGAGGCGGTCGAGATCATGGCCAGACGGGCAGGGACGAGTATAGAAGATTACAAGAGCTACGACAGCGGCACGCGCATCTTCTCACTCGCTGAAAATCTTGCCACCTTTGCGCCGGAGACGAAGGTGCCCACCAACCTGCACTACCAATCGAAGATTATCGCGAGCTTTCTGGTCAAGTCGGGCCTGGCCAAGACCAGGCCCGACTTGAATGCGCTCTTTGACGCTCGCTTCATCAAGGCGCAATCGCGCACCGCCGCCCTGCCTTAAGCAGGCTACCAGCCGACTTTTTTGCCCTGGTTCTGGGCGTCAAGCCAGCTTTTGAGCGGCGCGAAGTAGTCGAGCATGGCCGAGGCGTCCATCTGGCGCTCGCCCGTCATCGCGTAGAGCGTATCGGGCCAGGGTTGGCTCTGACCGGCGGCGAGCATCGCTGCGAGTTTTGTCCCAGCAGCGCGGTTGGCATAGATCGAGCAGCGATGCAAGGGACCGGTATAGCCCGCCTCGCGGCAGAGCGCCCGGTGGAACTGAAACTGCAGTATCCTCGCCAGAAAGTAGCGGATGTAGGGCGTATTGGCCGCAACGTGGTACTTGGCTGCCGGGTCAAAGTCGGCTTCGCTGCGGGCCAAAGGCGGTGCGATCCCCTGGTAGCGCTCGCGCAACTCCCACCAGCTCTTGTTGTAATCTTTGGGCTGGGTTTCGCCTGAGAAGACCTTCCAGCGCCACTGGTCGATGAGCAGGCCGAAGGGCAAGAAGGCAACCTTGTCGAGCGCCTGCTTGAGCAGGAAGCCTGTGTCCGATTCGGGACCGGGAGCTTTACCCAGCAGGCCCACTTTGACCAGATAGTCGGGGGTGACCGAGAGGGCGATCGTGTCTCCCACCGCCTCGTGGAAGCCGTCGTTGGCGCTGTTTTGAAACAGGGGAGGCTGGGTCTTGTAGGCGCGCTGATAAAAGTTGTGGCCCAACTCGTGATGGATGGTCACAAAGTCGCTGTCCGTCACCTCCGCACACATCTTGATGCGCACGTCGTCGAGGTTGTCGATGTCCCAGGCGCTGGCGTGGCAGACCACGTCCCGGTCCCTCGGTTTGGTGAGCATCGAGCGCTCCCAGAAAGTTTTAGGCAACGGCGCAAAACCGAGGGAAGTAAAGAAGCGCTCGCCGTAGCGGAACATCTCGCGCTCATCGACTTTTTTGGCCGTCAACAGCTGGGTGAGGTCATAGCCGCGCTGGTCGTTGGCCGGAGCAGCCAGCGGATAGATATTGCCCCACTCCTGCGCCCACATGTTGCCCAGCAGATGGGCCGGAATCGGACCGTCGGCAGGTACCAGCTGCGTACCGTACTGCTCGCCCAGTTTTGTGCGCACGTAAGCGTGGAGAGACAGATAGAGCGGCCTCACCTGCTGCCAGAGCCGCTCGACCTCGGCGCTGAACTGGGCCGGGCTCATGTCGTAGTTCGAGCGCCACATTGCGCCGGTATCCGCGAAGCCCAGCTCCCGCGCCCCTTTATTTGAAAGCTGCACAAAGCGCTCGTAGCGCGGGCGCAGGGGCCGGGCAATCTGGTGCCAGCCCTGCCAGACATCGAGCAATTCTTTTGGATCGCGGCTGGTGCGCAGGATGCGCTCGAGGTCGTTGAGCTGCAGGCATTCCTGTTTGCCATCTACTGGCGAGCGGCAGTAGGTGCCTTTGCCGTACTCGCTCTCCATGCCGACCGTCAGCCGGGTCAACTCCTGCTGTTCTTTGCTGTCGCTGGGCGGCGGGGCAATCAGGTTCAACTTTAACAACTTGAACTTGCGCGCCAGTTCCGGCGGCATCTGCAGGTTGTCGAAGCGCTTCGCCTCGATGGCAAAGCGCTGGATCGCTGAATTGAGGTTCGTCTGGGCATCCGCTGAGAGCGCTTCGGTGTCGTCGGTAATGTAGGTGGCACCCACCCAGCTGGCGCGGTTGGCCTTGACATTCAATTCGGCCAGTTCGCCCTCGGCGCGCTGCATGAATTTTTGAGCCTCGGCCACCGACTGAACGAACGCCAGACGGGGAGCGGCGGATGCTGGGGCCGTCGCCGCCACCGGGCTGCCCAGCGCAGCCAGCAAGGCGACCAGATAGACATTGCGGTTCACAGGACTGTCTCTTCTTTTTGGACAGTCCCGACCATAACATTTCTGCTCCAAACCAAACAAAAAGGCTCCCGAAGGAGCCTCTGTCAACAAACTTTGAGGAAAGATTGCTGGAATTAGCCGTTGAGGTCAGCGGTGCTCACCGCCACAGGCACACTCTCGCTCGACGCCAGGTCCAGCGGGAAATTGTGCGCATTGCGCTCGTGCATCACTTCCATTCCCAAGTTCGCCCGGTTCACCACGTCCGCCCACGTGTAAATCGCACGGCCCTGCGAATCCACGATGCTCGAATTGAAGTTGAACCCGTTCAGGTTGAACGCCATCACGCTGATGCCCAGCGCCGTGAACCAGATCCCTACAACCGGCCACGCCGCCAGGAAAAAGTGCAACGAACGGCTGTTGTTGAAGCTCGCGTACTGGAAAATCAGACGACCAAAGTAGCCGTGGGCCGCAATGATGTTGTACGTCTCCTCTTCCTGACCAAACTTGTAACCGTAGTTCTGCGACTCCTCGTAAGAAGTCTCACGAATCAGGCTGCTGGTCACCAACGAACCGTGCATCGCACTGAAAAGCGAACCACCGAACACTCCCGCCACTCCCAGCATGTGGAAGGGGTGGTTGAGAATGTTGTGCTCCGCCTGAAAGACAAACATGAAGTTGAACGTGCCGGAGATACCCAACGGCATCCCATCGCTGAAACTGCCCTGACCAATCGGGTAAATCAAAAACACCGCCGTCGCTGCCGCCACAGGCGCACTGTAGGCAATGCAGATCCAGGGACGCAAGCCCAGACGATACGATAACTCCCACTCCCGACCCAGGTAGCAAAACACCCCAATCAAAAAGTGGAAGACGACAAGCTGGTAAGGCCCGCCGTTGTAGAGCCACTCATCCATGCTGGCTGCTTCCCAAATCGGATAAAAGTGAAGACCGATAGCGTTGGAGCTGGGAATGACAGCGCCGGTGATGATGTTGTTGCCGTAAAGCAAGGAGCCGGAAATCGGCTCGCGGATGCCGTCCATGTCCACCGGCGGGGCGGCGATGAAGGCGACGATGTAGCAGATGGTAGCCGAAAGCAGGGTGGGGATCATCAAGACGCCGAACCAACCGACGTAGAAGCGGTTGTTGGTGGAGGTGACCCAGTCGGCGAAGCGCTCCCACAATCCCTGAGTCGAACGACGCTCAAGTGTTGCAGTCATAGTTCTGATAAATCCAGATAGTAAGGTTCATCACTATAAACGATACATTAGTTCACAGACTTCTCAGCATTTACTCAATTGCTTTTTGCTTATATTTGCTATCAGCAGGACTTATAGCTCAGAGTTGAGTTGGAGTCCACGGGGAGTGCCGCAGAGTCTGGCAGGCCGATGCGATAATACCCATGTTCTCACTAGCGGGCGGATGGTCAGCACGGCGCACACCGATCTACAGCTAAAAACGGCAGATGGTCTGCGCTTGCACCTCTCGCGCTGGGAGGCGACCGTGCCTGTGTGCGGGACGGTGCTGGTGATTCCTGGTAAGGGCGAGCATGGCGGGCGTTATACGAGGCTGGCGGATTGCCTTGCGCCGATGGGCTGGCGGGTCTGGGGACTGGATCTGCGCGGTCAGGGCCGCTCCGAGGGACCGCCTGCTCGGGTGGACCGCTTTGGGCAATTTTTGATCGATGTCGAGGCGGCACTGGAGGGGCTGGGTAATACAGGAAAGGATCGGCCCGTCGTGCTGTTGGGCTACAGCATGGGGGCTGTGGTGGCAACGCTCGCTGCCCTGGAGTGGCCTGAGCGCATTCGGGGGCTCATCTGTGTATCACCGGCCTTCTCGATCGAAAACCGTCTGCCCAGGGCGACAAAAGTAGCGATGCACCTGCTCAACTGGCTGGCTCCCCACCGCATCCTCACAAGAGAGTACAACCCGGCCAGGGTGACAACCGATGTGCGGGAGCAGGAGCGGATCGCAGCCGACCCGCTCATCAATGGGATCACCCGCGCCCGGCTGGTGAGTGAGTTGCGCCGGGCCGGCAGGCTCTGCATCGTGCGGGCTGAGAGATTGACGCTGCCGACCCTGGTTCTGCTGGCACCGGTCGATGCGGTCGTCGAGGTAGCAGGCACGCGCCAGTTTTTTGACCGCCTCGGCAGCAACGACCGGATGCTCAAAGAATACGCCGACTGCCGCCACGACCTGCTGCACGATCATAGAAGCGCCCAGGTCCAGAGCGACATTCAAAGCTGGCTTCAGCAACGCTATGTCAGCCGTTGAATCCCAGGGATCAAATGGCCTGCAGCCGGCGGTTTTTCTCGACCGCGACGGTGTACTCAACCAGGAGCGCGGCTACCTGCACACACTCGAAGATCTCGAACTCATCAGCGGCGCAGCGGAGGCGGTGCGGCGGTTGAACGAGCGGGGATTGTTCACGGTTCTGGTGTCCAATCAGTCCGGTCCGGCGCGGGGCTACTACCCGCTCGAACACGTCGAGGCGCTGCATCGGCGGCTTGCGATGCTCTTGAAGACTGAGGCGGATGCCTGGCTCGACCGGGTGCTCTTTGCGCCGACGCTCGGGCCGGACGAGGGCGGCACCCAGGCCGGGTACAGCTACTGGTCCGCCTGGCGCAAGCCAAACACCGGTATGCTGGTGGCGGCAGCCTGGCGGTTCGACATCGACCTGCGCCAGAGCTTCATGGTCGGCGACAAGGCGACGGATGTGGACCTGGCCCGCAACGCCGGCTGCCGGGGCATCCTGGTCGAAACGGGTTTTGGAACGCAGGTACGGACGGGCCAGTACCAGTACCGCGTCGAGCCGGATTATCTGGCTTCTGACTTGAGTAAGGCAGTGGACTGGATCCTCGGGCACTAACCGGTGCTTGCCAGGTCCCTTGCTCGAATTTCTCGATAGAGCGTGTCGCGCTGGTAGGGTTCGCGGCCAGCGGCGCGAATTGCCTGGCGCAGAGCCTCTGGAGACTGACAGGTGCCGCCCTGGGCTCCGGCCATCGTCGTGATGTGCTCCTCCATCAAGGTGCCGCCGATGTCGTTGCAGCCCCAGCGCAGCGCCTCGCTCGCCCCAGCGATGCCCAGTTTTACCCAGCTCGGTTGGTGATTGACGATCCAGCGACCGAAGAACAAACGGGCGACAGCCTGAATAAGCAGCGTGTCCGCCAGCAGGGGCTGATCGCGGCCTACCCGCGAGCGCAGGGCACGGGGAGCAGCCAGGCCCACGTAGGGCAGGAGGACGAATTCGCTGAAGCCGCCGGTGCGCTGCTGGATCGAACGCAGCACCCCCAGATGAATCGCCCGCTGCGTCGGTGTCTCGATGTGGCCTGAAAGCAGCGTGCTCGTCGTGGGCAGGCCAAGGCGGTGGGCAGCCTGGACGGTCTGCACCCACTCGAAGGTGCTGAGCTTTTCTGGACAGAGCCGACGGCGCACCGGTTCGTAGAGCACTTCCGCCGCTGTGCCCGGCATCGAATCGACCCCCGCTGCCTGCAGTTCGGCCAGAACCGTTTCGACAGGCAGCCCATCGGCGCGGGCAATAAAAAACGACTCCTGGGGTGAAAAGGCGTGCAGGTGAATGGGGGCAAAGCGCGACTTGATCGCATCGACCAGTTGCAGGTAGTAGTCGAGCACCCGGCCACGGTCGGGGCGCACCGCCGGGTTGAGCCCTCCCTGCATACAGATTTCGGTGGCACCGTAGCGCACCGCCTCGGCGGTCTTTGCAAGAATCTGGGCAAAGTCGAGATGGTAAGCGCCGGCCTCCCCCGCATCGCGGCGAAAGGCGCAGAACGAGCAGTGCTGGATACAGATATTCGAGAAGTTGATGTTGCGGTTGATCACGTAGCTGGCCCGCTCCCCGACCAGGGCCGAGCGCAGGCTGTCCGCCGCCGCCCGGATGCGCTCGCGCCGGTGCGGGTCTGTCTGTGAGAGCAAAAAAGCAGCGTCAGGCACCGACAGGGGCCGGTCTGCGAGGGCATGATCGAGGAGGGACTGGAGCCTGTCGTCCGTTGCAGCAATGTCAGCCATACTATCCATGGTATGGAGCAAACCTGGCCGAAAGTCCAGTTGCCGCCGACGGGCAGAACCTCCGGCCTGTCGCGGGCGTCTGGATCCATAGTGTCGATCGAATCTGCCGATGGCCGTTGTCAGTAAAAAGCAAACCCAGCAGGGATCAAGGTGGCTGCTCCTCGCCGCAGGGGCGGCGGCTCTTCTGGCTGTTGTCTGGTTTATCTTTGCTCGTTCTCCGCAGCCAGCCGATCAGGCGCAACTGGATCAGCAGACCGTCCGGGCAACCCGCCAGGACATCACCGTCACCGTCTCAGCCGCCGGAACGATCAAGCCCCTCACACCTGTAAATATCTCCCCCAAGCAGCCGGGTCGGCTCGCAGCCCTGTACGTCGATCAAGGAATGCAGGTCAGAGCCGGTCAGATCCTCGCCCGCATGGACGACAGCAATCTGCAGGGGCAGCTTTTGCAGGCGAAGGGTGCCCTCGCCGCCGCCCAAGCCAACCTGCGCAAGCAGGAGGCAGGCAACCGGCCCCAGGAAATTGCCCAGGCCGAGCAAAATCTGCGCAACGCCGAAGCCCAGCTCATCGCCACCCGCTCGACCTACGAGAGCAACGAAAAGCTCTACGCTGCCGGGGCGGTGAGCCGCAACACCCTCGATGTCAGCCGCTCCCAGTATGAGGCGAGCCTCGCCCAGATTGGCGGCCTGCGCCAGCAGTACAGCCTGCAAAAAGCGGGCTTTCGCATCGAAGACAAAGACACCGCCCGCGCCCAGGTGATCCAGGCGGAGGGCACCCTCAAGGACATCCAGACCCAGGTAAACGACACCGCAATTCGCGCCCCGTTCGCCGGGGTGATCACCCAAAAATTTGCCAACCCCGGTTCCTTCGTCACCCCCACCACCTCGGCGAGTGCCACCACTTCCGCCACCTCCTCGTCGATTCTGGCGATGGCCGGGCAACTGGAGGCGGTGGCCAGCGTCGCCGAGTCGGACATCCGCAACATCTATCCAGGACAGAAGGTGCAATTGCAGGTGGACGCTTACCCGGATCGGACCTTTAGTGGCGTCGTGCGCCTGGTCGCCCCGGAAGGCGTGGTCGTCCAGAACGTCACCAGCTTCGAGGTGCGGGTGCGGATCACCGACCCGGACCGCCGGTTGCTCAGATCGGCGATGAATCTGACGGCGAAGTTTCAGGTGGGCGATCACAAGAACGCTCTGCTGGTACCGACGACAGCTGTCCTCAACGAACAGGGCCGGATGGGCGTCTACGTGCCAGGTAGGACACGCGCCCACTTTCAGCCGCTCAAAGTCGGAGCGACGGTCGGTGCCCAGACCGAAGTGCTGGCTGGCCTTAAAGAAGGCGACCGGGTTTACATCACCTTTCCGAGTAGCCGCAGGCCCAACGACCGGCCCGTGCGCAGCAACAATTCACCGCTCGGGGGACCGCCGGGGGGCAGCGGCAGCCGGGGCAACCGGGGCGTACCGCGCTAGGCAGAGGCACCTGATGGAACTCAAGCAAACCCTCACTGCCCGCCCTCGCCCCCAACCTCCGGTTCGCCGGGGTGGCCTGGATCTGATCGAGACGATTGGTCTGGCCTGGGGATCGCTGCTGGCAAACAAGCTGCGCTCGGCCCTCACCATGCTCGGGGTGATTATCGGCATCGCCGCTGTGATTGCGATGGTGGCCATTGGCCGGGGGGCACAGCAGCAGACCGAGGCCCAACTCAAGTCCCTGGGCTCGAATTTGATCTTCGTCCAGAACGGTGCTGCCGTCTTCGCCGGTACCCCCGGCGCTTCGCGGGGAGCCGGAACGGCAACGACCCTCAGCTGGGACGATGCCAGGGCGATCGCCGCTTCTTCTCAGTCGATCGCGGGCGTTGCTCCGAGCTTAAATGGCCGCGCCCAGGTGGTTTACGGCGAAGCGAATACCAACACCAATCTGCTCGGTACCACCCCCGAGTACGTCGCGGTGCGCGACTTTTTGCCGCTGAGCGGACGGTTTTTTAACCAGCTCGAACTGGAGCAGGGGGCAAAAGTGGCGGTCCTGGGCCAGACCGTCGTAGACGCCCTCGGCCTCGATGCGCGCAGTGCGGTGGGCAAGAGTGTGCGCATCCAGGGCGAAGATTTTCTGGTGGTGGGCACCCTCGAATACAAGGGAGCGACCCAGTTTCGCGATCAAGACGATCAGGTGGTGCTGCCCTTGACGACGATGGCCCGCCGGATCGTGGGCGTCAACTCTCTCAACGGCATTGCCTTGAGCAGCATTTCTGTCTCTGCAAAAAGCGCCGATCAGATCGACGCCGCCCAGTACCAGATGACGAACCTGCTGCGCCTGCGCCACAAGATCGTGCCGCCCCGCGAGGACGACTTTATCATCCGCAACCAGGCTGACCTGGTCGAGGCGTCCAACAGCGTCACGGGTATCTTTACGATCTTGCTCGGTGTCACCGCTGCGATCTCGCTGGTGGTGGGCGGCATCGGGATCATGAACATCATGCTCGTCTCGGTGAGCGAGCGCACCCGCGAAATCGGCATCCGCAAGGCGATCGGAGCGCGGCGCAGCGATATTCTCTGGCAATTTTTGATCGAGGCGGTGGTGCTTTCTACAAGTGGCGGTCTGGCAGGCATCGCCCTGGGCCTTGGGGCAGCCTGGGCGGTGAGCGCGACGCTGGGTTGGCAGACGAGCGTCGCTCCCGAATCGATTGCGCTGTCGCTGGTGGTCTGCCTCGCCATCGGCGTCTTTTTTGGTGTCTACCCGGCCCGCCAGGCGGCCCGGCTGGACCCAATCCAGGCCCTCAGGACCGATTAGGAGAAGGCGAACTATCTGTTATGAAGTAAGGCGCGGGCGGCGGCGATCTGCCGGTCGCTAAAATCTGATCGCTTCAGGCGGGCCAGGTAGGGCGACTGCCGGTAGCGGCGATCAAGGCGAATGGCCTGGGCATAGGCGCTCTGGGCCAGATCAGGGCGGCCCGCTTTTGCTTCGGCGATGGCGAGAGCCACCCAGGGATGGGGGTTGGTGCTGTCTAAGCGGGTTGCTTCCCGGGCTGCGCGGGCTGCCTCCTCAAAGCGGCCCAACTCCCACAGTCCGAGGCTGAGGTTGTAGAAGGCCACCTCGTTGTTGGGCTGCCGCTGGAGGGCGCGCCGGTTGGCTTCGACGGCGCGGGAATAGTTGCCCGTGAACAGATAAATCACCCCGAGGGCGTTGAGTGGCTTTTCGTCGTCGGGTACCAGGCTGGCAGTTTCTGTGAGAATTCCGATAGCGTCTCGATTGCGCCCCTGCAGGTGCAACTGCCAGCCGTAGTTGACACAGGCGTTGAGATGGCGGTTGCGCCCGGCGGCCAGACCCCGCTTCTGGAGCGCACAGTCGTGCTCGCGGCGGCTTAGATCCTGGGCAGGGAGGGCGGCAGGCCAGAAGAGCAAAAAGATCGTGAGTATTCGCCAGAAACGCCCCACTCGCCTTTGTACCTGCACGCGGTTTTCTCCTGTTCTAGCTTTGCAGCAGCGCTAATATGGGTGCGTTTGCGTCCCCGGTCAAAAAGAGGTGTACGGATGCGCGTCGTGCTGGTTCGTCATGGACAGAGTACCTGGAATGTGCAGGGGCTGGTGCAGGGACGCACGGATCTTTCGGAGCTGACCGAAAAAGGTGTAGAGCAGGCGCGGGCCGCCGCCGCCGCGCTCAAGAACGTCGCCTTTGATCGGGTTTTCTCCAGCCCCCTCAAGCGCGCCCGCCAGACAACCGAAATTTTGCTCTCCGAGCGTCCTGAATTGGCGGTTACATTCGATAATCGGCTGCTGGAGATCGACCTGCCCGGCTGGGAAGGGCTCAACCACGTCCAGCTGGCCGAGCACTTTGCAGAGCAACACACTACCTGGCGCACAGCGCCTGAGAAGCTCTTGCTCGGCAATTTTGCGCCGCTACCGGCCCTCTGGCAGCAGGCAGGCCAGTTCTGGCAGGCGCTCCTGGAGAGCTGCGACGGCGGTTGTGTGCTGGTGGTGGCCCACAACGCGATCAATAAAGCCTTGCTGGCAACAGCCCTCGGGCTGCCCCCCCGCGCCTACCCCTTGCTGTTGCAGTCTAATACCGGCATCAGCGTGCTGAATTTCGACAAAAGCGGCTACGCCCAGCTCGAATCGCTGAACCTCACCGCCCACACCGGTTCTCCCCTGCCGCCCTTCAAGCGCGGCGTGCGCCTGTTGCTCGTCCGCCACGGCGAGACCGAGTGGAACCGCCAGGAGCGCTTTCAGGGGCAGATCGACGTGCCCCTCAATGCCCAGGGACAGTGGCAGGCGGAGCAGGCCGCCTACTTTCTCAAAGAAGTGGCGATCCAGCGGGCCTTCAGCAGTCCGCTGTTGCGTCCGCGCAGCACGGCGGAGGCTATCTTGCGCTTCCATCATGAGGTGAGGCTGGAACTGGTGGACGCGCTGCAGGAAATCAGCCACGGCCAGTGGGAAGGCAAGTTCCGCCACCAGATCGAAGCGCTCTTTCCCGGACAGCTCGATCAGTGGCAGCGCGAGCCCCACACTGTCCAGATGCCTGAGGGCGAAAACCTTGCCCAGGTCTGGACACGGGCGTGGGCAGCCTGGCAGCAGATCGCCCAGACTGTGGGCGAGGGGACTGCTCTGGTGGTGGCCCACGATGCGATCAACAAGGCGATCGTCGCTGCCACCCTCGGAGCTGGACCGGAGGATTTCTGGCGCTTCAAGCAGGGCAACGGCTCGGTGACGGTGATCGACTATCCGGATGGCCCTACTGGCCGTCCCCAACTGAGTGCTGCCAACATTACCTCCCACCTGGGCGGTGTACTCGATTGCACAGCCGCCGGTGCTTTGTGAACTTCAGCCAGAAGCGCCTCTACGAAAACTTGACCTGTGAGAGAAAATGGTGACGGGTCACTGAGAATTCCGCAACATCCCGCCACCTGCCCCCACTCTTGCAAGCGGCCAGAGAAACATCATGTCACTCAAAAATCGGAACAAAGGTTTCTTGCGGCAGCTCAGCCTGGAAGGCACCCCCAGCAGCGATCGCCACTCCCTTGCCGATGCTGAGACCGTCACCCTGGGCCGTTCCCCCAGCTGTCAGATCGTTCTCGATTCGAGCCGCTACAGCGGCGTCTCCCGCAACCACGCCCAGATCCTGCCCCTGCCGGGCAGCACCGGCTGGCAGATCTGCGATCTCAACAGCGCCAACGGCACCTACATCAACGGCACCCGCCTCGAAGGCAGCCACATTCTCCAGAGCGGCGATCGGATCATGCTCGGCCACAACGGCCCCGAATTTCTCTTCGAGTGTGAAAAAAGCCGCCTGCCCCTGCCGGAACCGCTGCCAGTCGCCGACGCACCGCCCGATCGGATCAGCATCACCCAGCTTCTGCCCATCACCTCCACTGGCCGCGACCTGCTCAACAAGGCGTACTTGATCCCAGGGATCATCACGGTGATGTTTGTCATCGCCATGTTCAACAGTGTCGGCAAGCCGATGCTGTTCAACTTGATCCTTGCTTTTTATCTGGCGGGGGTGGGCTACTACTTCGTCTACCAGCTGTGCGGCAAGACCAAACCCTGGTGGGTGATCGTCGGTGCAGCCCTCAGCACCTGCTTGATCCTGGTCAGTCCGCTGATGGAGCTGTTCTTCTTTGTCTTTCGCTACGTCCTGCCGGGCAACACCGACGCGATGATCGGCCGGATGCACCAGGGTGTGCCCGTTGGATTTTTTGAGCAACTGACGACCTTCTTCTTCGGAGCGGGGATGCTCGAAGAATTCGTCAAGGCGCTACCGGTGCTGGCCGCCTTGATCATCGGTCGCCGCCTCGCCTCGCCCTGGCGCGAGCGGATCGGCGTGCTCGAACCGCTCGACGGCATCTTGCTCGGAGCTGCCTGCGGCGTCGGCTTCACCCTCTACGAGACCCTGGCCCAGTACGTCCCCGCCACCGTCCAGAGTATCGGAGCCCAGGCCGGGCTTGGCCTCGGGCAGATGGCGGGGCTGCAACTGCTCATTCCGCGCATCATCGGCAACGTCGCCGGGCATATGGCCTACAGCGGCTATCTGGGCTACTTCATTGGCCTCGCCGCCCTCAAGCGCAGCGCGGCCAAGCGCTGGTGGATCATTCTCGTGGGCTACCTGAGTGCCGCATCTATCCATGCGCTCTGGGACTCAGCGCGGGTGCTGGGCGATTCGGTCCTCGCCTTTGCCGGGGTGATCGCCTTTGCCTTTTTGATGGCGGCGATTCTCAAGGCCCGCAAGCTCTCGCCCACCCGCGAAAAGAACTTTGCCACACGGGCGATCCCGCTCAACAAGTAAATCTTTTCCCTAAAAAACAAGGTGCTATCAGGAGAACTTTTTAGATGAAAAGTCAGCTACTGCCTGGCTTGATTCTTGTCATGGTTGCCGGCATCTGGTCCTTCCCCTGTGCCGCCCAGCAAAATCAGACGCGCACCGTCCCCACCCAGACAGTCCCAACGGTGACGGTGCCGAGCGCGCCCACCCCCTCCGTCACTGTGCCGAATCGGACGACGCCTTCTGTCGCCGTGCCCAACAAAACGATCCCCAGCCGCTATGTGCCGACGGTGACGGTGCCTGTGAAGGTGGTTCCCAGCCAGGTGCGCGAGGCCAAGACCCAGCTCAGGGCAATCGATACCAGGACAGAAACCCGAATCGTCCTTGACGCCGATGTGTTGTTTGACTTTGATAAGGACAACATTCGGCCAGACGCAGCGGCTGCCCTCGTGAAGGTGGCCATAGTCCTCAAGGGCTATCCGGGCAAGCCGGTGCGCATCGAAGGCTACACCGACTCGATGGGCAGTGACAGCTACAACCTCGATCTCTCGCGCCGCCGCGCCGCTGCCGTCCAGGGCTGGCTCCTCCAGAACGCCCGGATCGAGAACGGACGGATGCGCACCACCGGTTTTGGTGAGTCCCATCCGGTAGCGCCGAATGCCAACCCCGATGGGTCCGACAATCCGGCGGGCCGCCAGAAAAACCGCCGCGTCGAGATTGTCGTGCGCCGAGTATAGAGGCGCGCAATAACCGAACGACTGGGCTTACAGGCGGCGGCAGTGTTCCCTGAGCCAATCTGGGCGGTGTGTGGCAAGCAAGTTCATCTTAGCGAGCCCTACCTCTATGGCTATTTTCCGAGCAGGCGGACGGTGGTGGCCCCGCCAAAATACAAGCCCGTCACCGCTCCAGCGAGCAGGCTCTGGGTGAGGGGGTCGGTGGAGGGAGTGACCACCGCCCCGACCACGACTGCCAGCAGGGCGACGTAGCGCCAGACTGAGAACATTCGGGCGGAGGAGACGATCCCCGTCACCCCCAGCAGTACCTGGAGAATTGGCAGCTGAAAGACGATGCCGGAGCTGAGGAGCATAAAGAACATCAGGTCGAAGTAGCGCTCGATCGTCCAGGTCTGCTCGACGACGTTGGCACCGTAGCTGACAAAAAAGAGCAAAGCGGCAGGGGCGAGCACGAAGTAGGCAAAGACGATGCCCAGCACAAATAGAACGCTGGAGCCGCTGACGATCGGTAACAGGAACTTGCGCTCGCGGCGGCTCAACCCCGGCAGCACAAAGCGGATGACCTGATAGAGGATCACCGGGGCGGCGATGAGCAGGCCGCAGTAACCGGCGACTTTAAAGGAGACAAAAAAGTATTCGCCGGGGACGGTCTGGATGAACTTGACCGCTGTTCCGGCGGGTTTTTGTAAAAGCTGGACGATTGGTCCTACAAAGACAAAACAGCCGATCGTCGCTACCAAAAAAGCGCCGAGTGCCCAGAAGATGCGGGTGCGCAGCTCTTCGAGATGTTCACTCAGGGTCATCTCGACTTCGTCAGGAAATTCGTTTTCTTCGGTGGGCTCGCTGAGGCCCGCCGCGTCGGGCGGCTGTTGTTCTTCTTGCTGCGGATCGGGTCGAATGGCGGTCATCGTTTTCAAACCATACCGCTCACAATTCTAACGTCCGGGTTCGGGCATCCGGGGTTTGTCCAGGTTTTCCGGCACCGGATCGTAACCGCCCGGATGCCACGGATGACACCGGCAGAGGCGACGGCTGCCCAGCCACACCCCCCGGATGACGCCAAAGCGATCGATCGCCTGGCGCGTGTACTCCGAGCAGGTGGGCACAAAGCGGCAACTGGGGGGGGTGAGTGGCGAGAGAAATCGCTGGTAAAAGCGGATTGCCCCGGTGGCAACCCGGCGGGTGGGCATCATGGCAGAACGGGCGATCACTGCTTTTAGCCTAACAATTCACAACTTATGCACAAGGCTGTGGAAAACTCTTAAAAAGACCGGGCGCTACACTGGAGCCAGCGCTAAAGAGTTTCGCAATGGCGGAGATGCAGGTAGGCCAGACGGTGCGGCTGGTGCGGATTCCTCCTTTTGTCAAGACGGCAGATACGATGCCGATGCTGCGGCCTTCGAGCTTCCTGGAGGTCGGCCAGGAGGGCCAGATTCTCGACAGGCGGCCTGCGAACTACTGGGCGGTGCGCTTCAAGCAGGGCGCATTTTTAATCGACGGCAGCGATCTGGAGCCGGTAAGCTGACGGGTGGCCTGTGCTAACTTGATCTCGTCGCCTGGCAGGAAAAAGTCCGTGGCAGAAAAATTGTA
This sequence comes from Gloeobacter kilaueensis JS1, assembly GCF_000484535.1. Taxonomy (NCBI): domain Bacteria; kingdom Bacillati; phylum Cyanobacteriota; class Cyanophyceae; order Gloeobacterales; family Gloeobacteraceae; genus Gloeobacter; species Gloeobacter kilaueensis. The sequence continues at coordinate 2,326,805 of NC_022600.1, read as the reverse complement.
CGAAGGCAAGGCCAAGATTCTTTATACGACCAGTGATCCGGCAATCTTACTGGCAGAATTCAAAGACGACGCCACTGCCTTCAACGCCCAAAAAAAGGGCTCAATCGCCCACAAGGGCCGGGTGAATGCCACGGTTTCAGCCAAACTCTTTACGCTGCTGGAGCGCTCGGGGGTGCCGACGCACTTTATCGAACAGGCAGGCGAGAACCTGCTGCGCCTGCGCCGGTTGCAGATGATTCCGCTGGAGGTGGTGGTGCGCAACATCGTCGCCGGCAGTCTTGCCAAACGCACCGGCCTTGAGACGGGCACGGTGCTGGGCGAAGCGCTCATCGAGTTTTATTACAAGAGCGACGATCTGGGCGATCCGCTCCTCAACGACGATCACATCCTCAAGGTGCTCACCCTCGTCGATGCGATCCAGCTGGCCCAGCTGCGGCACTCCGCCCTCAAAGTCAACGACATTCTCGGTGCCTTTTATTTGCGCTGCGGCATTCGACTGGTCGATTTCAAGCTCGAATACGGCTACGACAACGCCGGTCAACTGCAACTGGGCGACGAATTGAGCCCCGACAACTGCCGGCTGTGGACCCTCGACGAGGACCGGGTGCTCGACAAGGACCGCTTCCGCTTCGATCTGGGCGACGTAGACGCCGCCTACCAGGAGGTACTGGAGCGGGTCGGGGCGACCTCGTTTTAATCTTCCCGCCGGTAGCCCAGATCTTTGAGGGTGGCGTCCGACTGCCGCCAGCGCTCCTTGACCTTGACGAACAGTTGCAAGAAGACTTTGTGACCGACCAGCTTCTGCATCTGGGTGCGGGCCTTTGTGCCGATGCTCTTGAGCATCTGGCCCTCCTTGCCAATTAAGATCCCTTTTTGCGAATCGCGCTCGACCAGGATCGTGGCGAGCACCCGCGTCAGTTGCTCCCCTTCTTCGACCCGCTCGATCACCACCGCGACCGAGTGGGGAATCTCCTCGCGGGTAGCGAGCAAAACCTGCTCGCGCACCAGCTCACCCATGATGAAGCGCTCCGGTTGATCGGTAAAAAGCTCCGGCGGATAGTAGTACGGGCCACGGGGCAGACGGTTGATGACATCGGCCAGCAGCGACTCAATACCTGTGCCTTTGAGGGCGGATACTTCCCGCAGTTCGACGGGCGGATCAAAGAGTGTCCGGTAACTCTCGCGGATCAGATCGGCCCTGCGCGCTGAGCGCTGGTCGATCTTGTTGAGCACCAGCCAGAGGGGCGTCGGGAGCCCCTTGAGGCTCTCGGCGATGAAGCGATCGCCGCTACCGGCTTCGACGGACCCATCGACCAGAAACAAGATGCCGTCCGCCGAGGCGGCTGCCCGGCGGGCATTGTGGACGAGCACCTCTCCCAGGCGGTGCTGGGGCTTGTGAATGCCGGGGGTATCGACCAGGACAATCTGGGCGGTGGGCAGGGTGAGAATGCCCCGCAGGCGGTTGCGCGTCGTCTGGGCGGTGGGAGCGGTGATCGCTACTTTTTCGCCTACCAGCCGGTTCACCAGCGTCGATTTACCGACATTTGGACGGCCCAAGATAGCGACAAAGCCCGAACGAAAATCAGGCGGCGCTTCAGGGAGAATCATCCGCTGCTGCGGGCCAGTTCCGCCAGTTGTTCGCGCTGGGAAGCGGCGATTGCCGACTGGATGAGCGGTTCGATCTCCCCGCCGATCGCAGTGGTGAGGGTAAAGTTCTGGCTCAGGCGGTGGTCGGTCACCCGGTTGTCCTTGTAATTGTAGGTGCGAATTTTTTCAGACCGATCGCCGGTACCGACCTGGGAGCGGCGCATTCCTGAAACCTGCTCGTGCTGCTCGCGCTGCTTGATGTCGTAGAGCTTGGCGCGCAGAATCTGCATCGCCCGTTCCTTGTTTTGCAGCTGAGAGCGCTCCTCCTGGCAATGGATGTGAATGCCGGAGGGCTTGTGGACCAGATGCACGGCGGTCTCAACCTTGTTGACGTTCTGGCCGCCTGCGCCGCCGGAGCGGGCGGTCGTGATCTCGATGTCGTTGGGGTTGATCTCGACATCGACCGCCTCGACTTCGGGCATGATCGCCACCGTCGCCGTGCTCGTGTGAACCCGGCCCTGGGTCTCGGTGACCGGCACCCGCTGGACACGGTGGACCCCCGCCTCGAACTTGAGCTTGGAGTAGACGCTCTCGCCTTGAATTTCGAGGATCACTTCTTTGAAGCCGCCCATGTCGGCCACCGATTCGCTCACGAGCTTGACCGTCCAGCCCTGGCCTTCGGCGTAGCGCGTGTACATGCGCATCAGATCCCCGGCAAAGATCGCCGCCTCGTCTCCCCCCGCCCCGGCCCGAATTTCGAGCATGACGTTCTTTTCGTCGTTCGGATCGCGCGGCAACAACAGCAGGGTGATCTCGTCTTCGAGTCGGGCGATGCGCTCCTCGATGCCAGCGAGTTCTTCTTCGGCCAGTTCGCGCAACTCGGGATCTTGTTCGTCGCGCACCATCTGGCGGACAGATTTTTGTTCGTCGCCCAGCTTGAGCCACTGGTGGTAGGCTTCGACCGTGCGCTCAAGGCCCGAGCGCATCCGCACGATCCGCAGCATCTCCTGGGGATTGCTGACCAGGCCCGGATCGCCTAAGCGATCGGTCAGATCGTTGTAGGTGCGCTCGATGTCTTTGAGCTTTTGAACCATCAAATCGGGGCTGGCCATGACTGTGCTCCTTTGCAAGTGCAGCTTGACTGTCTGGACTAAAACCAAACAGCGGCGCTAATGAAACGGCAAAGCAGCACAGAACATGGATATTCAGCGCTTGGAACGGACCTGGACGTTGCCGTACTTCTTGAGGAAGCGGTCAACCCGGCCCTCGGCGTCTACGATCTTTTGCTGGCCAGTGAAGAAGGGGTGGCAGGCGGCGCAGATCTCGACGTTGATCACGCCGGGCTTGGTGGAACGGGTTTCGTAGACAGTACCGCAGCCGCAGACGATGCGGGCCTGCTCGTAACGAGGATGAATACCGGCTTTCGCCATGACTGGTTGCCTCCGCTTAGCGCTTGGAGAATTGAGGAGCTTTGCGCGCCTTCTTTAGACCGTACTTGCGACGCTCCTTCGCTCGCGGGTCACGGCTGAGGTAGCCCTCAACCTTGAGAGGATGACGGTTGTCGGGGGACAATTCGCACAGAGCACGGGCAATACCCAGACGGATAGCCCCGGCCTGGCCGGCAACGCCACCACCGGACGCGTTTACTACTATATTGTACTGATTTTCGAGGCCGAGTGTCTCGAGGGGAGCCCTGGCGTGGCTGACCAGCGGCTGGCGGAAGTGAAGATACTCGTCGCCGGGGCGGCCATTGATAATCAGCTCTCCCGTACCCGGTACGAGGCGCACGCGGGCAATCGCCGACTTGCGGCGGCCCGTTCCCCAGTAGACGGCAGCATTTTGAATCATGGTTGACCTCCGAGCACCGTGCTCAGATCGAAGGGTGCGGGTTTTTGGGCAGCGTGGGGATGGAGCGCCCCCTTGTAGACCTTGAGCTTGGTGTACTGCTGGCGGCCCAGGCGGGTGTGGGGCAACATCCCCCAGACCGCCTTTTCGACGATCCGCTCGGGCAGGCGCGCCTGCAGGTGGCTGAAGGTTTCGACTTTCATGCCGCCGGGGCGGCCTGAGTTGCGGCGATATAGCTTTTGAGAACTCTTGCGGCCCGTCACCTGGACTTTTTCGGCGTTGATCACGATCACAAAGTCGCCCGTGTCGAGGTGCGGGGTAAAGTTGGGGCGATGTTTGCCCCGTAAAAGATTGGCGACGACACTCGCCAGACGCCCCAGATGCTGGCCGGCGGCGTCTACCACCAACCACTGACGCTCGATGGCGTCCACTGCGGGCAGAAAAGTCTTAGCTGTCACGGTCCACTGCTCCTGTGCTGCCGTTGCGCACACAAATTAGGATTATACACAATAGCGACCCCGGCTTCAAAGAGCCCTCGTCACCACTTCGCCTCGAAGAGGCGGACGTTCTGGCGCGGCGCATCTGTCTGGCTGAAGATGCCCCTCAAGCGCAACATGCAACCGAGCCGCCACGCACCTCTATCTCCACTACCAGAAGCTGATGCGACTGTCGGATGAACTGAAAAACGAAATCTTCGCCCTTGCCTCTCAACTACTCGATGTCATTGACTTTGCGGGGAGCATTGAGCGCACTCTTTTCGAGCAGCACGGGCAGAGCGACCTAACCCTTAATGATCTTCAGGCTCTCAGCAACGTCAGCGACGATGCCCAGGATCTCTACCGGCGCTTGAGCGGTCTGATGGCAGGTATTGCCCGCGATGATATCCAGACAGCCACCGCTAAGATGAACTTACTCAGACAGAGCGCCACATCAGGTAGCAACCGCATCGCGGCCTTCCTGCAGAGTATTCGCGAAGTGCAACAGTTCTGGAGATTGTCATGAACGAGCCATCTGCCCCTTATGTGCCGGATGAGGCGACCCATCAGCGGCTGATCGCACAGCTACGGGCAGTTTCTGCGGAGATGCGTGCCTGGAGCAAGGAACTGCAGGCAATCCAGGAGATGTTAGACCGCGATTATGAGCAAAGCCCTATTGGGCAGTTGCACGCAAAGTGGGCTGCGGAGAACGCCCGGCTAGCCAACGGCAACACGCCCTGAGCGAGAGCGCCCCGTGGACAGAGGATCCTGTACAAGTAGAGGCCCGATGACGACTTATAAACCGGTACGCACCTCATCACCACCGCCACCGCTGCCCTCGATGTATGAGCTGCCGAGTGAGAATCCCGAGGAACCCGGTTTGCCAGACGAGTTTCACGATTGGCAGCCGCAACTGCTCAGCCAGACTTTCCAGCCTGCTACCTACCCGGCTGATCAGGTCTTCACCGCCGCCGACCTCAATCTGTACTACGACTCGCTCAACACCAGCTACTACAAGCGGCCCGACTGGTTTGCCGTCGTGGGCGTACCCCGCCTGGTTGATGCGGGTCGCCTCAGCTACGTGCTCTGGCGGGAGGGCCGCGCACCGGTGGTAGTGATCGAGCTACTCTCACCAGGAACCCTGGAGGAAGACCAGGGTCAGACTTTGCGGGGTCGGCAGCCGCCCTCGAAGTGGGAGGTGTACGAGAGCATCCTGCGGGTGCCGTACTATGTGCTGTTCAACCGAGAGGGCAACACCTATCGGCTATTTCAGTTGGAGGGAGCAGAATATCAAGAAATGGCGGAGCCGAGGCTGTGGATAGAACCATTACAGATCGGGCTGGGTTTGTGGCAGGGCAGCTTTGCAGGAGTGGAGCGAGAGTGGTTGCGGTGGTATGACGTAGCAGGTCGGTGGATACCAACGGAATTGGAGCAAGAACGCCAGAGAGCTGAACAGGCGGAGCGGCGAGCTGCAGCCCTGGCGGAGCAACTAAGGGCACTGGGAATAGAGCCTGAGAGCCTGTGAGAACCTACTATAAGCGGAGAACCACGGTTGACAATAAAGAGCTGCGACAGGCAAAGACTATAGCGACTGAAAGGCTAGCTGTGCCATGTCCGTACTCTCAGCATGTTTCCTCTTATTAAATTTGAGGAAAAGTAAATAAACAGGACCACTTTTGCGGTTGAAAGAAGAGGAGCTGATTGCATCAGCTTGCTGCATTGTTACTGTTCCAAAACAATAAAAACTGATAGTATTGAAATACCTGTGTAGTCGAAATGGTGTTGGTGTGGATAAATGCTAGAGCAGTATGCATTTAGAAATTACATTTGAGCACGTAACTATGCAGTTAACTCATTACTAACTGATAAAGCATGAATGGACTAACTACACTTCGAGTAGTAATCAATAATCTCACGTTTAGCGATGGCAGTGAGGTTCCAGTTTCACCTAATGATGTTGTTCTCATCGTTGGACCGAATAATGCTGGAAAGAGCGCAACTCTTCGTGCCATTAGAGATAAGCTTCAAAACAGTGGCCACATGAGCCCAGTTCTAAAGAGCCTTCAAATTCAAAGAATTGGCGATGTGAATGAAGTCGATAAATGGCTTTCAGGATGGACTGTTAGAGCAAAAAACTCAGCTCCTGAAAACCCAATCTATCAAGCGCTTGGACATGGACTTCATCGAAGCCAAATCGATAGCGATTGGCAGCGGGGAGACCATGTTTTAGGTGGGCTTTCACGTTGGTTCTGCCATTTACTGTCTGCAGACGAACGGCTCCAAATCTGTACTCCACCGCAGAACATCGCGCTCGCACGGGACAACCCCAGCCACCCAATTCATTTCCTACTAAGAGATGACAAACTCGAAGTTAGATTGAGTTCGGAGTTCCGAAAAGCTTTTGGTGTTGATCTTGTTGTTCATCGTAACGCAGGAAACATAGTTCCATTACATGTTGGCGAACGCCCTATACCAAATGCTAATGAAGATCGACTTAGCGTGACCTACGTTGAAAGAATAGAGGAGCTTCCAACATTACATACACAAGGTGACGGTATGCGTAGCTTCGCAGGTGTTTTACTAGCAACATCAGTAGGACGTGAGAGTATTATGCTTATTGACGAGCCTGAAGCCTTTTTGCACCCACCACAGGCACGGCTATTAGGCACTACCTTGGTTCAAGATCGAAACAAAGAACGCCAGCTGTTTATTGCAACACATAGTACGGATATTCTACGGGGCGTTCTCAACGCAGAAAGCGCAGATGTGCGTATAATACGAATTACAAGAAATGGATTTGTAAATACTGTACGATTACTAAATAGCGAGAAAATTAAAGAGCTTTGGGGTGATCCCTTACTCCGTTACTCCAATATTCTTGATGGTCTATTTCATGAAAGTGTTGTAGTGTGTGAGGCTGACGCTGATTGTCGTTTCTATTCAGCAGTACTAGACGCAGTTACGATGAGTAGTACACCTGAAACAAAGCGCCCAGACTTGATGTTTACACATTGCGGAGGAAAAGCTCGTTTTCCCCCCGTAATTCGTGCACTGCGTGCTGTTGATGTACCGGTAAAAGTGGTTGCAGACTTCGACGTGTTATCGGAGCTAGAACCTTTAAAATCAATTGTGGAATCTCTTGGAATTGATTGGACAACAATAGTAAATGATTGGAAACTAGTGAAAAAATCTGTGGAGCAGAGGAAGCCTGATCTAAACACTAAAGAAGTAAAAGAGGCAATAGAAGCTTTGCTATCCGCTGTTGTAGCAGAAACGTTTCCACAGCAAACTAAGGCTGCTATTCAATCAATTCTTAAACAGTCGTCACCCTGGAGTAATGCCAAACTTGCTGGTAAAGTATTTGTTCCATCGGGTGATCCGTCCGTAGCATGTGAACGACTTCTATCAAATCTACGTGCAGGGGGGCTCTATGTCGTGGATGTTGGAGAACTTGAAGGCTTTGTTAGAACAGTAAGCGGGCATGGACCAAGGTGGGTAAACCCAGTGCTCGCACGCGACCTTGCAACAGATGAGGAACTAAGGGCCGCAAGAGACTTTGTAAGTGGTCTTGCAAGCACGACTTAACTAGTTACTTCAATCTCCACATTATCAATACATGAATTTGGTCTACTATGGTTGTATGCTGTATACCAGTTTCCATCTCTAGTTTTTACATTCGACAATTTGCTAAGTGACAAACATCGCCAATTATTTGAGGAGCCCGGTTCAATTTTACCTTTACTACTGTATCCACCAAACTGATAAAACAAACATTGTAAAGTACCATTTTTTGTGCCAAGTGAATGCGGACAAAGCTCTCTTTCATGCCCATCATACGTTGCAATAATCTGCTGTTTGTTGCGGATTGCGTTAGCAATAATCTCATATGTGTCAGCCATGTCTATACCTCGAACAAATACGATCTTTATCCACAAAATACTAGATATAGATATAGATTCTTATGAAGATATGATGAATCTATGATGAACCAAGCGTCGATTACACAGAAAAGTATCACGCTATATCTAGTGTGTACGCTGCACTATTCATGATTAATAAACCCATCCAGGCATAGACCTGGAAGGTGCCCTTAAAGGCTTGTGCCTCTGCTTGGACTCAGATGCTTCTCAAGCGCCAAAACCGCTTGGAGTCCACGTATAGTGTATGCCGCCACAGTGCGCCTTGAGAGTGCTGGACACAACGCATTTCAAGCCCGTCTTCAGCAGAGCGCCCGTTGCACTCCTCGCTTAGAACCATCGGATCTCAACCAAGGCCCACACCCAGACGAAGACAGCTGCTGCTGAGCTGTGCAAAGAACTGGCCGTAGACATGCACTGGAAAGGGCTGGTCAATCACGCTATCAGTAGCACCCGCCTCTACACAATTAGCTGCATCGTGCAGATGGTGATTGGCCTAATGGACCAGTACGGCCACTGCTACGCCTCAGCAGCCACCATTGCTCAGTATGCCGATTGCAGCCACTCAACTTTCTGGCGGCAGTGGCCGGACATCGAGTTTGCGGGTCTGCTGACGATGCAGAAGCGCACAGCCGGGCCATCGTTCATCTACTTGGGAGTAGCTCTCATCGATCGGATGCAGGGGGTTGTTAGAGACATCCGGCTGGACAATCAACCCTAACAGCTCTTTTTGGCAGAGCTACAGGATCTGGCTCACCCGCTCAATGGCTTATCCCCATTCTCAGGAAGCAAGAGATATCTCTGCTAAAAGGTGTCCCAATTTTAGACACAATTGTCTTCAAGAACTTGATCTGTTTAACTAATCCGGCAGATCATCGTCTATCGCCACGAGCTGCGCTGGGTGGATTATTACCACTTCGCCTCGAAGAGGCGGACGTTCTGGCCACTTGCCGCCTCGAAGCCCCGATCGGCGAGATATTCGATCTGAGCGCGACCCAGGCCAAGGGGCCAGAGCAAGATCGCGAGTGTGTCGTACCCGGTATTGCGAAGGGTGCGATCGAGGCTGAAGCCGGGGGGCGGCCCTGCAAAGAAAGTGGGAATTGCCGTCTTGCCAATCCGCCGGGCGATGCGCTCCAGCCGGGGCTTGCGGGCGGCGAAGCGGTAGTGGCGCGGCTGGAGGGTGGCGGCGAGATAGGCTGCTCCCGCTCCAGGCCGGTGGGCTGACAGTTGCAACTGGACCCGCTTTGCCGGTCGGGCTATCACTGGCCCGGCGATCAGCGCGAGGAGCACGATAAGCAGGCAGACGCTGCGCACCTCCCGCTCCCCTTAAGATTCCAGTTGCACCGAGGCGCGTTGCCACTGCTCGGGCGAAAAGGTCTTGAGGGCGAGCGCGTGGATGCGGCCATCTTCGAGGTAGTCCAGCAGAGCCTGGTTGACCAGCCGGTGCTGCTTGATCATCGGCAGGCCGCTGAATCTTTCTGAGACGATTGTCGCTGCAAAGTGATCGCCGGTGCCGGTCAGATCCTGCACCTCGACGACGGCATCGGGGAACGCTTCGAGAATCAGCTCGCGCACATCTTCGGGCAGCATACAGGCGGTGTCGATAAAATCTCCCTTTCATTGTGGACCCCGATCGGGCATCGAGCCCACCGGCACCGTATTTTTGGACGAACATGAAAGAGTCCCACCGCGATCGAAGATGAATTTTTCGGGATTATTTACGACCGCCGGCAACATCCTCGGTATCGTCACCATCCTCTGTGCGGTGGCGACCCTGGTGAGCTGGCTCACCAAGCAGCCCTGGCGCTTTCGCGCCTTCGGTGTCACCGCCTTTTTAGTCGTCCTCACCTCCGGCGTCTGGACGCTCGCCATCCTCCCTTCGATCGTCCGCCAGCGCATCCCCGGGGCAGAGAAATTTTCTGTCGTCTTCGATCGCGGCGGCAGCCGGGCGGTGATTGCCGTCGCCGCGACGATTAGCCTCGAGGCGCTCGAAAAAACCCTCCGCCAGGCGGCGATCGATACCGGTTCCAGTGGCCGGGTAATCTCGGATCGGACCTTTGTGCTGCAGGCGCGCACGATCGTCCATCCCCGCCCCGGCGTAAGCCAGATCATCCCGGTAGGCACGCTGGAGCGCCAGTTCGGCAGCAGCAATACCGAGCCGCGCATCCGCATCGATCGCGAGGCGCTGGCGCGGGCAGGGGCGATTGCCGCCCAGGGCAAGCAGCCCGTTAAATAAGAAAGCGGTAGCGGAACATTTTTTTGACATGGACCAAGAGCAATTTCAGCGCCTGAGCGAGCAGGGGGTGGCGGAGATTTTTCCCGGCGGAGCCCAGGCCCTCGCCGAGCGGTTAAACACCGGTAAACCGCTGCGCGTCAAACTGGGGATCGACCCCACCCGGCCAGACCTGCACCTCGGCCACGCTGTCGTGCTGCGCAAGCTCAGGCAGTTTCAAGATCTGGGGCACACGGCCATCTTGCTCATCGGCGGCTTTACTGCCCAGATCGGCGATCCGACGGGCAAATCGGAGACGCGCCCGCGACTCAGTGCAGATGAAGTCAAAGCAAATGCCCGGACCTACCTCGACCAGGCGCGGCTCGTCCTCGATTTTGACAGGCTGGAGGTCCGCGACAACAGCGAGTGGCTGGGGGGGCTGGATTTATCGCAGATCATTCGCATTCTCGCCTCGACCAGCGTCGCCCAGATGCTCGCCAAGGAGGACTTTCGCCAGCGCTACGAGCAGGACACGGCCATCTACCTGCACGAATTTCTCTATCCGCTGCTGCAGGGCTACGACTCGGTGGCCCTCGACGCCGATATCGAACTGGGCGGCACCGACCAGCGCTTTAATCTGCTGATGGGCCGTCATCTGCAGGCGCTCTACGGCAAAGCCCCCCAACTGGCTCTCACCGTACCGCTACTGGTGGGCCTGGATGGCGTTAAAAAAATGTCCAAGTCCCTCGACAACTACGTTGGGTTCACCGAAGATCCGCTCACGATGTACTCGAAACTCGAAAAGACGCCCGACGCCCTGGTGGACACCTACTTCGAGCTACTCACGGACATGCCGGTGCAACAGCTTCCCGCTACGGCCCGCGAGCGGCAAAAAGCCCTTGCCCTTGCGATCACCAGCCTGCTGCATTCCCCCGCCCAGGCCGTTCAGGCCCAGAAGGATGCAGCAAGCCTGCTATTTGGTAGCGGCGCAGGAGAAAACGTCCCTGAGGTGCAACTGGGCAGCCTTGTCTTTCCGGTGCGTCTGGCAAAGATCCTCCAGCTTGCCGGACTGACCCCGAGCGTCTCCGAAGGAATGCGCCAGATCAAGAATGGGGCGGTGCGCCTGGATCAACAAAAAGTGAGCGATCCCCAATACGAGATTGCTGAAGCGGCAGCAATTCAGAACGCTGTACTCCAGGTCGGCAAGAAGCAGTTCCGCCGCCTCGTGGTGGATTGAACAGCGCTATTCGGGCCGCGAGCGGCGATCGAAGGAGCGATAGGGCCGCTCCGGCTTGATGAGCCCGCCCCCCTCGCCTGCTCGATCGGCTGAGCGCGGTCTGATCCCACCGCCCTCACCAGGACGGCTACTGCGCTGAAAACCACCCCGTCCGCCCCCGCCGCCGGGTCTGCCACCGGGGCCACCCCGGCGCTTGGCCGGTGGCTTGGGCAGGACAGCGACCAGAGTACCGTCGAGGATGTGCAGTGCTTCGTCCGTCCGCCGCACCGCCAGATCCCAGAACTTGCCACGGGCGTCTTCCGGCAGCAACCCTTCGAGGCGCAGCTTGAAAGCCCGGCCTGGCTTTTTTTTCTTGCTCTGCTGGCGGATCTTGAGCAGGATAAAGTTTTCCTGCTCCGATTGGAAGGTGACCTCGCCCCGGATCGAAAAGAAACCGTCCACCCCTTCGAGGTTGGCGGTCGAGAAAAGCAGCGTTGATTTGCCGCCCTCGTCCTCGTCCTCGTCCTCGTCGTCCTCGCCCTCCTCGTCGTCGTCGGACTTTTCGGGCTTAAGACCGTTGGGATTGAGCGACCAGACTCCGACGATCTGGGTGTGCAGGCCACCGCCGTCGCGGGTGCGCGGGTAGACGACCCAGGGGTGCTCGACGCTCAGATCGAGGTGCTTGCGCACCAGGCTGAGGACACGGCCCAAGAGCACAGCGTCGATCTCGACGCCGTCGCCGGTAATCAGCTTGCCCTGGGTCAGGCGCTCCTCCGAAGGCTCGTAGCGGCCACGCACGATGCCGATAGCGCGGTACTGCAGCGGTTCGCTGGGCGCAGGAAAAGGTGTTTGGGGCTCGTCTTCAGGAATGGGCAGTTTATCGAAATCAACCGGTGAAGAAGGCGGAATAACGTTCATAGACACAGGCGGACAGGTAGCGGAATCGCAGACTGCTCTCACTTTGACATATGCGCCTGAGTTTGGCACATCCTCGCCCTCGGGTGAGAATAAGGCCAGGAGATTGCAGGGCTGCCATAGCAGATGTTGTGCTCTGATTGGTGCTGGCTGTCGTTGCCCCTGGCCGGGCGCACGGGCGCGGATCTGTTCGATTGCCTCTTTGGCGACGAGGCAATCGCCGTGCTCCTCGAAAGCCCCCAGCTCACCCCGCGCACGGGCCGCTACTCGATTCTGGCGGCCTGTCCGGCCCAGATTCTCGTGCCGCCCCTGGGCAGGGTTCTACCGACGTTAAAAGACTGGCTGGCCACGGCCCGCACCCTTGCCCCACTGCCCGAAGAGTACCGGTCGCTGCCCTTTCGCGGCGGATTGGTAGGCTGGTTTGGCTACGACCTGGCCTGGGAGATCGAGAGGCTCGCTTATCGGCGCGCCGACGCGCTGCCCTTTCCGGTGGCCTGGTGGTTTGAGCCGACGGTCTTTGCTGTCGCCGATCACGCCGAAGATCAGCTCTGGCTCGCCCTCTGCCCTACCTCCCAGCAGCCGGAGCGCAAGCGCAGCTGGCCGTACTGGCGCAAGCGGCTGGAGACACCGGCACTCGGCGCGGCCCCTGCTCCCCCAGCGGCGAGCAGCCCCCTGCTCCTGCCCGTGCGCGACGATTTTTTGCAGGCCGTCCACCGGATCAAAGAGCACATCGCCGCTGGGGACATCTTCCAGGGCAATCTTTCGCTGCGCTTTGCCCTGGAGTGGACGGGCGGGGGTTGGCAGCTCTACCGGCGGCTGGCCCAGCTTAATCCTTCGCCTTTTGCCAGCTACTGGCGCACGCCCTTCGGTGAGATGATCAGCTGCTCGCCGGAGCGGCTGGTCTCCCTGCGCGGCAGGGCCGTCAGTACCCGCCCCATCGCCGGTACCCGACCGCGTGGCCAGACCCTCGAGGGCGACAGCGCCCTCGAAGCGGAGTTGCTCTTAAGCCCCAAGGAGCGGGCTGAGCACATCATGCTGGTCGATCTCGAGCGCAACGACCTCGGGCGCGTCTGTCAGCCCGGTAGTGTCGAGGTCGATGAGCTATTGAGCATCGAGCGCTACTCCCACGTCATGCACATCGTCTCGAATATCGTCGGCGAACTGCAGCCGGGCTACGACGCCCTCGATCTGGTGCGCGCCGTCTTTCCGGGCGGTACGATCACCGGCTGCCCGAAGGTGCGCTGCATGGAAATTATCGAGCAGCTCGAACCGGTGCGCCGCTCGCTTTTTTATGGCTCCTGCGGCTACCTCGACCGCACAGGCGACCTGGATCTCAACATTCTCATCCGCACCCTCCTAAAGTCTGGCCATCAGGTCTGGGGCCAGGTGGGAGCAGGGATCGTCGCCGACTCCGAAGCCGAAAAAGAATTCGATGAATCCCTCGACAAGGCAAAAGCCCAGTGGACAGCCCTGGGCACTGCTTAAGTGGTTGACTGGACGAAACACTATCTAGCATAACTACGGGCTTGCACCTCTATCGATTGCGAAGACGCTCCGAGACGGCCTTTCTTGAAGGCGACGATGGACAGTCTTATGGAAAGCAGCTTTTGATGGTGTTTGTCAGTCAGTCAGGAATCAGTGCTCAAAAAGGAATCGACCGATGAGTGGGACTCCAAAACGCCGATTGGGACTGTCCGCCGCCAAGCGCGCCCTGCTCGATCTGATGCTCGCGGAGGAAGGCATTGCCGCCCAGCCGGGCGGTAACACCGCCATTCCGCGCCGCCCGGAGGAGGCTGGCCCGGCTCCGCTCTCCTTTGCCCAGCAGCGGCTCTGGTTCCTCGATCAACTCGAACCCGGCACCTCCGTCTACACGATCCCCGGCGGCATTCACATTCAGGGCAAACTTGACATTCCTGCCTTCGAGCGCAGCCTCGATGCGGTGATCCGCCGCCACGACAGCCTGCGCACGACGTTCGTGAACTGCGAGGGCGAACCTGTGCAGGTGGTTGCTCCCCACCGGCCCTTCACCCTGCCCATTCAGGATCTGAGCCACCTGAAAGCGGGGGAGCGGCAGAGAGAATCGCGGCGTCTCACCGACGAAGAAGCGACCCGGCCCTTCGACCTCGCCCAGGGACCACTGCTGCGGGTGCAGTTGCTCCGTCTGGCCGACGAAGAGCACATCTTGATTCTCACCATGCACCACATCATCAGCGACGGCTGGTCGCTGGGCGTGCTCATCCGCGAACTGGCGATTCTCTACGAAGCGCACCGCCGGGGAGAAGGGGCTACGCTGCCCGATTTGCCGATTCAGTACAGCGATTTTGCAGCCTGGCAACAGCAATGGCTCACGAGCGAAGCCTACAAGGAACAACTCACCTACTGGCAGCAAAAACTCACCGGCGCACCGACGGTCCTCACCCTCCCCTCCGATCACTCCCGTCCCCCCGTCCAGAGCTACCGGGGCAGAACCCACAGCTTCCCCATTCCCAGTTCCCTGCTGCCGGGCCTGAATCGCCTGGCTGCCCAGGAAGGAGCGACGCTCTTCATGGTGCTCCTCGCTGCCTTCAAGGTGCTGCTGTTTCGCTACACCCATCAATCCGATCTGCTGGTCGGTTCACTCATCGCCAACCGCAACCGCTCAGAAATCGAGCCTTTGATCGGCTTTTTCGTCAACACGCTGGTTCTACGAACGGACCTGGGCGGTGAACCGAGCTTCCGCGAGCTACTGGGAAGAGTGCGGCAGACCACCCTCGGAGCCTACGCCCACCAGGATCTGCCCTTCGAGAAGGTGGTGGACTACCTCAAGCCCGAGCGCACCCTCAGCCACGCGCCTCTGTTTCAGGTGATGTTCGTCCTGCAGAACATGCCGATGCACGCGGCAGCGAACGACGACGGCCCGCGCTTCACACCGCTGGAATTTCCGAACCCAATTTCCAAGTTCGACCTGCTGCTCACGATGCTCGAAACCAGCCAGGAACTGGGGGCCACCTTCCAGTACAACACGGACCTCTTCGAGCCCGAGACGATCGAGCGGATGGCAGGTCATCTGCTCACACTGTTAGAATCCCTCGTCGCCAACCCCGACCAGGCCATCACTTCCCTGCCGTTACTGACTGCTCAGGAAATACAACTCTTCAGTCAGTGGAACGCTACAGATCGCGACTACCCGCGCCACCTCTGCATCCATCAACTTTTCGAGCAGCAGGTAGAACGCACACCGGAAGCAACTGCTCTCGTCTGGGGCAAAGAAAAACTCAGTTACCGGGAGTTGAACCACCGAGCCAACCAGCTTGCCCACCACCTCCAATCCCTCGGAGTTGGAGCGGAAGTACCAGTTGGCATCTGTCTGGAACGCAGTCCGGAACTGATTGTCAGCCTGCTGGCGGTCTTGAAAGCAGGCGGTGCCTACCTTCCCCTCGATCCGGCCTATCCAAGCGAAAGACTGGCCTTCATGATCCAGGATGCGGGGCTGAACGTTGTCCTGGGCCAGTCGCTTCCGAATAACCTCCTGAACCTTCCTGCCACCCACTTTATCGACATCGATCATCTGGAACTGGCCAATCTCCCGACAGCAAACCTGTCAACAACTGTCCGGGGTGAGAACCTGGCCTACGTGCTGTACACCAGCGGTTCCACCGGCATCCCTAAAGGTGTGCTCACTCCCCACAGAGCCGTCCTCCGACTGCTCCTCAACAACCCTTTCTTTGAGGTGGAAGAAGACGAAACCTTCCTCCAACTTGCTCCCGTCGCCTTCGACGCCTCCACCTTTGAAATCTGGGCTCCCTTGCTCCACGGTGCCACCCTCGTCCTTGCTCCTGCCCGAAAGCTCTCCTTAGCAGAAATCGCTCAGCTCATCGAAGCTCACCACATCACAACCCTGTGGCTGACAGCAGGACTGTTCCACCTGATGCTCACAGAACAACTCCCTACCCTTGCAAAAGTCCGTCAACTGCTCGCCGGGGGCGATGTACTCTCGCTTCCCCATGTGCGGAAATTGCTTGAGCAACCGGGAGAACGAGTCGTCATCAACGGTTACGGTCCCACCGAGAGCACGACCTTTGCCTGTTGTTATCGGATGGACAGGAACACGCAGTTAGAAGGGAGTGTGCCGATAGGAAAGCCGATAGCGAACACGCGGGTGTACGTGCTGGATGCTCGGGCTGAGTTGGTGCCGGTGGGAGTGGTGGGAGAGCTGTTTATCGGCGGCGACGGTCTGGCACGGGGGTATCTCAATCGGCCTGAGCTGACGGCAGAAAAGTTCGTCTCTGACCCGTTCAGTGAGTCCGGTGGGAAGCTGTACCGGAGCGGGGATCTGGCGCGCTGGAGAGCGGAGGGGGTGCTGGAATTTGTGGGTCGGCTGGACAACCAGGTGAAGCTGCGCGGTTTCCGCATCGAGCTGGCGGAGGTAGAAGCTGCCCTCGTGAGCTATCCCGACCTGCGCGAGGCAACAGCGACCGTCTGGCAGAACGAGACAACGGGAGATCGTTCGCTGGTCGCCTATGTAGTCGGTGAAGAGGATCGTCCGCTCCCTGCTGTCCAGTTGCGCGCTTACCTGAAAGAACGCCTGCCGGAGTACATGATCCCCTCGCTTTTTGTGGCGCTCCCGCAACTACCCCTCACCGCCAACGGCAAGCTGGACCGGGCAGCGTTGCCGGACCCGTTCCTCGTAGCTCGACCGTCTGCCCAGGTACCACCGCGCACACCTCTGGAACTGCAACTGGTCCAGATCTGGGAGGAATTGCTCGCTCTCAAGCCCATAGGGGTTACAGACAATTTCTTCGATCTGGGCGGCAATTCGCTTCTGGCCGTTCACCTGCTGGCGCGCATCCAGAAACAGCTCGATTTGAAGCTGCCCCTTGCCGCCTTCTTCCGCTCCGCCACGATCGAAAGTCTGGCCCAGCAACTCCAGGGATCTGCCCCCGCTCCCTCCTCGCCGCTGGTAACTCTGCAACCCCTGGGCAAGGAGCTGCCCTTCTTCTGCGTCCATCCCGCCGGTGGGGGCGTGCTCTGCCTGGTGGATCTGGCCCGGCAGTCAGGCGCGGAGCGGCCCTTCTACGGGCTGCAGGTACCGGCGGTGGATCAGGAGGTGGAACTGCACGCGAGCGTCGAGTCGATGGCCGCCGATTATCTGCAGGCTCTGCGCGCCGTCCAGCCCCACGGACCTTACGCGCTGGGCGGCTACAGCATGGGGGCAGCCGTCGCCTTCGAGATGGCCCTCCGGCTCGAAGCGGAAGGCGAGCGCGTCGCGGTTCTGGTGGTCCTCGATCTGGCCGCTCCAGGAAGTGAAGAAAGGCAGGACGGAAGCGACGAGAGCGCCATCCTCGCCGATCTCGCTCGCGGCCTGCGCGTACCGCTTACAGAATCCGAATTGCGCAACTGCGAACAGCCGGAGGAACGCCTGCGGCTCTTTGTCGAAAAGGCCCAGGCCGTCCACGCGCTGCCGCCGGATGTGGATCTGATCCTCGCCCGCCGCCTGCTGGATGTCTATCGGATCAACCTGCTCGCCCTTGCCCGCTACCGGCCCGCCACTGCCATCGCTGCACCCGTCGCGCTCTTCGAGGCGGGGGAGGAACGAAATTTTGCACCGGGCTGGCAACCCCTCACCCGCGCCGGCCTTACCAGCTACCGGGTACCGGGCGATCACGACAGCTGCCTCTTTGAACCGCAGGTTACGGTCCTGGCGGCCCGGCTGAGCGAGTGTCTGGCTGCCCACACCTCTGGAGGGAAGGGATGAATCTGCTGAAGTTGCTGCTCGGCTACTCGTGGCGCAACGTCGCCCTGGCGGCGGTGGCCGGTCTTGCCGGCGGAGCGATCAGCGCCTCGATCCTGGCGGTGATCAACACCAGTCTCACCCGGCGCGACATCCCCCTGGGCCAGCTTGCCCTGCTCTTCGGGGCACTCGTGCTGGCGATGCTCGTCTGCAACCTACTCTCGCGCATTCTGCTATTACAGGTCTCCCAGCAGGCATTGATGGATCTGCGGCTCCAGTTGAGCCGCCAGATTCTCGCCGCACCGCTCTTACAACTGGAGCGCGCCGGGATCTCGCGCCTGTTTGCCACCTTCACCGACGACATCCCGACAATTGCCGCCAGCCTCTTTCAGTTGCCGCCCTTCTGTATCAACGCCGCGATCTTGATCGGCTGCCTGGGCTACATCACCTGGCTCGCTCCCCTCGGTCTGGCAATCGCTATCGCAGCGATTGTCCTCTCGCTGAGCAGTTACAAGCTCCTCGAAGCCCCAGCCACCCGCTACTTCATCCAGGCGCGCGAGGAGTGGGACCGGCTCATCCGTCACTTTCAGGCGCTCACCGAGGGCAACAAAGAACTCAAACTGCACTGGCGGCGGCGCGAAGCGTTTGTCAGCGACAACCTGCGACCGAGTGTGCAGAATCTCTACGAGCACAATGTCGCGGGTGGACGGTACTTTGCTGTCGCCATCAGTTGGGCGCAGGCGCTGCACTTTCTACTGGTCGGAGCGCTGCTATTTTTGCTGCCACTGCTGGCCGGGGTGAGTTCGCCGGTGCTCACCGGCTGCACCCTCACCGCCTTCTACATGGCCGGGGCGATCGGGGCGCTGTTTGAAGCGCTGCCAATATTGCAGCGCGCCCAGGTAGCCCTCGCCAAGGTCGAAGCCCTCGGCCTCACCCTCGCCAGTGCAACCGGCGGCGAATCCCAACCAGCCGAAGAACCGACCAGTTCGACGGCCTGGCAGCGACTGGAACTTGTTGCTGCCACCCACACCTACTACCGCGAGCAGGAGGACGATTACTTCAGCCTTGGCCCGATTCACCTCAGCTTTGTACCGGGCGAGGTGGTCTTTCTAGTCGGGGGCAACGGCAGCGGCAAGACGACCCTGGCGAAGCTGCTGCTGGGGCTCTATCCGCCGGAGACGGGCGAAATCCGCCTCGACGGCATCCCCATCGACGACCACAACCGCGAGCAGTACCGGCAACTATTTACAGCCGTCTTCTCGGACGGCTATCTATTCGAGAACTTGATCGGCCTCGATCACCCAGAATTGGATCGGCGGGCAGGCGATTATCTGGAGCGGCTGCAGCTGAAGCACAAAGTCTCCGTCCGCTCAGGAGAATTTTCGACCGTCGCCCTTTCCCAGGGCCAGCGCAAGCGTTTGACCCTGCTTACTGCCTACCTGGAGGACCGGCCCTTCTACATCTTCGACGAGTGGGCGGCCAATCAAGACCCCCACTTCAAAGACATCTTCTACCTCAAACTATTGCCAGAACTGAAGGAGCGGGGCAAGACCGTCCTGGTCATCACCCACGACGATCGCTATTTTCCGGTAGCCGACCGCATCCTCAAGCTCGAAAACGGACGGCTACTTGCTCCCGAAGCAACCCTTTCGGGGGTTACGGGCGAGCGAACTCTCTAATACCCATTTATGCTTTACCTGCGCGAACCAACAGCCACGCACACTCCCTGATTGTCCTCACCTATCCCGCCTGCAGCCCAGTTACAGTGAACCCCCCTTCTCTCTCCTTGCCCCGGCGGGGGCAGGAGAGGGGAGGGGGGCAGGGGGGAGAGGTGAGGTGGGGGACATCTCCAGTAGGCATCGAACGCACCGGTACAAAGTCTGAAGACAATTGCTCGATTTTTGCGGTTCAAATTATCGATAGATATTCTGAAATGAGAATTTGCGCGGTTGCAAATGAACGCTATTCGACTGCCCATTCTGACAGGTTGCCTGAAGACCCGGCCCGCCACACCGGCGAGCATCTACAAGTTTCTGCGTCTCAGCGGCAGACCGGTCGGCAACAACGTTCTCTACCTGCGTGGCCGATCTTCCCGCCTGCCTGTGCGGATACGGCTTTCCTACCGCCCCGCCAGCGTTCTGGAGCGCCTGATCGCCTGAATACAGCCTGGTGCAGCCCTAAATTCCTCAAAAAGAGGAATTCTGTCCAACCGGTCAAACGTGGGAATCTTCTGGGTAGCTTCGCTCAAGATTTTTTCGATGCCGGTGTTTCCCCGTTCCGCAGCGAGTCGGTGTGCGGTTGCTGTTCTGGCCCAACGGCGCTGGGCAGTTCTGTTACTGGCGACTTTGCTGGTCTTCGTTCACTTTCAGCCCGTAGCCCAGGCCCGAGCAGGCCGCTACCGGCTAGCTCTCTCTTCGACGTCCCGCCGGGTGGCCCGACCGCGCGGCTTGCCAGTGCGGGGCCGGGTGCGGATCACCTCCCGCTTTGGCTGGCGGATCGACCCTTTTACCCACCGGCGCGCCTTTCATAACGGCATCGACTTTGCTGGACGGCGCGGCACGCCGATCTTCGCCACCGCTCCCGGCATCGTGGGTCTGGCCGGTTGGAGCCGGGGCGGCTACGGCAAGCGCATTCTCATCCGCCACGGTCGGGGCTGGAGCACCCTCTATGGCCATCTCTCGCGAATCAAGGTCCGGCCCGGAATGCGGGTGCGCCGCAGGCAACTCATCGGTCGGATGGGCAGTACCGGTCGCAGCACCGCGCCCCACCTGCACTACACCATCTTCCGGCGGGGCCGGGCGATCAACCCCCGTCCCTTCCTGCGCCGCCGCTAGCGCACCGGTTCTGCGCAGTTGCTTCAAACCTCCCTGCGCCGTTTAATAATTGGGTTCAGCCATCCGATGAGAAACAATGCCCAATCCTCTGCTGCTAAAGCGCCGTGCCCTCCTCTCGCTGCTTGCCCCAGCGATTGTCCTGCTCACGAGCCTGAGCGCCCATGCCCAGCTCGATGTGCCCGAACTGGTCAAATATCCAGGCCAGATCGTCCTCGATACGCGGGGCATCTTTACCCTGAGCGGCAGCGATCCGGAGGCGCTGGCGGAGCGGACCGCCCTCGTGCAGGCCCGGCTCAACAAGACCCTGAGCACGGACAGCCCCGAGGTAAAAGCGGTCAAGGTGACGGGCAACGGCTCCTCCTGGCAGGTATTGCTGGGCGGTCAGTTACTCGCCACTGTCACCGCCGCCGATATGGCCCGCCACAACAGTACCGCCCGCGCCCTGGCCGAGGAGTGGGCGGCCTCGCTGCGCGAGGTGCTCAAAGACGACAAAGCCCTGGCCACCCACCGCGAATTTAACAGCAGCCCCGACTGGGTGAGCTACAACGACCTCAGCTACCTCCGCACCGACCGCACCCGCACCGAGACCTCCAGTTTTCGCAGCTCAGGCTACATCTTCAAGCGCAACTTGATCTTTCTTGACAGTCGCCGCAAAAGACCCGAGCAGGTCTACCTGCGCGATGCCGACGGCAGCTACACCATCTACGAGCGGCTACGCGATCCGCAGTCGCCGCCCCGTGCCCGCTAGGGGCGATGCCGTACACTGAGGGACAAGTCTCCTTTTGGTTTCCCCATGCAATTCTTCCCCCACCGCGCCCTGCTGCGCTCAATTTTGCTGGCAATCGCCGCCGGCACCCTGCTTGGCACCGCACCCGTCCTCAAGGCCGATCCCCAGGAGATTCCAGTCTCCGATCCTTCTGTCAAGCTCAACGATCCTGAATTTAATCAAGCGCTTGCCCAGATCACCTGGGTCGATGGCGACGGCAACCTCTGGCAGGGCAACATCGACCCGGCGACGGGCGATTTTGTCCCTCCCACCGGGCAGGCGTTCCTCGTCGATACCGGTGCTGTCACCGTGTCTACCATCGGCAACGGGCCGACCTGGAGCATCGGCAGCAACGGCTCATTCATCACCTATACCAAGTACGATTCACAAAACCGCTTCACCCTGGCCAGCGCCCAGTTTAACGGCAGCCAGTGGGTACCGACCCTCCTGCCCAACGGTACCAACGCCTATGGGCCGATCGGGGGTGAGGACACTTCCTCACCGGCGACAATCAGCTACCTCGCCCCCGGCAGTTCCGGTTCCCAGATCGTCCTGTGGCGCGAAGTTGGCAGCTCCACCGAAAAACAGATTCCCAAAGCCGTCCCCCCCGGCGTGCAGTGGATCAAAGGCGAGCGCGCCGTCACCTACAACGCCACCGCCGCAAACGGCAAAGCCCAGGTCTTCAAGTACACCCTCGATACCAATCTGACCGCCCAGATCACCTCCGAGTCCGGCGGCACTCTCTCCGCTCAGATGTGGGAGGCTCCGGAGTACAACAACGCTCTGCTCGCCCTGACCCTGATTAACGGCAAGACCCAGATCGGCATCTATCAAAAAGTGGGTACAAAGTGGCAGCGGGTGAACGTCCTGAAGCCGCCCTCGGTGGGCACCTACCTCTGGTCGGTCGAGCCTTTTACCTACAACGGCAAATCGTACCTCTACATGGTCACCTCCACCTCCAGCAACCAGAAAAGCCTTACCGTACCGACCGAAGTCTGGATTGCCGGAGTCGATCCCGCTGCCCCCTTTTACCGCAAGGTGTGCAATTCGCAGCAGGAAGTGCGCAAAAACCCAAAAGCATTCATCACGACCCAGGGCGCTTACATTTACTTCGAGGTGATCAGCCTCCTCGCCGGTATCTATCAGATCTACCGCGTCGATTCTGGCCTCGGCCCACCGGCGAACTGAAGTGCGAAGCCTGAGATTTGCTGCGTCAAGAGCCGCCTGCAGCTTCTGGCTCAGCGCTTCTTGTGCAACCGCCGAATCTGTGACCATGGTTGCTTTTTTGGGTACGGAATTGGGCACAAATTTAGCCTGACACAGCGACTTTTGCGACCTATACAACTTATCTGACAGGGGCTGGGGCAGGTGCAGGAAATCGGCCCTGAGCCAACTTTAAGCTACAGGCGGATTTTAAAAAGTGGAGAGTAGGGGATTCGAACCCCTGGCCTCAGCAGTGCGATTGCTGCGCTCTACCAACTGAGCTAACTCCCCGCGGGAAACCAGCCTATCACTGGCAGGCAGCGAGCGGCAATCAGTCTTTGCCGAAGCGCGACTGGTGCCAGCGCCAGGCGGTGGCGATGATCGTCTCGATGTCAGCAAAGCGGGGAGACCAGCCCAGTACCTGGCGGGCTCGATCAGCGCCGCCTACGAGTTGAGCCGGATCGCCGGGGCGGCGCGCCCCAAGCACCTGGGCGATCGGTTTGCCGGTGATCTGCCGGGCGGCATCGATCACCTGTTGCACCGAGAAGCCATTGCCGTTGCCGAGGTTGAAAAAAGTCGTCTCGCCGCCCGTGCGCAGGTACTTGAGCCCCAGCACATGGGCATCGGCCAGATCGCTCACGTGGATATAGTCGCGCACGCAGGTACCATCGACGGTGGCATAGTCGTCGCCGAAGACAGTGATGTGGGGGCGGCGGCCAATCGCCACATCGAGCACGAGCGGAATCAGGTGCGTTTCTGGATTGTGGTCCTCGCCAATCTGCCCGTCCGGCTCGGCTCCAGCGGCGTTGAAGTAGCGAAAGACAACGGAGCGCAAACCGTAAGCCCGGTCGAAGTCGCGCAGCATCTGCTCGACCACCAGCTTGGTAAAACCGTAGGGGTTGATCGGGCGCTGGGGGTGGCTTTCGGGAATTGGGATCTGATCGGGCTCGCCGTAGGTGGCACAGGTGGAGGAAAAGACGATCTTGCCCACCCCCGCCTCGACCATCGCCTCCAGCAGGCAGAGGGTGCCGTAAATATTGTTGCGGTAGTAGATAGCCGGTTTTGTCACCGATTCACCGACGTAGGCGTAGGCGGCCATATGGATGACCGCCTCGATTGGATGGTCCGCAAAAAGCTGCTTGAGCTTCTCGCGGTCCTCCAGTTCACCGTGGATCAGCTTGTCGGCGGGAACGAACTCCGCATGGCCGTAGACGAGGTTGTCGAGGACCAGAGCCTCAAAACCAGCCCGCTGCAGGGCAAGAACGACATGGGAACCGATATAACCGGCACCGCCCGTCACCAGGATCATCGGGAAGCCTCGTCGCGTGTGTTGCTTTACTCTAGAGTATCGACCGCCGGAGAGATGTCTGTGTAAAGTCGATGAAGTTTGACTGGAAGCAGTGCAGAAAGCTATCCACGGAGAGCAGGACCCATGATCAAACCGAATATCGGCCTCAGCCCCGAACAGCGCGAAGGCGTTGTCGAGTTGCTCAACCGCGATCTGGCCGACGTGAACCTGGTGCTGATCAAAACCAAGAAGTACCACTGGGACGTCGTCGGTCCCCAGTTCCGCACGCTGCACAAGCTGTGGGAGGAGCAGTACGAGGCACTCAGCCTCAACGGCGACAAGATCGCCGAGCGCGTCCGGGCCCTGGGCGGCTACCCGGTCGGCACGGCCAAGGGCTTCCTCGAGTACGGCTCGATCAAGGAGCACGCTGGAGAGGTACCGAACGCCTACGGCATGGTCGCCAATCTGCTGGCGGACCACGAGCAGATCATCCGCAACCTGCGCGAGCACGTCGATGCCAGCGAGGAGCAGTTCCACGATACGGGCACGGCGGACTTTCTGACCGGCCTGATGGAGGAGCACGAGGAGATGGCCTGGATGCTGCGCTCGTTTATCGAGGGCGAATCGATCCAGCCCGCCGCTGAGAACCGCTCCGGCGCTGACGTGCGCACACCGGTAGAGCTGCGCTAAGGACAGCTGGTCCTCTATCGTAAAGAGCGGGGGTGCCGATGCACTCCCGCTTTTGTGGGCGATGGTAATTGTTGTCCTGGGCGTTTCAGGAGCCGGTAAAACCTCTTTCAGCAAAGCGCTCGCCGCTGCTATGGGCTGGCAATTTGCTGACGCCGACGATTTTCATTCTGCCCAGGCGATTGCCAAGATGCACGCCCATTTTCCGCTCAGCGACGCCGACCGCCTGCCCTGGCTGGCACGATTACACCAGGCGATCCGGACCTGGCAGGGGCAAAAGCGCGACGTCGTTCTTGCCTGCTCCGCCCTCAAGGAGCGCTACCGCCAAGTACTCAAAGCGGGCGATCCGGCAGTCCAGTTCGTCTTTTTGCAAATTAGCTTTGCCCTGGCCAGTCAGCGGGTGGCCAAGCGCGCCGCTGCCGGGGGCCACTTCATGCCCCCGGACCTGCTGCAAAGCCAGTTCGACGACCTCGAAGTGCCAACGGAGGCGATCGTCGTCGATATGGACAAACACGAACCCCTCGACGTGCAGATCGAGCAGGTCCGGCGGCAGTTGGGCCTGTAATCAGTTCGGATAGAGTAACACGCGGTCGATGGCGTGGATGATGCCGTTGTCGGCCTGCACGTCCGCCTGGACCACTTTTGCGTCGTTGACGACCACGCCGCTGCTCACCGTCACGTGCAGGTCGCTGCTTACCAGAGACTGAATGTCACCGGTCGTGAGGTCCGTGGAGCGCAACACTCCCCGAACGACGTGGTGGAGCAGCAACTGGCTCAGGGTTTCTTTGTTCTCCGGAGCGAGCAAGGTTTCAAGCTTACCGGCGGGCAAGCGGCTGAACGCTTCGTCGGTGGGTGCGAAGACCGTGTAGGGTCCGTGTTCCTTGAGCGTATGCACCAGTTCGGCAGCCTGCAGAGCCTTTGCCAGTGTCTTGAAACCGGCCCCAATAGCGGTATCGACGATATCGGCCATGATCGATGAGTCCTCGCTGAGATTGCCATCCTCAGTTATCGCCCAACTTCGGTCTCAAGGCTCCGCCTGGGGGCAGAGATTATCGTTCTACCGGGCGTTAGCATGGAGCGGTTGCCGCTCTGGAGCCGTCCTGTGAAAGAATATCTGCAGACCGCCATCGAGGTTTATAAAGAAGCGGCGATCACGCCCCAGCCTGCCCTCTGCTGTGTGCAGCAGGCGGCACTGTTTCTGCCGGGGCTCGTAATTCCGCCCGCGATGGAGCAGATGAATTACGGCTGCGGCACGACCGTTCACCTGCAGGACATGGCCCCTGATCAGCGCATTCTCTATATCGGTGTGGGCGGCGGCCTCGAAGCGCTCAAATTTGCTTATTTTTGCCGCCAACCGGGGGGTGTGGTGGCCGTCGATCCGGTTGATGAAATGCTCGATCGGGCCCGGATCAACCTGGAGGAAGCGGCCCGGCTCAACGACTGGTTCGAGCCCGAATTTGTCGAACTGTACCTCGGCGACGCCCTCGATCTGCCGGTGGCCGATGCCACAGTCGATCTGGTCGCCCAGAACTGTCTATTTAACATCTTTGAACCTGCCGAGTTGCGGGTGGCCCTCCAGCAGGTGCGCCGGGTGCTCAAGCCCGGTGGACGGCTGATTCTCTCCGACCCGATCGCTACCCGGCCCGTCCCCGAGCACCTGCGGCGCGACGAGCGGTTGCGGGCGATGTGCCTGAGCGGCTGCCTCCCTCTCGATACCTACCTGGATCTGATCGCCCAGGCCGGTTTTGGCCAGATCGATGTTCGCGCCCGCCGTCCCTACCGGATGCTCGATCGCACCCGCTACAACCTGCCCGCCGATCTCCTGCTCGAAAGCGTCGAACTGGCCGCTTACAACCTGCCGGTCCCACCGGACGGCCCCTGCATCTTCACCGGTAAGACAGCCATCTACACCGGCAGCGACGAACACTTCGACGATCGGGCCGGTCACATCATCCCGGTCGATGTGCCGAGCGCCGTCTGCGACAAGACCGCCGCCAAACTGGCCAGCCTCGCCCATCCCCAGCTGGTGATCACCCCGAGCACCTGGCACTACAGCGGCGGGGGCTGCTGCTGAGCTGTTTGAAAAGTTTTTTTCCGGAAACTGATCCAATTTGTCTTCTAGCTCCGCGTCACCTGATAGAGACCCCTATTTGGTGAGGATGTTATGAGACAGTACACCGTTTCTACGGCTAACCGCCGCGTATTCCAGCTCAGCGGTGCGTTCGTCGCCTGCCTGCTCGTCGCCAGCACTGCCGCTATGCTCAGGGGTGAATTTTCCAGGCAAATACCTGCTCCAGCGATTCTTCCGGCTGTCGTTCCGACTCCTGTGCAGATTAAAACGCCCTTCCCGGCTATAGACGAGCAGGTATTCGTGAGGCAGCACGAGCGGCAACTGGCGGCAGTGCCCGAGACCATTGTCACGCCCGACTGCACCCTCACCCGCTATCAGCTCGCAGACTGGTACTACCTGTTTAGCGGCGGTCGGCTGGCCTTGATGAGCAAGAATCCGACCAACCGCGTCCACCAGTACTGCCCGGCTCCGATCCAATAGACCGATGGGTTCAATCCACCAATCTACCGATGCGGAGGGAACCTGTTACCCATGCGTACCCAGCTGCGCTACTTTCTGCACAACCTGGCCCTACCGGCTCTACTTGGTGCAATGATCGGCGGCTTGATCGTCAGACTTTTCGTCCTCTGGCTTCTGTAGTCGCCCAGGCTGCCGGGCTTTCCAGGCAGCTTGTTGCCTTGGACTGCATAAGTCTATTTTCATGACCGTATAGAAAGTCAAGCTGACCGGCAGTTGAGCAGCGTCTACTGCTGTTTGTGAAACCTGTAGCTGAAATTGGCTCATGTATTCTTGCAGTATCGAGAAGGTGCCGCTTATGGATGAGCTAGATGCGACCCAACTGCTGCTGGCCTGGCAAAAAGGCGATCAAAATGCCCTTTCTGCCCTGACGCCAATGATCTACAAGGAGCTGCGCCGCCGTGCCGGTAGCCTGATGTCCCAAGAGCGCAGCGGCCACACCTTGCAGGCGACAGCCCTGGTCAACGAAGCCTATTTGCGATTGGTGAACCAGAAAGACACCTGCTGGAAAAGCCGCGCCCACTTTCTAGGCGTCGCCGCTCACCTGATGCGCAAGATCCTCATCGACCACGCCCGCGCCCACGGGGCCGCCAAGCGCGGTGGTCAGATGCGCAAACTCTCCTTCGATGAAGCAGGAGATGTGGTGCAACAGGGAGAGGACTTCGACTGGAGCGATCTTGAAGCGGCCCTGGAGGAACTATCCCAACTTTCTGAAGAACACAGCCGCGTTGTCGAGTTACGCTTCTTCGGCGGCCTGACGATCGAAGAGACCGCCGAGGTTCTTGGAGTTTCGAGCGGAACTGTCAAGCGGCGCTGGGACTTTGCCAGAGCCTGGCTGCGCAAGCGCCTGAAAGATGGGGAAGGCGGTGACACCTGAACAGGAGCGCTTCAATCGCATTCAGGAGCTGTTTACTGCTGCTCTCGAACTCGAAGCGGACGCTCGCGCTGCCTTTTTAAGCAAAGAGTGCTGGGAAGATACTGCCTTGCGTAAGGCAGTCGAAGACTTTCTTGAAGAACACGAAAACGCAAAGCTCGACAGTTTTCTTGAGCAGCCTCTGATAAACCAGGATGTACTGCTAGACGCCCTGACTGCCGAACTCGAAAACCCGCCTCTCATCGGTATCTATCAGCTCATCCGCCAACTCGGAGAAGGCGGTATGGGAACTGTCTACCTGGCTGAGCGAGCAGATGGTCAGTTCGACATGCAAGTGGCAATCAAGATCATCCGCCAAGATGCCAGCAACGCCGAACTGGTGAAGCGCTTTCGGGCTGAGCGGCAAATGCTCGCAAACCTGAAAAACGAAAACATTGCCCGGCTCTTCGACGGTGGTACCACCCCCGATGGTCGGCCCTACTTCGTGATGGATTATGTCGATGGTGAGCCCATCGATCGCTACTGTGACGACAAAAAGCTGAATATCGGTGAGAGGCTGAAACTTTTCTGTCAAGTCTGTTCTGCTGTCAGCTACGCCCATGCTCAGGGCATCGTTCACCGGGATCTCAAACCGGGCAACATCCTGGTGACAAAGGACGGTAGCCCCAAGCTGCTCGATTTTGGTATCGCCAAACTCATCAATCCGACTGAAGCAGTTTCTTCTCTTGCAGCCACCCAGAGCTTTACACCTCGATATGCAAGCCCCGAGCAAGTCCAATCACAGCCTGTCTCCTTCGTGAGCGATATCTACTCACTGGGAGTCATTCTCTATGAACTTCTCACTGGACATTCGCCCTATCCGAAATCCGCCACGACTCCAAAAGAGCAGATGCAATTGATCCAGGAAGGAAATTTGCTGCGTCCAAGTGAAGCAATCTCCTGCTTCAGCACACTCCAAGCCGAAGAAATTGCCCGAGCGCGAAAAGAAAGCAAACCAAACAAACTGCGTCAGCTCCTGCAAGGTGATCTCGATAGCATCTTGCTCAAGGCGCTCAGCAAACAGCCCGACCAGCGTTACGCCTCCGTAGATGCTCTGGTTAAAGACATTGAGTGCTATTTAGCGGATAAGCCTGTCTCTGCCAGAGCTAGCGATTTGCTCTATCGCACTGGTAAGTTTCTCAAGCGCAACAGAGCAGGGTTAGCAACAGCAGCCTTAGTTGCTGGAAGCATCAGTGCTCTTTGGCTTGGGCAAGGGAAGTTTCCTTTCGGTCCTCCCCCAGTTCGTGCCATTGCTGTATTACCTTTTAAAAATATTGATCCTGATCCACGTAATTCTTATCTGAGCGACGGTATTACTGAAGATATCTCTACAAAATTGGGCGAGGTAGGCAGCCTAGATATTATCAGCAATGAGGCGATGAAACGGTACAAGAATAGCAAAAAGTCCCCACGAGAAATTGGTGCAGAACTTGGTGCAACTGCTCTTGTGACAGGCAGCATACAGCGTGATGGAGAAAGAATTCATATCACAAGCCGACTGATTGAAGCAAATACTGAAAAGCAGATCTGGGCTAAAAGCTTTGATCGTTTGAATGAAGATATTTTTGTAATTCAGAATATAATTGCTACTGATATTGCTCAGATACTAAAGGCAAAACTGACACCTGAAGTTATTAGCCAGATTACTCAAAAACCTACAACTAGTCTTGATGCTTATAATTACTATCGGAAAGGACTAGAATACTATTCGTTTTATCGAAAATCAGACAATGAACAAGCCATCCGCCTTTTCCAGAAAGCTTTGGGAAAAGATCCAAATTTTGCTTTAGCTTGGTCTGGACTAGGAGACAGCTATGCTCAGCGAGTAGAGAAATTTGGTTATTCTACTAAATGGTTGGACTACTCTATTGTATCAAGCCAGAAAGCACTCGCTCTCAATCCTAATTTGGCTGAAGGATATAAGTCACTGGGGTTAGCATATCTTTATAAGGGTTTCTTTCGAAAAGCGCTCCAGGCTGAAGAAAAAGCCATTTCTATCAATCCCAGTTTCTTTGCAGCTTTGAACGTATACGCCTTTGCTAATGGCTATCGAGGAGATTGGGACATAGCTTTAAAAGCCCTTAAAAAAGCTCAAAGACTCAACTTAATCAGTGCTTATGGATACATTAGCCTTGCAGAAGCTTACATTGCTCTTAACATGGATTCTGAAGCTGAACAACAACTACTCCAAGCTATTCAGTTACAACCAGATGTCTATAACGGTCACAAACAACTCAGTCATCTTTACTTAATACAAGGTAAATACAATGATGCGTATAAGCAAGCTCAAGTATGTGTTTCCGTCGCTCCTAATAGTGCCGATTGTAATGCTGCTGTTGGAAATCTGGAATTACAGCGTGGTAATTTACAGAATGCACTCAACTATTACTTAAAGATTCCAGCAGTCTTGAGAGCGGAATATTATGGTGCATCAATAGGCTTTATCTATAAAAGTTTAGGCAAAAGAAAAACTTCAGATCTCTATTTGCGGAATTATATTAAGTATGGAGAAAGAGCCTTTGCATATGGCAGTGAGGATTTGGACATTGCCTACAGGATGGCCACAGCCTACAGTGTACTCGGTAGAAAAAGCGAAGCGCTTACTCACTTAAGACATGCGTTCAGATTAGGCTGGCGTGCTTATCGAGAAGCTCAAATAGATCCTCTCTTTTCTAAACTCCGCCATGATTCCGAATTCGTATATATTTTGCGAGAGGCTGAAATCGCAGTTAAGCGAATGCAAGAGACAACAACGGAAAACCGTTGATTAAATTGCTTTTATATTGCTTGGGAAAAATACCTGATAGGGAAACTCATTAAGGAAATTAAACTATTTCTACATTACCTGCATATTTCATGACTTCTGAGACTATTAGTTCTCGCCAACACTCTAGTTGGTTCTACAAAAGTTCGATTTAGGAGATTAAATCATGGGTGAATGGCAAGTTAGTAGTATTGTTGGAACAGCTGCTAATGCTAATGATAAAGCTACCCTGGAACGCAATGGGGGGCCATCAGAACCTTTAGGAATTGGCAACACTCTTAAGCTCGGATATAAGATTCGGAGCCAGTCCTGTTCTGTAGTGTTGACCTACACAGATGGTTTAAAGATTGAATTAGGTAGCCACTCAGTTGTACATTATGCCAATGTATCTGTAGCAGACACGAGTCCTCTTGTAACGATTGGACCTGGTCTATTCCTAGAGAGCGGCCTCTTTACAGAAGATTGGATGGGAGGGACAGCTCCTAGCCAAGCTCTGATAGTTACAGAGAAAACATGTGCGCACCGAACTTATGGTTCTGTAGTCATCATTGTTGGCTCCACAGACATCAATAATAATCTGAAACGCCGTGACACTTACTTTGGTAGTCGCGGTAAGACTGAGATTTTTGATTATGACAAAAGCGGAAGCAAAATTAATGTGCAGATCTTACAAGAGGGTTATGGAGCTGACTACCTTGAAGGCTCTCTAAGACTTAAGCCAACTTTTGTCCTTAACCCACCATTTGACCCGCAAGAGTTCAGTGAAGCAAAACTATTAGGACTTATTGACCGTCTGATAAATCCATGATGAATAATCTTTATACTTCTCCGCTTTGATCCAGACGGTATAGAGGGGATATAAATTTCCATATTTCTTCCTGTTTTGGAGGATTCAGCGTGAAACCGGGTGCGGAAAGCGGCTCCCGCACCCGGCATGGTTATTTGCAGAGCAGCCGGTTAGGGCGTCACTCTAAAGACCGTAGCGCTCACGGCCTGACCGTTGGGTGTGGTGACCCGGATGCGACCGGTGCGGGCACCGGTTGGAACGGTCGTGTTGATCTGGGTTCCGGCGGCGTTGACGCTGAAGGTGGCTCCGGCTCCCCGGAAGGTGACGGCGGTGGCTCCGGTGAAGTTGGTGCCCGTGATCGTGACGGGAGTCCCCACCGGGCCGGAGGCAGGGGTGAAGCTTGCGATCGTGGGGGTGATGGTGCCGGTGCCTGTGACCGGGATCTTGGCGAAGCGCACGTCCGGCTGGTTGGTGTGGAAGCTGTTGGAGTCGCGGTTGTCGCCCCAGGTGCTGTAGAAGAAGGCGTTGTCGGCGGCGATCTGGTCGTAGTCGCCCATGTAGGTGGTGTTAACGACTGGATCTTGACCGATCACTACCGGGAAAGATTGGCTGCTTACCCGGAAGTTGGGAGCGAAGGTGACAGCACCGCCGGAGAGGGTAGCGATCGCTGAGAAGCGGTCGATGAGGGAGTTGTTCGGATCGAGCCTGCGGTCGTAGAAGCCGACGATGAGCCGCGAGCCGTCCGGGGTGACGGCGACGGTCGGCATGAACTGGTCGTTGGTCGTGCCGTCATCGTTGACCAGAATCGGGCTGCTCCAGGTGGCCCCGCCGTCGGTGGAGGTGACAAGGTAAACGTTGCCCCGGTCAGCGCTACTGGCTCGATCGTTGTAGACCGCGTACAGATCGCCGCTCACCGGGTTCACCGCCGCGTGGGGGAAGCTGTTGGTGCGAAAGCCGCCGTTCAAGCCCAGATCGCCGTTGGTGCCGGTAGCGAGCAAGTTGGCAGAAACCTGGACTTTGGGGGCGAAGCTCACGCCTAAGTCGGTGGACTTGCGCACCGAGATCCGCCGCTTGCTGTTGCCGCTGTCGTACCAGAAGTAATAGACCGCGTGATCGGGGCCGACGAGCACGAAGGCTCCCTGGCCACCTGCGTCGCCGGTAGCGGAGCCGGTGAGCGCCAGACCGCCGCTGGGCCCAAAGGTCGCGCCGCCGTCGGTGGAGCGGGTGAAGGCCATGTTGCCCCCAGAAACCGGGAAGGGCCGAAAGCCCAGGTAGACGTTGCCGTTGCCGGGACCGGGGAAGTTGTCCACGGTGATCCAGGCTTTGTCGTTGAAAGTCGAGGTGGGAAAACCGGGCGAGCCGTTGGAGACGGCACTGCTGAAGGTCTGGCCGTTGTCGGTGGAGCGAAAGACCTTGAGGGAATTGCCGGGGCTAAATTCGAGGGTGAGAAAATAAATCGTGCCGGTGGTCGTATCCCGCGCCAGGCCCGGATCGCCTGCGTCGCCGCCGGTAACGGTGGGCAGGGCACCCTTATCGACGAAGGTCGTGCCGCCGTCGGTCGAGACGGCATAGCCGGTGAACTTGGAGGCACCGCCTAGAAACGAACCGGAGTCGTTGTAGGCGGCGACGACGGTGCTGCCGCTTCCCAACACGATCGTCGTCTCGCTCTGGGTGTCCTGGGCGGTGCGATCGGCGGCTGGGTTGTTGACCAGGACGTTGGTAAATCCGTCGAGCGGTACCTCCGCACTCGGAACAGGAGCCGGGTAAGCGGGCGCTCGGAGCGGTACCTTTGGACCGAAGCGCCGCTCGAGGGCGGTGCGGGCCGCGCCGGAGAGTTCCTCGAAGCGCCGCTTGTCGTTGTAGAGCTGGCGCAGAGCATCGTCAGCCGGTGCGACTTGTTGGGCTGTAGCGGTTTGAAGGTGAATGGTCGTTGGGGCCAGAAGCAGGCCGGTCGCCAGGAGGATCGAACCGGCAAGTGGAAAGTGTCTCTTCACAGCTTTTCTCCTTCGGTCAAAGTGACAGGTCAGCGCATCGCGCCGATCACGCAAGCAAGATATTCGGAGCTGCCGGTGGCCAATGTGCCACAACCCTCTGCAGCGCTGGAGTTGTTTCAAAAAGTACAGTTATCTTTAGCAGGCTCGTCGCGGTAGGGGAAGGGATCGCCGGTGCGAGCCTCCGGCAGGCACGCCCGATTGCCCCAGAAGAATGCCTTTGATCGACAGAGGCAGGGAGTGACTGCACCGGACCGTTAAAAAATCTACCGCGAATCGTGGGAGCCTTCTTCCTTCCGTAACAACTGTTAAGCCAGATTGAAAATTAAATATTTATTTTGCAGATGAGACTGCCGGACTGGGCGGCGGTCCCTTCAGCAGAGCCCGCACTTTGTCGATCACCGTGCCGACCGCCCCCGCATCGAGATAGTGGGCCTTCACTTCACCGTCTGGGCCAAGGATGAAAAAATGCACGTGCTCGCGCAACGGCTGCTCTTCGCGCTGGGTTCGCTCGCGCTCGAAGCGGGACTGCAGCTTCTCTTTGCGGAAGATTGCAAATTCTGGCAGGGGGCTATTTTGCCACAGCCGAAGCGCCAGTTCGCCGTCCCAGTCCGGGATAAAAAGGGGCCGCTGCTGGCGGGCGGTGAGATCTTTACCGGCCAGGGCAAAGCGCTTCTGCAGATCCTGCTCGGCGCTTTTTGCTTTGTCCTTGATCAGTCCCAGCACCAGGCCGTGGGCGATGCCGGGGATGTCGCGCAGGTTCAAGACGA
The DNA here is from genome assembly GCF_000484535.1 of Gloeobacter kilaueensis JS1. Taxonomy (NCBI): domain Bacteria; kingdom Bacillati; phylum Cyanobacteriota; class Cyanophyceae; order Gloeobacterales; family Gloeobacteraceae; genus Gloeobacter; species Gloeobacter kilaueensis. The sequence goes on along the minus strand of NC_022600.1, from coordinate 2,292,337 downwards.
CGACGTAGAAAAAGCCGGGTTCACCCCGCAGGTTGAACTGGAGGTCGGCACCCGCCTGGGTGGCAGCGTCGGCGGTGGTGCGGTCCGCCACCACGGCTACGGTAATTTTCTTTTGAAACTGCTCGGCTGTGACGGGCTTGCCATCTAGATCCTGGGCGGCAACGCCCTCGAAGGGCGAGGCAGCAGCTGCCGGTCGGGCAAGCAGGCAAACAAGAAAGAAGATTGTAAGATAACGGCGGCAACGGGCATAGAACATAGATGCTCTTACTGGGGGCTACCCAAAAATATAACGGGCAGCGGTTTACCCCCTGCCCGTCTGTGAGATTGATTTGCAGCTACTCTTTGGGTTCGGTGATCCGCTGGAACAGATAGCCGGTGCCGCGAGCGGTGAGGATCAGTTCTGGATTGGACGGATCGTCTTCGAGTTTGGAGCGCAGGCGCGAGATGTGGACATCGACGACGCGAGTATCGACGTGGCGCTCGGGGGTGTAGCCCCAGACTTCCTGCAAAATTTCTGAGCGCGAGAAGGGTTCGCCGGAGCGGCTCACCAATAGCTCAAGGAGCGAGAACTCCATGCCGGTGAGGCGGATACGCTCGCCGCGCTTGTAGACCTGGCGCTTGTTGGTGTCGATCTTGAGATCGCCCACATGGATGACACCGGAACTGGGGATGCCGCTTGCCGTGTCGCGGTCAGCCCGCCGGAGCACCGAGCGGATGCGCGCTTCGAGTTCTTTGGGGGAGAAGGGCTTGACGACGTAATCGTCTGCTCCCAACTCCAACCCTGTGATCCGATCGGCCACGTCGCCCAGGGCCGTCAGCATGATGATCGGCACGTCGGAATCTTTGCGCAGCTCCTGGCAGACACCGTAGCCGTCGAGCTTGGGCATCATCACGTCCAGTACGACCAGATCGGGATGCTCGCGGCTAAAAACTTCGAGTGCCTCTTCACCGTCGGCAGCGGTCACGACATCGTAACCGATCATCGATAGACGTGTTTCGAGGATGCGGCGGATGCTGGCCTCGTCGTCAACAACAAGAATTTTCTCTTTACGGTTGTCCAAGTTGCCACCACCCATTGCTAATTTTTGATGACTTTTGTTTAGTCTATCAGGTGGATGTAAACTCTGATGCGAGCTTCCGTTTCTTTTAACACTTCGATCGCTGCGTTGTCCAAAGCCGGTCAGCGTTGCTGCGATTGGTGATCCCCGTTCGTAAGTAATTGTGCTGGTCGAAAGTTCGACGAAAACTTGTTAAGCGCTGAGCCGACGGGGATCAACGGCGATAGTAATCGGATAGCCGGTGACCTCCGGCGGCGCGCTGCCCGGATCTTGTAGCAAATGCTGCAATTGCGCCACGCCCTGTCGCAGCCTTCGCGAGACTGTAACTGGGGAAATGCCTATGCGTCGTGCAGTCTCGTGTCGGGTGCATTCTCGCAGAAAAACCGACTCGACGATATCGCGGGTGAGCGGATCGAGAGAGCTGAGAGCCTGCTGGAGCAGCAAGCGGTCCTCGTCGTTCTGACGGCGGTACTGCCCCGTGCGGTCGGGCAACGACTCTGCCAGGGTGGGTGCCTCCGGGTGCGGCCCGAGGGGCGCATCGAGGCTCAGAGGAACGCGGTTGCGCTGAGCCTCGCTGACCGCGAGCCATTCGTCGAGGGTAATCCCCAGGGCGTGGGCGATCTGTTGTTCTGGCAGCCGTTCCATACCCAGCAGGCCGAGCTTTTGGGCCTGACGGGCCAGTTCCTGCCAGCGGCGCGGCAGGCGGATACTGTCGGCCCGATCGCGCAGGTAGTGCTGCATCTCACCCTGGATGTAGGGGGCGGCAAAGGAACTGAAGGCGTTGCCCCGCGCCGGATCGAAGCGATCGATGGCGCGGATCAGGCCGAGGATGCCGACCTGGACGAGATCCTCGAAAGGTTCGCGGCTGATGCGGCTCAGTCGGTGGGCAGTTCGATAGACGAGGCCAATGTGGCTGAGCACCTGTTGCTGGCGCTCGCTCATCGTCGGGCGGTTGGCGGTCTGCATGGGTGTTCCTCAGGATGCACCCCACCAGCAGTAGAGCTTCCCGCTGCTGAAGGCAACTGCCGGACAGCCCGCCCAGTCCGGCGGCTGTCCGGTTCGACCGGAAAGCTGTCCAGGCAAGCAGTCACAGATTAAGAAAGAAAGATGGCATCTGGCGACGGCGACGATGACGGCTCTTGCATTGAGCGAGCGGACCCTGGCAACGCACCAGCGGTTATTTGAAATCAAGCTGCTTTTTGGGGTGATGGTGATCGATCCCGAGCAGGACGCGCCGGGCGAGGCAGAATCCGGACGGCTGCGGGAACTCGTCGGGTCCGAAGCCTGTGCCCATTACCGGTTGCTCCCGATCCGGCAGGAGCAGTCCACCGTAGTCGTCGCGATGGTCGATCCAGATGATCTGGAGGCCATCGACCATCTCGTGCGCCGCCTGCACTGCCAGGGACTTGCCCTGAGGCGGGTGGCGGTGGGCGAGGAGGAGTACGGGCGCTGGCTTGCCCGGCGGGGGGTCGGGGAGGAACGGGCGGTGTTGCCGGAGTGGCAGGTGCAGGAGGAAAGCCCGGTTCTCCGGCTCGCGGGCCAGATTCTTTTGCGGGCAATCAGCAGCGGCAGCTCCGACATCCATATCGAACCGACTGAGAGGCACCTGCGCATCCGTCTGCGCCAGGACGGCGTGCTGCGCGAGGCGTTCGAGCCCTTGCCGATTGAGATCGCCCCGGCTCTGGTGTCGCACTTCAAGGTGCTGGCGGAACTGGACATTGCCGAGCGGCGGTTGCCCCAGGATGGCCGCCTGCGCCGCCACTTCGATGGCCGGGCGATCGACTTTCGCCTCTCGACGCTGCCGGGACGCTACGGCGAAAAGCTGGTATTGCGCCTGTTAGACAGTGCCGCTCGCTTTCGCCTGGCAGAACTCATCGCGGATGGGCAGACTCTGGCGCTCGTCAACCGCTGGATCCACCGCCCCCACGGCCTGGTGCTCGTCACCGGCCCCACCGGCTCGGGCAAGACGACGACGCTCTACGCCGCCCTGGAGGAGCGCAACGAAGTGGGCCTCAACATCGTCACCGCTGAAGATCCGATCGAGTACAGCCTGCCGGGGGTGACCCAGGTGCAGGTGCTGCGCGAGAAGGGGCTCGACTTTGCCCGGATCCTGCGCGCCTTCTTGCGCCAGGATCCGGACATCTTGCTGGTGGGTGAAAGCCGCGACCGCGAGACGATCGCCACCGCCGTCGAGGCGGCCCTCACCGGGCATCTGGTGCTCACCAGCCTGCACACCAACGACGCCGCCGAAGCGATCGTCCGGCTGGCAGAACTGGGTATCGAGCCGTACCTCATCACCGGTGCGCTGGTGGGTGTGCTGGCCCAGCGGCTGGTGCGCCGCCTCTGTGCCCACTGCCGCGAACCGTACTATCCGAACCCTGAGCGGCTCAGACCGTTCGGCGCGCTCACAGCCACCACCGGCAAAGTCGTCTTCTACCGCGCCCGGAGCTGTGATCACTGCGGCGGCACCGGCTACAAGGGCCGGGTCGGCGTCTACGAAGCGATGGGTATCAGCGAAGGGCTGCGCACACTGATTGCCGACGGCGCTTCTGCAGCTCGCCTGCGGGGAGCGGCGCTTGAGGCAGGAATGCAGACGCTGCTCACCTCCGCGCTGCAACTGGCCCGCCGGGGGCTTACGAGCCTCGAAGAAGTCGAGCGGGTCGTCCTCACCGATGCGGGTTTGCACGCCTGCACCGCCCATACCAGTAACTGCCGGGGTTGCCGGGCCGAGTTGCGGCCCGAGTGGATCGACTGCCCGTACTGCACAACGCCCCGCCAGGATGGATAGACTCTTCTAGAGTGGGGCACCTGCGCCCTCACCGGGCCGTCATGGCCGAATAGCGATAAAAACAGCCTGGAGAAGACCCATGCCCGTAGCCATTGAAACGCTGATGCAGCACGTCATCGACTCGGCGGGTTCAGACCTGCACATTGCCGCCGGTACGCCCCCCTGCATCCGGGTGGGCGGTGCGCTGCACTTCGTGGGCAACGAGCCTCTGAGTCCCGCCGACTCCGAGGCGCTCATCCTGCCGCTACTCAGCAACAACCAGCGGCTGCAGCTTGAGCAGAACTGGGAATTGGACTGCTCCTACAGCCACGGCGGCACCCGCTTTCGCGTCAATGTCTATAAAGACAAGGGCAACTACGCCGCAGCTCTGCGCGCCCTCAGCTCCCGCATCCCGACGATCCAGGAACTGGGCCTGCCGCCGGTCATGCGCGAGATCGCCGATCGGCCCCGTGGGCTGGTGCTCGTCACCGGTCCCACCGGCTCCGGCAAGACGACCACCCTCGCCTCCCTCGTCGATTACATCAACGGCAGCCGCTCCGAGCACATCCTCACCGTCGAGGATCCGATCGAATATCTGTTCGTTCCCAAGCGCTCCCTCATCAACCAGCGCCAGTTGGGCGAAGACACCAAAAGCTTTGCCAACGCCCTGCGCGCCGCCCTGCGCGAAGATCCCGACGTGATCTTAGTCGGCGAGATGCGCGACCTTGAGACGATTCAACTGGCGATCACCGCCGCTGAGACCGGCCACCTCGTCTTTGCGACCCTGCACACCAGCTCCGCCGCCCAGACAGTCGATCGCATGGTCGATGTCTTCCCGCCCGCCCAGCAGCAGCAGATCCGCGTCCAGCTCTCCAATTCGCTGGTCGCCGTCTTCTCCCAGACCTTGATCCCGAGGGTGCAGGCGGGCCGGGGACTGCAGTCGCGGGTGATGGCCCAGGAGATCATGGTTGTCAACCCCGCCATCGCCAACCTCATCCGCGAGGGCAAGACCAGCCAGATCTACTCTGCCCTGCAGACCGGCGGCAGCCTCGGAATGAAGACGCTCGAAAGCTCCCTGCGCGACCTGGTCACCTCCGGTCAGATCGCCCTCGAAAACGCCCTTACCTACACCTCCCGGCCCGAAGAATTCCAGCGCATGTTGGGAGGAGCCGCTCCCCGGCCTGCCACCAGCCGCCCCTACTAGCCACAGGTAAGCTGCCATGCCCACGTTCAGATACCGCGTCCGCGACTACCGGGGGGCACCCCTCGAACAGACTGCCGAGGCCGACAACGCTACCATTCTCCGCTCGCAACTGCGCGAAAAGGGCATGTACGTGATCGAAATTGCCGAAGTAAAGCCCGAGCAGCCCGGCGGGCGCTTCTCCCTTGAGGCACTGCGTCTGGCCACCACCCGCATCACCGTCCGCGACAAATCCCTCCTTGCCCGGCAACTCTCGGCCCTCACCAACGCCGGTGTCGCCCTCGTCCGCTCGCTGACGGTGCTCGAAGAGCAGACCAGCAACCGCAAACTCAAAAAATACCTCGCCCAGATCAACGTCGATGTGCAGCAGGGCAGCAGTCTGGCGGGGGCGATGCGCAAATTTCCTGACGCCTTCGACAATCTCTTTGTGGCGATGATCACCGCCGGAGAGCAGGGCGGCGTGCTCGACGAGGTGCTCGAACGGCTCTCCAAGTTGCTCGAAGATCAAGACCGGCTGCAGCGCCAGGTGCGCTCCGCCCTCGCCTATCCGATTACCGTGCTCGTGCTCGCCGTCGGCATCTTCCTCGCGATGGTCACCTTTATCCTGCCGGTCTTCAAGGGCATCTTCGACCAGTTAGGGGGCACCCTCCCTGCCTTTACGCAGCTGTTGATGTCTCTCAGCACCTTTTTGCAGCAACCCCTCAACTGGCTGGTGCTCGTGGCTCTCGTGGCCTTCGTCGTCTGGTTTTATCGGCGCACCTACCGCTCCCCTCGTGGCCGCCGCTCGATCGACCGGGTCCGGCTCTGGCTGCCGCTATTTGGCGATCTGATCCGCAAGGCCGCCATCGCCCGCTTCTGTCGCACCTTCGGCGTGCTGTTTCGTTCTGGCGTCGATGTGCTGCGCGCCCTTGAGATCGTCCGCGACACCGCCGGTAACACCGTCATCGCCGACGCCGTCGATGCTGCCCGCCAGACGATCCGCGAAGGTGGCATGATTAGCCCCACCCTCCAGCAGGAGCGGGCCTTTCCGCCGATGGCTGTCCAGATGATCCGGGTGGGCGAAGAGTCCGGCGAACTCGACTCGATGCTCACCAAAGTCGCCGACTTCTACGAGCTTGAAGTCGAGCAGGCGATCAAGTCTCTCACCAGCCTGCTGGAACCGCTACTTATCGTCGTCCTCGGCGGCCTGGTCGGTTCGGTCATTCTGGCAATGTACCTGCCGCTATTTACTGTCTTTGATTTGATTAAGTAACGCTCTTCTGTATTTACCGGGCGTTCAACTATTCCAGGAGCGCTGGTCACGGGGCAAATCCGCCCTCGGATCCAGTACTTCAACTGTGCGAACTGGAGTGTTGTTCCAGTGCCAGAGTACGAGATTGACGCCGCCTTGCTGTCTGGCAGATGGTACGCGAACACCGCTAAAGCCGAATTGCAGCAGCTTCTGGGTCGCTTCCCAGGTTGGCGGTCTGCGCCGCTGCACAAGCCAGATCTCCTTCCAGGGACTCAAAAGTGTTGCTTCGGTGATTTCGGCAGCCTCCCGGACAGCAGGGTCACAAAAATCGACGATGCCCTCCAAATCGAGGCGGTAAGCGCAGAAGGTGCCCGGTCGCACCAGAAGATCCTGCTGGTACTCAGCAAAGGCGGTGTCGATCTGCTCCGACGTGTACAGAGCTGGTACACCCTGGGGATTCCACCGGCCACCGAAGCGCGCTGCACCAGCCCCGCTTAGAGGATCATAGGACCATTTCGGCGCTAAAATCCGCCAGCAGAGGCCCGTGTAGCGCCGGGCAGTGATGCTGCTGTTCTCACTCATCTCCAACAAGCAACATCAGGCATATACGCCTTCTATGAGCATGTCGAGGTGCGCTTCCACTGCGTCGCCGTGCCCGGCTGCTACCAGTTGCTCGGCTGTCTTGCGATCGAAACCGGATAGCGGCTCGTAACGAAACCAGAGAACAGCTCGGTTGCTATCTCCGCCAACCATAGCAGCGGCTCGATTGATGATGCGCACCACCTGGCCCAGACGATTCTGCACTTCCGGAGATTCCGGATGCCGGGTGAGCGTGTTGCGATGCACCTGCACTATCGCGGATAGCTCCTGCAATTGCATTCGTAGCGCATGTGCCACGAGCCGAGGAGAGATCCAACCCTTCTGCGGCTCCAGAACGGATTCCAAAAACGGCGACAACATGTTGCTGCTCCAGCAGTGCTTGATATGCACATTATATGCATTTGAGGAGATGCAACCGTCTTTCTGTGGATTCAGAATCTTGCTGCGGTGCTATCCCCTCAAGCCTGGGCAAAGAGGGCATCAATATCGAGATGCACCCCGTCAGGTAGTTGTAGCTGGATGCCGGAGCCTGCCGGGTGGGAGATGACCAACAGATAGCTGTTCTCAGACGCTTCAGTGTGCTGAACGATGCGATTGTGCGGCAGGTCCACTACCCAGTACTCCCGCAGGCCGCCTCTGGCACAGGCGCGGGCTTTTTCACCGAGATCGAAGGCGGCGGTAGAATCGGCCACCTCGATCGCCAGACGCACCTGCCGGGCGGTGGGATGTTCGTAGCGGTACTCCGGATCTTGAGGGTTCACTTCGACGAGGGCAATATCGGGAACCGGTTGTCCGCCGTGGCCGAGTAAGATGGGCTTTTCGTCGAACAGTTGCTCGATGGGCAGCCCCAAAGAGAGCAACAGGCGCATCAGCCGACGCACCGTCGAAGCGTGAAGCGGACCCTGGGGAGGGATGACGACGATGCGGCCTTCTAAAAGTTCGACATTTTCTTCTGGGCCGAACATGCCTGCTTCCACCATCTGGCGGAACTCACGCACCGAGAAGAGGCGCTCGTGGACGGAGGCAATCACTGGGATTTTGAGTGCAGCAAGTCCATTCTATTGGGTGATGTCGCAAACCAGAACAATCGGTTGTCCAGAGCCGGATGCTTCGTTCAGTTGGTTCTGATACCCGGCTGCCAAAGACCGCTCTAGATCACCAGATCGGCGTGCTTGCTCGAATCGAGGATATGAACCGTGTCCACGAAGCGGACCGTATTGGACTGGCTGGAGATGACCATCGTCTCGGTGCGCGCCCCGCCATTGAAGAAGCGCACGCCCTTGATAAAGTCGCCGTCGGTGATGCCGGCGGCAGCAAAGAGCACGTTCTTGCCGGAGGCGAGTTCGTCGGCTTCCCAGACTTTGTCGGGCTGCTCGACGCCCTGAGCCTTGAGCTGCTCTTCGATCTCGGCTTTGGTGCCCTTGAGTAAACCCGTCTGGACGACCTCCGGATCGTAGATGAGCTGTCCCTGAAAGTGGGCACCCAGGCAGCGCAGGGCGGCGGCGGAGATCACTCCCTCAGGTGCGGCTCCGATACCCATCAGTGCGTGGACGCCGGTGCCGTTGATCCCGGCGGAGAGGGCGGCGGAGATGTCGCCGTCGTCGATAAAGCGCACCCGCGCTCCGGTCTCGCGAATTTCGCGGATGAGATCTTTGTGGCGGTCGCGCTTCATAACGATCACCACCAGCTCTTCGACGCTGCGATCGAGGCACTCGGCAATGATTTGCAGATTTTTGGTGGCCGAATAGTCGATGTGGACCTTGCCTTTGGCCTGGGGCGGAGCGGCCAATTTTTTCATATACAGATCGGGCGCACCGAGCAGGCCGCCCTTCTCGGAGATGGCGAGCACCGCCATCGATCCGGCCCGGCCTTCGGCGACCAGATTGGTACCTTCGCAGGGATCGACGGCGATGTCGATCTCGATGAGTTCATCGAGGCTGCACAGCTGGGCGGCGTCCTCGCGCGTGCAGATGCCCACCTGCTCGCCGATATAGAGCATCGGCGCGTCGTCGCGCTCGCCTTCGCCGATCACGATCCGGCCACGCATATAAATTTCGTTCATCCGGTCGCGCATCGCCTTGACAGCGACGCCGTCCGCTTCATTTTTCAAGCCCTTGCCCATCAGCCGGGCCGAGGCGATCGCCGCCTGCTCGACTACCTCGATAATCTCCAGCCCCAGCGTTTTCTCCATGACCGCACCTCATTCTCCATCTACGTCCGCGGTCCTCAGTGTACCAGAAGCCTCCTCAAGCCCAGCATCGGGGATCACAAGCGGTACAGTGCCGCTGCAAAGCTGGAGGAGTTGAGCTGTGAACTGACTTAAAATCAGTCCCTTAGCTAGATAGTCCCGTGCCCAGTTGCGGCCATTGCGCCCCATTTCGCGGCGCAGCCTCGGGGCAGCGGCCAGCTCCTGCACCGCCAGCACGAACGCATCGACATTTTCGGGGGGCACCAGCGCCCCGCAGGCAGAAGCGGTGACCATCGTCGCCACGGCGGTGCCGGGGCGGGCGGTGGCGATCACCGCCCGGCCACTCGCCATCATGCCCGCCAGTTTGGAGGGCATGACCAGGTCGGCGGCCTGATCGCGCTGGATCAGGGCGTGGATGTCGGCCAGATTGAGCAATTCGCCCAGCCGCTCGGTCGGCTGTAGGGGCAAAAAATGGACATTGGCGAGGGCCAGACGACAGCTTTCACTCTTCAGGCGGCGGCGGGCTGTGCCGTCGCCACAGAGGACGAACTGCACCCGTGGCAGCCTGTCTGCCGCTGCCAGCAACAGATCGAGTCCCTGTTTGCCGCCCATATTGCCCGAGTAGAGCACCACCAGATCCTCGGCTGTAAGCCCCAGCTCGCGGCGCAATGCATCAGCTGAGATATCGGGATGAATCCGGCCCGTATCGACCCAGTTGGGAAATAGACCGATCCGTTCGCGCTCGACCCCTTTGCCGACTGCCCGCTCGAGCATCTGGAGCGACAGGGTCGAGAGGCGATCGAAATGTTTGAGCAACCAGCGCTCGAAGCCCACCGCCGTGCGCTGTAGACGGCCCCCTCCTGGCAGTGACTGCAACTCGAAGGCGGCGTCTACCTCGTGATCTTGAATGTGCAGCCAGCTATGGGCTCCTGAGAGCCGGGCTACCAGCAGCGCCGTCGGGGCCGCCAAAAGCGGCGGCTCGATCGTGAGCACCACCTCCGGCTTCCAGAACACCTGGGCGAGCATCACCGGCAGGCTTGTAAGGGCGAACGACAGCAGGTGAACCAGCCGCTCGACGCCGGTGGGCTGGGTTTTGAGCCAGACAGGACAGCGGAACACCTCGACGCCCGCCTGGCATGTACGGCTGTAGCGCCAGGGGCTGTAACCTTTGGCCACCCGCCAGGCGGGATAGTGGGGAGGGGCGGTGACGACGCGCACCTGATGCCCCTGGGCGGCCAGCCACTCCGCCATCTCGCCGGTGTACTTGCCGACGCCCGTCAGTTCGGGGAAATAGTTGATGCCATAAATGAGGATACGCATGGGAACTGGAGGGAAACAACGGGAGGGGCTGGCTGAACAGTTTTCAGCGAATTTTGTTCGCAAGCCAGGAGCATAAACTGACCGACCTCTGGCAAATGCCCACAGGACAGTTGCCGGTTATCTTTATGAAGCGTACAGGAATCAAAGTCGGGACGGAAGCACGAACGGGGGAGACAGGTGCTTTTGGGTGACAAAGTCAAAAATCGCTGACGATAGCCCGCTTCAGGTTCTGTCCAGACAGCGGCCTCGGCGCAATTCGTCCATCTTTACCTGGATTAAAAACTCGTAGTACGCCAGGTGAATGCAGTAGGTGAGGGCCGCTCGCCCCTCAAGAAAGCCCAGCTTGAAAACATACATGATCAAAAACCGCCACAAGGGCCAGCCGGGCAGGCGGCTGAGCAGCGGTTTGAGGGCTTTGTTGCGCACCGAAGGGTCGCGGGCAAGCAATTCCTGCCAGGAAACATTGGCGCGCAACCGCTCGGCAGCCTCCAGATCGGAGTAGCGGTTGTGGCGGCTCAGCCACTGCCCCCAGCCCTTGCTGAAGGCGTAGTGCAGGTACGGTTCGCTCAGGTAGGCGAGCTGTCCCTGGACGCGGTCTTCTTTCTGGCCGTGGCCAAAGTCGCAAAAGCGCACCCGGCCCCAGCGCAGCAGGCGAAACTGCCAGCGCGGAAAGCCGTCGGTGCGCCTGAGCCAATGCCCGTCCAGCATGAGCTTCCAGCAGCAGTAATAACCGGCGATAGAAGCTCCAGCGGCTGCCGTTGCCCCCTCGATTGCGCGGGCAAAGGCGGGCGTCGCTCTCTCGTCCGCATCCAGAAACAAGATCCACTCGTGGGCGAACTGGCAGTGATCGAGAGCCCAGTTGCGTTGCTTGCCAAAAGAACTGAAGGGATGCTCGTAGCAGCGTACTCCGGCGGCGACGGCCAGTTCGAGCGTTCCGTCGCAGCTGCCGGAATCGACGAGGTGAATGTCGTCGCACCAGCCGATCGACTCCAGACAACCGGGCAGATCCGCCGCTTCGTTGAGGGTAAGAATGACGATCGAGACGGCCACGGCCAGGCGCAAGTGCGATGACGCCTTCTTATTGTTGCACTGCGACTCGCCCCGATTGTTAAGGGATGTTGATTGCCATTCTCAGATTTCTCCGAAACAATGATCGAGGAGGGCTGCACAGAGACAGCGCCTCGATGGTCTCCATGCGAGTGTCCCTACCTGCCGATGTTCTCGTGCGCCGGCTCAAGACCGAGTCTGTGCTGCTCAGTTTGCGCAGCGAACAGTACTTTGGCCTCGATGCGGTCGGCACCCGCATGTGGGAAGTGCTGACCACTTCCGAGTCGGTCGAGGCAGCCTGCACATTGCTCCTGGGCGAGTACGACGTGGAGGCGGCTGTCCTGCGGCAGGACGCCCTGAACTTGATTGCCGAACTGGTGAGACACGGTCTGTTGGAGACGAGCGATGAATAGGGCCCGCCGCTTCTTTCGTCTACCTGGACCAGCGAGAGGACTGTTCGTAGCCGCCTTCGATCGCGCCATCCTTCCACGGCGATGAGTGGCGGTATTGCTGGTATTCTCAACCTGGACGGCGCTCCCGCCGACCGCCGATTGTTAGAGCAACTAGTGAGAGCCCTTGCCCACCGGGGTCCGGATGGGCAGCAAAGCAGGCTGACGGGGCCGGTGGGCTTTGGTTTCAGCCAGTCCGGCCAGAGCAGTGGAGGGTGCTTTGCAGGCGCTCCACTCTGGATCGTGGCGGATGCGCGCCTAGACGGGCGGGCGGAGCTGGCCGAGAAACTGGCAGTAAAAGCGCCGCTTTCGGATGCCGAGCTGATTCTTAGCGCCTACCGCCGCTGGGGTGAAGGGTGCGCCACGCACCTGCTGGGCGATTTTGCCTTCGCCATCTGGGATGGCAGCCTGTTTTGTGCCCGCGATCAGCTGGGAGTCAAACCTTTTTTTTATACCCAGGTAGGTCAGAGCTTGCTCTTCAGCAGCGAGCTGGCGGCTCTGCGGCTGCACCCGGCCTTGAGCAATCGGATCGATGAGCTGGCGGTTGCCGACTTTCTACTGTTTGGCTGTCCCCAGCAACTGGATATCACCCCCTTCGCTGCCATCCGCAGGTTGCCCCCGGCTCACACGCTCGGCTGGCAGCCCAGACAGCCGGTCCGCATCAGCCGCTACTGGGAGCTGCCGGTCGCTGAGCCGATTTTTTACCGTCGTCGCGGCGATTACATCGAGCACTTTCGAGAACTGTTCGACCGGGCGGTGGGGGACCGGCTTGGGGACGGGCCCGTCGCCATCTCGATGAGCGGTGGCATGGATTCGACCTCGGTGGCGGCTACGGCCAGAACCCTGCTATCTCGGCAGGGGAATGCTTCTCGCCTCTGGGCCCACACCTGCGTCTACGACCGGCTCATCCCCGATAGTGAGCGCCACTGGGCCGCTCTGGCCGCCCGGCACCTGGAGATCGCCGTCCACTACCAGATCGCCGATCGCTACTGCGCCTTCGAGGGCTGGGACCGGCTGGAGGGCTACCTGCCCGAGCCCTGCGACCATCCGCTCTGGCTCATCGACGCCGATCAGTGCCGCCAGATAGCGGCCAGCGGTGGCCGGGTGCTCCTCACCGGCCAGGGGGGCGATTCTGCCTTCTGTGCCGAGAACACCTACGGCCTGTACCTGCTCAGGCAGGGCGGGATCAGGCGCGCCGCCGGAACGATCGGCAGTTATCTGGTGGAGCATGGCCGCCTGCCGCCCCTCGGTATCCGCACCTTTTTAAAAAGCCTCCGCAGGCAGGAACCGGCAGGCTATCCCGACTGGCTCAACAGGGACTTCGCTGCCCGCCTGGATCTGCCGGGGCGCTGGCGGCAACTGAGCAGCAATCCACCGGCAGTGCATCCCTTTCGCCCCAGACTACATAGAATGCTCCGCGATCCGTTCTGGCCGAGCCTGTTTGAAAGCTACGATCCGGCCTGGACCCATATCCCCGTCGAGGTGCGCCATCCTTTCTTCGACCTGCGCCTGCTCGAATTTTTGCTGGCGATCCCGCCTGTGCCCTGGTGCGTTCACAAGCAACTGTTGCGTGAGGCGATGGGCGATCGGCTGCCGGAGGCGGTGCGGCAACGGCCCAAAACTCCCCTGGCGGCCCGTCCTGTCCATCCCTACGCTCCCTGGGTGCTGGGCGACGCCCTGCCGGTCGCCCGGCTGGGAGAGTACGTGGACATGACGATCGTTTCTACACTGATCCAGGGGACGACCTGCGATGAGCTGAACGATACAATCCAGAAAAGACGAAGATTGATTGCCCTGAATTACTGGTTGAAATACACCGTTCCGTCCGTCCCGATACCTACCAGGAGCAGACCATGAGCGAGCCAGCGCCGCCGGAGAAAAAACCGTACCAGCCTCCCCAGTTGCACGTCTACGGCGATATCCGCACGATCACCCAGGGAACTTCTGATCGCAAGGGCCGAAAAGACAGCAACAGAGTAAAGACAGCTGTCTAGCGAAGATGACGGGCGCTACGGAGCGGGGCAGCGCCGCCGGGCGAGTCGAAGATGCAGCCGCCCGGTTGTACAGCGCCTATGGCCTGAAAATTGCCTCCAACCGGCCCATTCCCGCCCTGGCCGCGAGTGTGGCCACCGGTCCGGCGGATCTGACGATCGAACTGGCCGCTCGTCCGGAGTGGCTCGATCGGGAGATGGCCACCGCACCGCCGCCGGTCTATCTCAGCCCTTACCGCGACGAGGGCGGCAGGACGGCCCTGATCGTCTGGGAACGGCTGGATGGGCATGTCCACTTCGCCTACAGCGACGGAGCCGAGTTTCTTCTCGATCGCACTGGCAGCCGCCTCTGGGCCTGGTGGCCAGCCACCCTCACCGAGGCGGACGCGCTCACCTACCTGCTCGGTCCGGTGTTCGGTTTTCTTTTGCGGCTGCGGGGAACGGTTGCCCTCCACGCCAGCGCTGTCGCCATTGCAGGCCGGGCGGTCGTCTTCGTCGGCCCGGCGGAGGCGGGCAAATCCACTCTGGCAGCGGCCCTGGCCAGACGCGGTCTGGCGGTGCTCTCCGATGACATCGTGCCGCTGGTCGATGGCGGGACGCACTTTCTGGTGCAGCCGGGCTATCCGCGTCTCAGGCTGCGGCCCACCGCCCTGACGATGCTTGCCTGCGCTGCCGGTGAGGCGCTTGCGCTGCCGGAGGCCCAGGGAGAAAGACGGCTGCACCTCGATCTTCAGCAAAACGGCTACCGCTTCTGGGCGGAGCCGCTGCCATTGGGCGCGCTTTATCTGCTCGCTGAACGGCATCCAGACGCTACTGCACCCCGGATCACCCCTGCAATGGGCCAGCAAGGGCTGATCGCCCTGGTGGGGAATACCTACGCTGCCCGCCTGCTGAATAGAGCGATGCGCGAGCAAGAATTTGACCTGCTCGCCCGGCTCAGCGAGCAGATGCCGCCCCTGTGGCTCCACCCCCACAGCGACCCGGCCCGCCTCGACCAGTTGTGCGATCGGATTCTCGAAGCGACTGCAGCTTTGGGAGAGTGCCGGTGACAGCGGTTTTGCATCGGATCTTTGGCCTGCGCCTGCGGGTGAACCGGCCCGTCGCCAATCTGGATATTCTGGCTGCCGGAAGCGAGCCGGTGGATGTCCAGATCCAGCTCGGTTGCTGGCCGCAGGGGATGGGAGAGCTGTCTCAGAAGCGCTGGTACACCAGCCCCTACCGGCACCGGAATGGCCAGCCGGTGCTCGTCGGCTGGGAGGTGGGCGATGTCTATCTGCGCCTGCGCTACGGCGACGGGGTCGAGTTTCTGCTCGATCGGGTCGGCACCCAGGTCTGGGCAACCTGGCCCGCATCTGCCGGTTTTCAGGCGGCAACGGATTATCTACTCGGTTCGCTCCTCGCCCTGGTGCTGGGCCTAAGGGGGACGATCGCGCTGCACGCTGGGGCAGTGGTCGTGGGCGATCGGGCACTACTTTTGCTGGGAGCGGAGGGGAGCGGCAAATCGACGCTGGCGGCGGCGCTGGCGGCGCGGGGCTACCCGGTACTGGCGGACGATCTGGTGGCGCTGGGGCAACAGGGCGATCACTTCATTGCCCAGCCGGGCACGCCCTGGCTGCGCCTGCGGCCCACAGCCGCGCCGCTGCTCGCCCAGCTGCAGGGATTTACACTCCAGCTGATCCCTGCGCCGGACGGCGACCACCTCGACCTCGACCTGCGCCAGAACGGTTGCCGGTATGCCCGCCAGCCACTGCCCGTCGCCGCTATCTACTGGCTGAGACAACCCGCGCCGACGACCCGGATCGAGCCTGCTTCCTTTCAGACCATCTGGCCCGCTCTGCTCGCCGAAAGCTGGGTAAGTCGTCTGCACACCAGAGCGATGCGCGCCCAGCAATTCGTTCAGCTCGCCCAACTGGCGGAAGCGGTACCGCTGCGCTGCGTCTCCTCCCGCCCTGGAGGGCCAGGATTGACCGGGCTGGGCGATGCGATTTTGCAAGATTTCGAGGCGCTGCAGCGGAGTCGGGCATGGGTATAGATGGGCAACTCGCCCGGCAACTTCTTGCAGGCGCGCGCCTGGACGACAGGCTGGTCGCCCGCAAGCTGGAGCAGGCGCTGTCGATCGATTACTGGCGCACCCTCCAGCCCCAGCTTTCCGTTGCCGGAACGTCCCCTCTGCCGGATAGCGAAACCGCAGCCCTCCTGCCAGAACACCAGGGAGCGCTGCTTGCCCAGTTTGGGAGCGCCGGTTACCTGCAGGTCGAGTCCGCTTTGCCGCCGCCGCTGCTGGAGGCGATGCACCGCTGCGCCCTCCTGCTGCAGCGCGAGGACTGGCCGCCGGTGTTCGCCTTCGTCTACGACGCTTTCTGGCAGGTGCCCCAGCTACCGAAGCTGGCGGCGCTGCTCGGTTCCATTCTCGGCAGCGGCTACCGCCAGAGTGCGAACTTCTGGTTTCACGCCGTTCCTGCCCTGCCGGGGGCAGGCGGCTGGCCTCCCCACCAGGACTATCCGGACAGGACGGGACGGGTGACTGTCTGGATGGCGCTCAGCCCTGCCACACCCGCAAACGGCTGCCTCTACGCCGTTCCGAAAAATGCGCCAGTGGGAAGCTGGCGCGATGATCTGCAGATGCTCACAAAAGAAACGCTGCTCGCCCTGCTGCACCACAGCCGCGCCCTGCCGGTAGCTGCCGGTGCAGCGCTCATCTGGGACGGCGAGCTGTTGCACTGGGGAGGCAAATCCGATGGGACAGGCGAGCCGCGCCTCAGTTTTTCTACCGAATTTCTCGCCGCTCAAGAAGAACCCACCGCCCGCGAGCGGCCCCTTTTTGATCCCACAGCCGGTCTGCCCCCGTTCGCCGAGCGCCTGGGGCTGATCGGGCGGGCGATTCTCGACTACTACCGCAACGAGGTGCGGCTGATCCGCTATCTTGATCTGGCGCAACACCTGTGCGAGCGGGCCGGATCTTAGATGTACGTCCTTTTAAATCATGGCCAGATGATCGCCGATGGGGTGCGCTCGCGCGCCTACGAGCGGGCGTTGCGGCAACGGGTGACGCCTGGGGCGGTGGTCGTGGACATCGGCACCGGCACCGGCGTCTTTGCGGTGCTCGCCTGCCGCTTCGGGGCGCGTCGGGTCTACGCCATCGAGGCGGACGATACGATCGCCCTGGCGCAGGAGGTTGCTGTGGCCGCCGGTTGCGCGGATCGCATCGAATTTCTCCAGAACTGGTCGAACGCGGTGCAGTTGCCGGAGCGCGCCGATCTGATCGTCTCGGACCTGCGCGGGGCGCTGCCGCTTTTTCGCAACCATCTGCCGACGATCATCGATGCGCGGCGGCGCTTTCTGGCACCCGATGGGGCACTCATTCCCGAGCAGGACGTGCTCTGGGCAGCGATCATCGAGTCCGAAGCCCTCTACCACTCCTGCACACTGCCCTGGACGGACAACTGCCACAACCTCGATCTGCGGGCCGCCCTGCCCATCGTGCGCAACAGCTTTCACCACGGCCCGGTCGGCCCGGAGCAGTTGCTCGCCCCGCCCGAGCGTTGGGCCACCCTCGATTACAGAACCGTCGAAACCAGCGACGTCGAGGGTGAACTGCGCTGGCAGGTGACCCGGTCCGGCACCGCCCACGGGCTCTTGCTCTGGTTCGACGCCGTGCTCGCTCCCGGCATTGGCTTTTGTAACCGCCCCGGCACAGCCCAGCCGACCACGATCTACGGCAGCGGCTTTCTGCCCTGGTCCGAACCGGTGAATGTCGCTGTCGGCGACACGATCGTTGTTCAACTCAGCGCCAGACTGGTCGGGGGAGAATATATCTGGCGCTGGGACAGCCAGATCGAAAAGATGAGCTTTCGCCAGTCCACCTTTTACGGGATGCCCCTTTCGCTGGAGCGGCTGCGGCGGCAGGCGGCGGATTCCGTGCCCAGCCTGGGCGAAGAAGGCAAGATCGACCGGTTCATCCTCGAACAGATGGACGGCCAGCTCACCCTCGAAGCGATTGCCCGCCGCCTGGCGCAGCACTTTCCTGGCCGCTTCGACCGCCTTCAAGACAGTCTGGCCCGCGTCGGTGAACTGGCCCAGAAGTACGGACAGTAGTAGCCCATGCCGGTGCCTGCGGTGGACGAAGAACTGACCCGGTGGCTGGTGCTCTGCCTGCGCGGGCGCTGGGAGCCGGAGGCGCTGGAATTGGCCCGTGACCAGCCGCCCCTCGACTGGGAGCGCTGCTGTCAGATCGTGAATTCAGAAGCCCTGGGCCCCCTGCTCTACAGCGTCGTCCACCACCAGGCGCTCGTTCCTGCCGCCGTCGAAGCGGAGTGGGAAGTGGCCTACCGGCGCAACGCCTGCCGCAACGCGCTGCTGTTTGCTGCCCTGGCAGACATCCTCCAGGCGCTGGCAGGGGCGCAGGTGGAGGTGATCGTTCTCAAAGGAGCGGCGCTGGCCGAACGCCTCTACGGCGACATCGCCGTGCGGCCCATGCAGGATCTCGATCTGCTCATCCGTCCCGCTGCTTTGCCGGTGGCGCGCCAGGTGCTCAAAGCGCTGCACTTCGCTCCTACCCGCACGGAGATCGCGACTGGATTCAACGCCGCCTTCCGCAACGAGGAATCGCTGCACAGGCGGGGGCTGGTGGATGTCTACGTCGATCTGCACTGGCGGCTCATCGGCCCCAATTATTATCAGCGGGCCCTCGCGGGCGAGTGGTTCTGGCAAACGGCCCGCCGCAGCCCCATCGGCGATCGGATGGCCCTGGTGCTGGGCCTCGAAGCAGAAGTGCTCTACCTGTGCGCCCACCTGCAGTTGCACCACGGAGGCCGCTCCCTTCTTTGGCTGCAGGATATTGCCGAGCTGCTTGTCCGCTGCGGACAGGATCTGGACTGGGAAGTGCTCCTGGAGCAAGCGCAAGGCAACAGCCTGGTGCTGCCGCTGCAGCGCACCCTTTTGCAGCTGGCCACCGATTGGGCGGTGCCGGTGCCTCGGGGAATCGTCGAAGACCTGCGCGCCCTGCGAGTCACTGCTACTGAACTGCGCGCCTTCGGTGCCCTCGCCCCCGGCGAGCGGACCCGCGCCCAGCGCCTGCTTGCGGATCTTTCGGGGGTCATCCGTTGGCGGCAGAAGTGGCAGCTTGTCCGGCGAGCCCTGTTTCCAGACGCGGAGTACATGCAGGAGCGCTACGGAATTGCCCACCGGTCGCTGGTGCCCTTCTATTACCCCTACCGCTGGTTGCGCGGCCTGCGCCGGGTCGAATAGGTTATTCCCACCTCGGGCGCAGCTTGAGCACCCGGCAGGGATGACCGGCGCAGACAGTCCAGGCGGGCAGATCGGCGGTGACGACGGCGCGGGCACCGACCACGGTTCCTTCACCCACCCGCACCCCCGGATGGATGAACACCTCCGCACAGATCCAGGCGCAATCCCCGACGGCAATCGGCGCAGTACGAAGCGGAAAGTGGGGCCGGGTGTAGTCGTGGGTACCCGTGCAGAGGTGCGAACCCTGGGAGATCGTTGCCCGGCTGCCGATCGCAATTCGATCCTGGTTGTAGAGGGTGACGCCGTCGGCGATACCCACGTAGTCGCCGCACTCGAGGTTCCAGGGAGCCCAGATCTTGACCCCCGGATAGATGTGGCAGCCCCGGCCCAGCTTTGCCCCAAAGCAGCGCAGCACGAAGGCCCGCCAGGCGTGCAGGGGCCGGGGGCTAAATCGAAAGGCCACCAGCCGGACCAGCCCCCAGACGAGCCGCCCAAGCCGGTTCGCCCGGCTGAAACTGGGCTGGGTGTAAGGGTCGTTGCCTTCGAGGATGCCGGACATCGCCACCTACCAGACGTAGCCTTCTGGCCGCGAAAAGTACTTCCAGTCTGTGCCGAGGTTCTTGCGCGCCGTCGCGGGCACACCGGCGTAGAGGGTGTACTCCTCGCTGAAGGCGTCCTTGAGCAGGCTCATCGCCCCAAGTACTGAATGGTCGGGCAGGCGGCTGCCTCCCAGCAACACGCAGCTGGTGCCGACAAAACAGTAGTTGCCGATCTGCACCGGGGCAGCGTGCTGGCGGCCCCGCTCGAGGTCGATGGCGTGGGTGAGCACCTGCGAGCGGTACCCTCCCAAGATTGCGTGGTTGCCCAGGCGAACCGTGTCGGTGCAGTCGATGAGGTGGCGGTGGGTGATCGCGGCGTGGCGGCCCAGGACGAGGCGCGGCGAGCGCTCCGGCTGGTGGGCAAAGTGGCGGTCGGGCCTCGCCGGAAAACCGCTGATCCAGTTGAGGCGGCCAATTCGGGCGTGTTCTTCGAGGCGCAGCTCGTCGAGTCCCCTGCAGACGTTCAGGTGGCCGATCTGGCTGTGGGCCGCCAGCACCAGGCGGCGCGGAAAGATCCAGGCAAGGCCGATGCGGCTGGTCGGGTCGATCCGGTAGCCCCAGAAGCGCACCAGCACCCACCGGCGCACCGGCCAGGGCAGAAGCAGCGTCAGCGCAGCAAGGAGCGTCTTCACCGTCTCGATGAGCAGAAACTCTGTTGAGTCTACCGCCTCCGGGACAATCAGCCCTCGCCGGTGAGCATCCGCCGCACTTCCGGGGGCAGATCTTCAAATTTGGGGGTGGCCCCGATGCCCCGCAGGCGCGATTCGATCGCCCCTTCTTCTGCCAGTTCCATCAGTCGGTCAAAGGAGGTGTTCTCGACGGTGGCGCGAGCCTGGAGCATACTCTCGTAGTGCGGGCATTTTTCGGGGGTGCCGTTCGCCGCCTCGATACAGCCGTTCTGGCAGACCTCGGCACAATTACGCTGCTGCTGCTGCTCGCTCATACGCTTTTCTCTCCCTCATCTCTGCTTCGATCGTACTACTGCCTGCCGCCAGTCGAACTGGCCGGAGTAGCGGTGCGCAACAGCCGCTCGTACTTCTGGCGGTACTTGTCGTAGAGGCGCGTCTGGCGGTTGGCCAGATCGATGTTGCGGCCCTGGATGTAGGCGCGCTCGGTCTGGGTAGCCATTTCGAGCGGATCGCCGGTGGTGACGATGAGGGTGGCGTCCTTGCCCACCTCCAGCGACCCGAGTCGATCCGCCACCCCCAGAATCTGGGCCGGGTAGAGGGTGATTGCCCTGATCGCCTCGTCCGGGGGCAGGCCGTAGGCGGCGGCCATCGCCGCCTGGTAGGGCAGGTTGCGCTCGTGGGGAGCAGCAAAGCTGCTGCCGTCGTTGGCGATCGCAAAGCGCACCCCGGCCTGGAAGAGTTTGGCGGCACTGGTGTAGGGTGCGTCGTAGGGATCGTCCCGCCTGAGGGGCAGGGCGATGAGGGGACTGATAATAACCGGAATGTCGCGCTCTTTGAGGCGACCTGCCACCCGCCAGGCGTCCTGCCCGCCCACCAGCACGATCGAGAGCTTCTGCCCGGCACTCCAGGCGAGGGCAGACTCGATCTGGCTCAATTCGTCGGCATGGATAAATACCGGCAGCTTGCCCTCGAAGACCGGGATCATCGCCTCCCAGCGGCTGTCGTGGTCCTGGGCGGCGCTGTTGTGCAGGCGGGCGAGGCGGTAGGCGCGGGCGACGGCAAAGGTGTCGTCGATCTGGCGCAGGCGCTTCTGGGCCTCCTCCTGCTGTTTTTTGGGCGACTTGGGAAAGCTCGGGTCGCGGTTGATCGCGAGGGTCGGCCAGAAGATGTGCAGGCCGACGCGGGGCTTGAGGGCCATCTCCTCCCAGCTCCAGCCGTCGAGCTGGATGAGGGCAGAGGTGCCGGTAATCAGGCCGTCCTCGCCCCCTGGCTGGGGCACGCTGAGGGCGGTGAGCACGCCGCCGGTACGGGCGACGGGCAACAATTCGCTGTCGGGGTTGATCGACACCGCCGCCCGCACGTTCGGATTGATCGATCCGCTCTCGGCGGTGTCGGTGCTGGCACGCACCGAGCCGATCTCCACCAGCCCCAGTTCGCTGTGGGCGGCCATCAATCCCGGATAGACGTGCTTTCCGGTTATATCGATCACCTCGGCGTTGGGAGGCAGAGACAGATTTTTGCCCACCGCCACGATCTTGCCGCCGCTCATGACGATCTGCCCCGCCTCGATCGCGGGGGCGCTCACCGGATGGATCGTACCGCCCACCAGGGCGATGGGGCGCGTCTGGGGCGGAGGCGGCACCAGGTCGCTGGCCCGGCTAGGGGCGATCGCCGTACAGAGTGCGATGATCGCGATCAGAACAGTCGATATGGCCGCGACCGTCGTGGTAGAGCGAGCGGTGTTCGAGCGCATAGGCAAAATCACCTGCTTCGAGGGTGGGAGTAGAACCTGGGGTAGTCGGTTTGTCAGCGGCGCGGCCACCTGTGCCGAGCATCTTCTGGCGCTCGACGAGCGCTTTTTGAACGAGCGCCTCGTGCTCCTGGGCATTGGCGGTCCGCAGCCGGGCATCCTCGTCGCGATCGAAGTAGCGCCGCCCGTCGATCCAGGTCGCATCGGCGCGGCTTTTGCTCGAAAGCGGCGGCCCGCTCCAGATCACAAAGTCGGCGTCCTTGCCTACCTCCAGCGAGCCCACCTGCCGGTCGATGCGCAGCTGCCTGGCCGGGTTGATCGTGACGAGCTTGAGCGCTTCTTCTTCGCTGAGGCCGCCGTAGCGGATCGACTTGGCCGCTTCGGTGTTGAGGCGGCGGGCCAGATCGTCGCTGTCGGAGTTGACCGAGCTTACTACCCCCACCCGCGTCATCAGCGCCACGTTCTGAGGGATAGCGTCGTAGACTTCGACCTTGTAGCCCCACCAGTCGCTGAAGCTCGAAGCGCCCGCCCCGACTCTCGCGATGGCGTCGGCCACCTTGTAGCCTTCGAGCACGTGCTGAAAGGTGCCGATCTGAAACTTCAGCTGCTCCGCGAGCCGGGTGAACATCAAGATCTCGTCCTGGCGGTAGGAGTGGATGTGAACCAGCCGCCTGCCATTTAAGATTTCGACGAGGGCTTCGAGCTGGAGGTCCCGCCGGGGCGGCAGCAGCGTCGCCCCGACGCGATAGCGCTCAAAGTTCCGCTCGTAGTCGCGGGCCGCCAAAAAATTGTCGCGCAACAGTTGCTCGACCCCCATGCGCGTCTGGGGATAGCGGCTCGACTGGGGCCGAAAGGACTGCTTGACGTTCTCGCCCAGGGCGAACTTGATGCCCGGCATCGCCCCGGCAAATTTGAGCCCCTCCGGCTTTTCGCCCCAGCGCAGTTTGATGACCTGATTCTGGCCGCCGATCGGGTTAGCCGAGCCGTGCAGGACGTTGGCGACGGTGAGACCGCCCGCCAGTTCGCGGTAGAGGTTGATGTCGGTGGCATCGAGCACGTCGCCGATGCGCACTTCGCTGGTGACGGCGTGGGTGCCCTCGTTCACCCCCCGGCTGATCGCCGTGTGGGAGTGACAGTCGATGAGACCGGGTGTAATATGCCCGCCGCGCGCGTCGATCACCGTTGCCCCGGCTGGGGCGACGAGATTGGGTCCGAGGCGGGCGATCTTGCCCCGGTGAACGAGCAGGTCGGACTCGACGAGCTTACCGGCAGCGGCGCTGGTCCAGAGCGTGCCGCCGCGCACCAGCACCCACTCGGGCTGATCGGGTTTTTGGGCGCGACCGAAGGCTCCCGCCGGGTAGGTGGCAGGGGCGCTACTTGCTCTGTCGGTGTCGGTGTCCTTGTCCTTGTCTGCGGCGGCACCCACGGCGGTGCGGCGGGCGCTCCAGTCAAAAAAACGGCCATCGGGTAGCTGGCCAGTGCCGCTGAGGCTGTCCTCTGCGATCTGGCCGCTGAGGCGCACCAGCCCGCCGGTGGTGCCAAAAAGTCTGGCTGGCGCAAGCAGCACCAGTTGCTCGCCATCGAGGGCGGCGGTGAGGTCGCTGCCCGCCAGGCTCGCCCTGGGTTTGCCCGCCTCGCCTTTGATGTCGAGGGCGGTGGGGGCGCTCGCCCCGGACCAGCTCACCTGCCAGCTGCCCCGTGGGTCCGCCGCTTCGCCTCTATCGGTCTGGTAGTACTGGCCATCGACCCAGACGGTGAGCACGTTCGCCTTGCCGGTAAACAGATCCCCGTCGGCGACGACGAGATTTGCCACCTTGCCGGGCTCGATCGTGCCGTAGCGGTTGCTCACGCCCCAGAGCCGGGCCGGGGTGGTGGTGAGGGCGGCGAGGGCGCTCGTGGCACTGAGGCCGCGCCGCACCGAGCGCCGAAGCCGCGTCCAGAACTGCTCCTCGGGCCTGGCGAGGCGGGCTGTCGTGAGAGCAAAGGGAATGCCTGCCGCCGCCAGCCGGGCCGGGTTGTCGGGAGCCTGGTCCCAGTGCTGCAGCTCGTCGAGGGGGATATCGAGCGCTTTTTCGGGCGTCTCCACCTCCGGGGCCCCCGGAAAATCGAGGGGCACGATCACCGGTGTGCGGGCCGCCTGCAGCTCGTCCATCACCCGGTACTCGTAGCCGTTGCCCACAAGCAGGCCGCGCAGGTGAAATTCGTCCACCAGGCGCAGCGCCCGCAACAGGTCCAGCTCGTCCTGCGCCTCGAAGACGACGGGCATCTTGGCGGTGGAGGCTTCTTCGAGGGCGGCGAGCGCCTCGTTGGTCTCAGGCCGCACCAGTCCTGCGGCAGAACGACTGTAGGCGGCCTGGGCGCGGCGGTACCAGTCGGCGTCGAGGAACGTCTGGCGGATGAGGGCGATCGAACCCATCAGCGACACCGGATAGCGGTCCTCCCGAAAGCGCGACTGCTCGAAGGCAATGTGCTCGGCCAGCTTCGGCACCAGTACCACCCGGTTGCCGTCGCCACTGCCCAGGTTGATAAGGGCGCTGCTGCCCCGGAAGACGCCCCGGCCCGGTGCGCTGAGGGCACTGGTAAAACCGAGGTTGCGCAACTTTTCGGTGCCCGTGGCATCGATGGTGAGCGCGTCGGCGGCATTGCGCTCGGGGGTGACCCGCTCGTTCCAGGCCGCCGCTCCAGCGGGGGGCGCTTTTTTTTCCGGGGGCTTCGCTTCGTTTGCTTCGCCTTCTTCTGGGCGCGGTTTAGGCGGCTGGAGATCTTTGGGCAGATCGAGGGAGGTGTAGCTGTCGATAAAGCCCGCGTAGATCACCCGGCCCCTGAGCTTCCAGACTCTCGCTCCAGCCGGAATGGTGAGCTTGCCGCCCACCGCCTCGATCAGACCGTCGCGCAGGAGGAGGGTGCCATCTTCGATCACTTTGCCGGGGGCGACGACGATGCGCGCTCCGGTGAGGGCGTGCAGGCGCGGGTTGTTCTCGCGCAGGCCCTG
This sequence comes from Gloeobacter kilaueensis JS1, assembly GCF_000484535.1. Taxonomy (NCBI): domain Bacteria; kingdom Bacillati; phylum Cyanobacteriota; class Cyanophyceae; order Gloeobacterales; family Gloeobacteraceae; genus Gloeobacter; species Gloeobacter kilaueensis. The sequence continues at coordinate 2,267,268 of NC_022600.1, read as the reverse complement.
GGGCGGAGCCGTCTCGGGGATCTGGGCAAAGGCGATGGCAGGACAGCAGCACCAGGCGATAAGGAAGCCTGTCAGCCGGTACAGGGCAGTCGGCATAAAGACCAGAAGCAGTCGCGGGTGGGTCGCAGCGCATCATAGCGCAGCCAGGACCGCGCTTTCGCCCAGAGCGGGTAGTTTTTTAAGATCAGGAGGTGTGGGGTTCCCGGCGGGTCTTGAGATATTCGATCAAAGGCGGCAGCAGCGACAGGACAATCACCAGGGCGACCGCCAGGTGAATGTTTTTTTCGAGATCTGGGATCAGCCGGCCCAAAAAGTAACTGCCAGGCAACAGCAGGCCAATCCAGGCGATGCCGCCAAAGACGCTGTAGAGCATAAATGTCCGAAAGGACATCCCCGCCGCCCCCGCCACCACCGGCGCGAAGGTGCGGATAATCGGGACGAAGCGGGCGAGCACGATCGTCTTGCCGCCGTGGCGGAGGTAAAAGCGCTCGGCCTTGAGCAGGCTCTTTTTAGAAAACAACAGCGATTGCTCGCGGCGAAATAAGCGGGGCCCCGCCGCTGACCCGATCCAGTAGCCGACGGCATTGCCGCCGATGGCAGCGGCGATGAGCAGGCCCGTCAGCACCCAGATATTGAGCAGGCCGCTGGCGGCGATGAGCACGCCCGCCGCCACCAAAAGCGAATCGCCCGGCAAAAAAAACCCGACCAGCAGGCCCGTCTCTGCAAAGATGATCGCCGTCAAAGCCAGATAGCCACCGGTGCGAATCAGCGCATCGAAGTTGCTCAGGTAATGAAAAAAATCCTGTACCGGCTCCACGTTCGGCCTCGTATGCCACGACAGAACCACTGTATCAGTCCGTCCCCAGCTTTCCTGGTTCAAAGCGGAGATGCATAGGCGATTGGCCTGCCGGAATTTTCAAGCACAACGGCTCGGTCCGCACATTACTCGCGATCAGGGCGTGTGCTATACTCTGCCCTTGGAAGGGGGGTATTCCCGCTATGATCCGAGGGAACAGGGAGGGTCATAATCGGGGATCCCGAAGCTGGGGACCGTTGCCTGTCCGCTCGGTCCTTTTTCATGACTGCCCCACAGCAAAAGAGTGCCCGAGCGGGGCATCAGGCTTTAGAATCGCGATGCTCCATCCAGGTGCGCAGGCGGATCTTACCGGCAATGTAGAGCGGAAATTGATAGTGCTCAGCCAGCAGCCAGCCCACCAGAGCGAGGTGCGCCACCAGCGTCAGCACCGTCCAGATCGTTGGGAACAACAGCGGCGGCTGGGGCAGCGAACGGTAAGAAAACCAGACCAGCGTCGGTGGGAAGACAATCAATGCCAGACCGACAATCCAGATCACGAGCGTCAGATCAAAATCTTCGCGATGAATCGATTGCCAGTGCCGACCGTTCCAGCGCCAGCTTAAAGGCTGTGAACTGTCCTCGACCCTAAGCGTGTTTTCTTCGAGGTCGGCAGTAAAGATGTGTCTGCAGAAATTGCAGGCAAAGGCTTCGGTGAGGACCAGGCCCGCGATCTCGCCGTGACGACAGATCGGGCAGGCATAGACATCCTGATAGCAAAGGCGATGCTTGGTTGCCAGGGGCTTACCACCGGTATTCACGGGATAACTTCTTTCTGAGAACACATCTTCAACCTCTAGAGTTCCAGAAATTTTTCGTGCCTGCTTGTTTTTTTAGGAATTGTTCATATTCGGTAGTATCCGAGACAATCGGCAGCACGAGGGCGGGGCGGCAGCGTCGGCAACCGCTCCCCCAATTGCCGATCGAAGCTGGTGTTAACCGGATCGAATGACTGGGATAGCCACGACCGCTGCTTTTGTCTGCCTGCCGCTACTGTCCGACGTTCTAAAGGCAGGCTTCGGCAGAAAATATCGACATTCGAGCCACAAAAAAAGGTGAATAACCGCCGGAGGCTTTGTATCGTGGGGAAGGGTTTGCTATTCTCAAGCCAGGCAATCACTTTTTATCAGGAGAGATATGATCAGGCCACGCCACTGCCCGCTGTGTAATCGCCTTCTGCAATCGGTCGCGGTGATCGAGGACGGTCTATTGCACTGCGAGTGGGACGGCACCTTCCACTGGGACGGTGCTTCCCGGCGACTCAAAAATCTCAACAGCCAGCAGATCTGGCACCTCGATGTGGCAGGCCGCGTCATCAATCCGACGCGGGTGCAGGCGACGGCTGAACCGCGCCTGCGCCGCCGCCCCATTCATCTACCCAAATTGCCGTGAACGATAGTGTCCAGAAACTGCTCGCCCTTGCCCGGCAGCAGGGGGTCCAGGCGGAGGTTTACTTTCTCCAGCTCGATGAAACCCCGGTCAAATTCGAGACCAACCGCCTCAAAAGCCTGCAGACGCGGGCGACTACCGGTATTGCCCTGCGCGTCCTCTCGCAGGGGCGGCTGGGTTTTGCCAGTTCTACTGACCTGAGTCGCCTCGAAGCGCTGCTGGCGGCGGCAATCGAGACGGCGGGCAGCGGCGATCCGGCTGAATTCGACTTTTTAGCGGCGGGCGAGTTGCCCGAAGGGCGGGCGAGCCGGCTCTTTACGGTGCCGAGTGGCGACCATTTTGTGCGGTTGGGCGATGAGCTGGTGGCGCGCATCCGCGACTACAACGGCGATATTCTGGTGAGCGCTGCTTTTACCCTGCGCCGATCGCAGGTCGAGATTGCCACCACCGGCGGCACCACCGGCAGGCGTGAGCGGACGACGGTGAGCGCCTCGCTTTCTGGCAACCTGGTGCGCGATGCCGACTTACTGGAGGTCTCGGACTTTGCGGTCGAGCGCGACGGCGAGCCGGACTACGAGCAACTGGTTGCCGGGGTAATTGCCAAGTTCCGCCGGGCCGAGCGCACTGCCTGGGTGGAGAGCGGCACTTTACCGGTCGTCTTCTCGCCGATGGCGGCGGCCTTTACCCTGGGGGGGCTCTTTCAAACGGCGCTCTCGGGGCAGACGGTCCTCCAGAAGACCTCTCCCCTGGCGGACAGGCTGGACCAGCAGGTTTTCAGCGAAGAGCTGACGCTTTTTGAAGCTCCCGATCAGGGCACCGCTGCCACTGGCTTCGACGACGAGGGAACACCGACAAGAGCCAAGCAATTTATCGAGCGAGGTGTGGTGCAAGAATTTTACTGGGACCGCACCTGGGCAGCGCGGGCAGGCCGACTGCCGGGCGGCAACGGCTTTCGCAGTGGCCTCGCCCGGCCCGCACCGGGACTGGTCAATTTTTGTATGGCCGGGGGGAGGGCAACAACCGCCCAACTCATCGGCTCGATCGACGAGGGTATCCTGGTCGAGCAGGTGCTCGGTGCCGGTCAATCCAATACGCTCGCGGGCGAATTTTCGGTCAACCTCGATCTGGGCTACAAGATCGAGAAGGGCGAGATCGTCGGTCGCCTCAAAAATACGATGGTTGCCGGCAATATCTTCGAGGCGTTCAGCACCCAACTGCTGGGACTGTCCCGCGAGACAAGCTGGGTTTTCGGTTCGACCGCGTTGCCGACGATCGCCTTCAGTCATCTGGGCGTCTCCAGCCGCCGCTAGAGATTGAGAGATTAAAAGTAGAGAACCTCATGGACAAAATTGTCCGGTTGCGGCTCGATCTCCCAGATCAGGCCATCGCCCGGATCGAGCTGTACGTCGATGTAGAGTTCGTCGGTCGCTGTCTGGGCTGTCTCCTCGTTGTTTTCAAAAGGCTGCCTTTCGTCGGTCAAAAGCCTGAGTTTGAGGCCGCCTGGCACCCGCCCCCGGCAGTTGCGCAACTCAAAGCGCCAGGTGTAGTCGGGGCGGTCCGGCAGCGGAAAGACGCGCAGTTCGTACTGCTGACCGGCGATCTGCAACTGGCGGAGCACGGCCTGCCCGCTGCTCCTGCCGCGTCCACCCGCCGGTGCCAGGGGTCTGCACCAGCCGCTCGGCAGCTCACTGCCCCGCTGCAGCCAGCGCAGCACCGAATGGCGATGGCGCTCGGCGTAGAGTTGCTCCCGCCAATCAGGATCAGAAAGCAGCGCCAGCCACTGACTGAAGTCGAAGACCTGCAGTCGGGGGGAGAGCATTTGCCGCCGGTCGCTCCACTGGGCAATCAGCTGTTCTGCCTGACTGCTGCTGAGGGCGGCTGGGGCTACGGGCTGGGGGTCGGGAGGACGCACCTCCAACTCATAAGCTGCCCAGAGCGTGTGCAGGTTCGGATTGACGCGCCAGCCGTCCAGGCAATAGGTGCGGTCGCGGTGGTCGATGAGATCAAAGTGCAGCTGCTCGTAGCGCACGAAGCCCCAGATCCCCAGTCGGTCGTTCTCGCAATCGATCTCGACGGGCAGGTAATAGTGGGCCGCCCAACCCGGAATTTCGACCCACTCGCGGGGAATGCGAAATTCGTCGCGGTCGATCTGTTCGCTGGGCAAAAAGACCAGCCTCAACGCGCCGCAGACAATCGCCGTACCACTCACAAATTCTCGGAGGGCCGGCTGGTCTGCAACCGCAGGCCAGACCTGGGCGGAAGGTTCAAAATCCTGCTGGATCCACTCCAGAACCGTTGCCTGGCACAGTTGATTGAGGTAGGCGCTCCAATGCACGCTGCCGTGGGAGTAGGCCCGCCGCTCCGCCCTGAGGGCTGCCGCTGGGATTTCAAGCCAGAGGGTATCCGGACAGTAAATAGAAGATTCGAGGGTCACAGGTTTAGCTCTCCTGGATCGGAAGGTTGAAAGTGCAGTTGGAGCCAGTCTTCAAGGATCGTATTCATACCCATACCTTCCACTATGTTCGGTTCCAGCGAAACATGCAGGTTTTGGTGGACCCAGCTACCTACCGCAACAAGAAGTTTTGTGCGGGCCCGATGGAGCCAGCGCGAAACTGTGTATTGTTGAACATCAAATTCTGAGGCAATCTGCTGCTGGTTCAAACTGCCGCTGTAATAAAGCTGGAGCGACTGCTGCAGGGGCAGGTCCAGCCGGTGGAGGGCGTCTACCAGTACGGCGTTGATCTGGGCGTGCAGAAGCCGACGTCTTTCGGCGCTTTCTTGTTCGATCAATTGCTCGATGGGCGTCGGTCCCGCTGGCTGCAGATAATCGAGCAGATCCCGCGAGGCTTCGCTGCTCAAGTCGGCAAGGCTGACCTCGATGATCAGGTGGCGGCGCAGCGCTTTGGCGCAGTCCTCCAGCCAGCTTTGCAGTTGGGCCACTGTCGCAGAGGGAGAGTCTGGGGTGCTGTGGTAGATGTAATGTCCGGCGATGGCCAGCCAGACCTCGTTCGGCGGCGGCTGCAGATGAGAAGAACCAGCTTTGCGCTGCGGAACATAGATTGTCTTGAAGGCGCTCGCAGCGCTCAGGCGACACTCTAGCGCCGGACCTGTGTAGCCGCTGCGCTGCAGAGCTTTGTGCAGGCATCTGAGACTGTACTTGCGCAAAAGCGACCAGTCCGTGCAGACTTCTGCCTCGTGCCGCTCCCGCAGGATGCGATTGAGCATATTTTTGAAGACGCGGGCAGCGTAGCGCTTAAGATCGATGCCCCGCTCCGGGTTGTAGTGCTCCAGGACGCGCCCGACGCCCGTGATCGCCATCTGTACCAGATCCCCCAGTTCGTCGTGCCGCCGGAAACTGTTCTGCATGTCCCGTGCTGCCCAGCAGGCAGGCTCATAAAGATAACAGGTCAGGTGCTCGACTGCCAGTGGATCGTCCCCCCTGCGCCAGCGCCCATACCAAAAAAGCAGCCACTGCTCGATCGAATAGGACGCCTGCGGCTCTTGCTCCGACCAGATTTGCATGTTCCGCTGCAACCGGGGAATGCGCTCCCAGCGCATCCGGCTTGCATCGAACACGGGGTATGTTGAGAATACCTGACGCGCTTGCATAGGATTTTGACTCTAGGAAGGGGAAGATACGTAAATCTGTCCAATACCGCAGGCCAATCATTGTATCGGACGATCGGTTTTCGATAAAGATTTAACAAAGCTCGCAAGCAGGCGAAATCCTCTGCATAAGCGAGCGCAGTTGTGGCTATGGGATGGTAGAGCTTCGGTTCCCTTCCCGGTTCGCCGGCTTCAGGCAAACCGCAATCGGTCCCCCCTTCCTGCCTTCCCCCCAGGCCAGACTTGCTTCCAGGGATCAGAAAAAGCCCCGTCTGTTGGCTCAGACAGGGCTTTTTCTTGAAAAGACTGGTCCTCAGCGCAGGCTGATCGAGTCTTTGGCCACCGGGAAATTATAGATGCCGCCCAGAAGACGGGGCGGCACCGAGCGGGCGGTGCGTTCGCGGGTGACATCGACCAGGCGGTCGGTGGTAGCGACGTACATATCGGTCGTCAACTTCGGATAAAGACCGATCCCAAAGATCGGCACCAGCAGGCTCGCGATGATGAACACCTCGCGCGGCTCAGCGTCAAATAGCTCCTCCTCGTGGACGACCTTGTGGTTGAGCTTGCCGTAAAAGATTTCGCGCAGCATCGAGAGCAGATAGATGGGCGTGAGGATCACCCCGAAGGCGGCGAACAAGATCACCAGCGCCTTGAACTGGAAGCTGTAGGCGTCGGTGGTGGTCATGCCGACAAAGACCATCAACTCGGCGACAAAGCCGCTCATGCCCGGCAGGGCGAGGGAGGCGAGGGAGCAGGCGGTAAACATCGCGAAGATCTTGGGCATCTTGGGGGCGATACCGCCCATTTCGTTCAGGATGAGCGTGTGGGTGCGGTCGTAGGTGGCCCCGACCAGGAAAAAGAGCGAGGCACCGATAAGACCGTGGGAGATCATCTGGAGCATCGCCCCGCCCATGCCAATTTGCGAGAGCGACCCGATACCGATCAGCACAAAGCCCATGTGCGAGATCGACGAATAGGCGATCTTGCGCTTGAGGTTGCGCTGACCAAAGGAGGTGAGGGCGGCGTAGATGATGTTGACGATGCCCAACACGATGAGCAGCGGCGCAAACAGGCGCGTCGCCTCCGGAAAGAAACCGACGTTCATCCGCATCAGGGCGTAGCCGCCCATCTTGAGCAGGATGCCCGCGAGCAGCATGTGGACAGGGGCGGTCGCCTCGCCGTGGGCATCCGGCAGCCAGGTGTGCAGCGGGAAGATGGGCAGCTTGACCGCAAAGGCGATCAGGAGTCCCAAAAAGCAGAGGTTCTGGAAGGTGGAGTTGTAGTTCTTGGCCGCCAGCTCGATCATGTTGAGGGTGCGCACGTCGCCGTAGAAGTACATCGCCAGGCCGACGACGATGATAAAGAGCGAGCCAATCGCCGTGTAGAGGATGAACTTGGTGGCGGCGTACAGCCTGCCCTTGCCGCCCCAGATGGCGAGCATCAGGTAGACCGGCACCAGTTCCAGCTCAAAGAACAGGAAGAAAAGCACCACGTCCTGTACGGCAAAGACGCCCGTCATGCCGGTGAGCATGGCGAGCATCAAAAAGTGGAACATGCGCGGCCTGAGGGTGACTGGCCAGGCAGCGAGAGTGGCGAGGGCAGTGATAAAGCCCGTGAGCAAGATGAGCGGCATCGAGAGGCCGTCCGCTCCCACCGACCACTCCAGGCCAATCTGGGGCATCCAGCTGTAGCGCTCGACCAGTTGCATTCCGGGCTTTGTGATGTCGTAGTCGAGCCAGAAGGCAGCGACCATCAGCACAAAGTCGATCAAGCAGACGCCGAAGCTGAACCACTTCACCCGCTTTTCGGGAATGAACGGTACGGCGAAGGCGGCCAGCAGGGGCAGAACGATGATGACAGTCAACCAAGGAAACATAGTTTGCACCCGTGGGCTAAAGGAGGCCGAGCACGGCGATGAGCGCCAGCAGGGAGACAAAGACGATGAGCACGTAGAACTGGGCGCGGCCCGATTCGAGGTACTTGAGCCCTTCACCGGCAAGCAGCGTGGTGAGTCCTGAGAAGTTGACGACACCATCGACCCCCTTGCGGTCCACTTCGAGGGTGCCCCGCGCCAGGAGCCTGGAGGTCTTGACGAACGCCTGCTCGTAGAGCCAGTCGAAGTTCCACTTGTTGACCGAGAACAAGTAGAGCGACTCGAAGCGGCGCGCCAGTCGTCCCGGCAGTTCGGGCCTGAGGATGTAGAGGTAGTAGGCGAGGGCGATGCCCGTGAGGGACAGGAGCGTCGAGGAGCCACCCACCAGCAAGAAGTGCGCCAGATCGAAGCCGTGTTCGGCGGCCCCTTCCCCACCGCCTTCGCCCAGGAACTTGCCGAACCAGTTGTCCCAGGGCACCCCGACAAAGCCGATCAGCACCGAGGGCACCGCCAGGACTACCAGGGGCAGGGTCATCGACCAGGGCGATTCGTGGGGCGTGCCACCGTGGTGGGCGTGGGGATCGTCCGGACCGTGGTGGTGCGCATCGTCCTGGGCGTGCAGCGGTTCATTGCGGTCCATCGCGCCGGGGCCGTAGGCGGGCAACTCGGCAAAGCCATGGACGATGCCGTCTTGATCGATGTTGTGCTGCCAGGCGTTCACGCGGGCGATCGCCATCTGGTCTTCGCCCCGGTAGCTGCCCTCGAAGGTCATAAAGTACATGCGGGCCATATAAAAGGCCGTGATCCCGGCGGTCACAAAGCCGATGAGCCACAGCCAGCTGCTATGGCCGAGGGCGTAGCCGAGAATTTCGTCCTTAGACCAGAAACCGGAGAAGGGCGGAATACCGCTGATGGCGAGTACACCGATCCCGAAGGTAGCGGCGGTGATCGGCATGTACTTGCGCAGGCCGCCCATCAGCCGCATGTCCTGGTTGTCGTGGACGCCGTGGATGACCGAACCGGAGCCCAAGAACAGCATCGCCTTGAAGCAGGCGTGGGTCACCAGATGAAAAAGCCCGGCGGCGTAGGCACCGACGCCCATGCCCATCATCATGTAGCCGAGCTGGGAGATCGTCGAGTAGGCGAGGCCCTTCTTGATGTCGTTCTGGGTAATCGCAATCGTCGCGCCGACAAAGGCGGTGATCGCTCCGAGCCAGGCTACGACTTCGAGAACTGCCGGCACCTCCGAGAAGACCGGGAAGATGCGGGCCACCAAAAAGACACCGGCGGCCACCATCGTCGCGGCGTGGATGAGGGCGGAGATCGGTGTGGGGCCTTCCATCGCATCCGGCAGCCAGACGTGCAGGGGCACCTGGGCCGACTTGGCCATCGGACCCATGTAGACCAGCAGGCTGTAGAGAATCACCAGCGCCAGCGGCACTGCCCCACTTTCGAGGGCGGTGCGGATCGCCGGGGCAAGCCCCTCAAAATCGAAGGTCCGGGTAATCGAGTAGATGCCCAGAATGCCCAACAGCAGACCAAAGTCGCCGACCCGGTTGGTGATGAACGCTTTTTGAGCGGCGTCGGCAGCCGATTTTTTATAGAACCAGAAACCGACCAGCAGGTAGGAGCACATGCCCACCAGTTCCCAAAAAACGTAGATCTGGATCAAGTTGGGCGAGACGACCAGACCCAGCATCGAGAAGCTAAACAGGCTCAAGTAGCAGAAGAAGCGCACGTAGCCCGGATCGTGCTCCATGTAGCCGTGGGAGTAGATCATCACGAGCATGGCGACGCCGGTGACGACCGTGAGCATGACCGCTGCGAGATTATCGACCGTGTAGCCCATCGGCACGACGATGCCGCCCATCGCTGCCCACTCGAACTGCCAGGTGTAGGCCGGATGGCCCCCGATCGCCTGCAGCAAAATCAATACCGAATAGACAAAGGCAACGGCGATCGTACCGATGCTCAGGCCGGCTGCCAGGGAGCGCTGACTTCTGGTCCACTCCTGGGCCGATACGAATCCGATGCCCAGAAGCAGCGCAGCCAGCAGCGGCAGCACCGGAATCAGCCAGGCGTAACTGTATACCCATTCCATAAGGCTTTCCCTGTCAAATCCTTGCAGAAACGACGACGTGAGGGGCCAATTCGCTGTACAAACCCCTGGGTCAAGTGCGATTCCCCAAAACTTATTCTAAGCAAAGCGCTCCAGGCAATCCTGGCGATCGCAGATTTTTTTAACGGTATCGCAATAAAACTTTGCACGTCGAAGGTAACAGCAGAGGGTGCTTTACTGGCAGTGTAGGAAAGCTTTTCAGGCATTTGGAGGAGATTTAAGACTCTTTTTAGATAGCGGCGTTTGTTAAGAAGAGCCTCATACAGGAAGCAGAATGTGACAGTTTTTCGATCGGTATCGGAGGTGGCGCGGCCCTGCGCTGTCGCTCTGGGCAACTTCGACGGCGTTCACCTCGGGCACCAGGCGGTGATCCAGGCGGTGCTTGGCCGTCCGGGTGTCCCGACGGTGCTCACCTTCGATCCCCATCCACGGGAGTATTTTTCGGGCCGCACCGGCTTTTTGCTGGCTCCGGAGCGGGAGCGCAGCAGCCAGATTCTGGCCCTGGGGATCGCTCAGATCGTCGTGCTGCCCTTCGACGAGCGACTGGCGAGCACCGAGGCCCACCGCTTCGTCGAGGAAGTTCTGGTAGAGGGGTTGCGCGCCCGCTTCGTCTCGGTGGGCTGGAACTTTCGCTTTGGCAAGGACCGCCTCGGCAACACCGAGATGCTGCAATCCTGCGCCCGCGCATACCAGTTCGACATCGAGATCCTGGCGGAGCGCCAGATCGAAGGCCAGCGCGTCAGCAGCTCCGCCATCCGCACCGCACTGGCGTCGGGCGATGTCGAGCGGGCGCGGCTATTGTTGGGCCGCTCCTACAGTCTTGAAGGTGAAATTGGCCGGGGCGATCAGCGCGGGCGGCTGCTCGGTTTTCCGACCGCCAACCTGCAGGTGAGCGAGCGCAAGTTTCTGCCGGGCGACGGCGTGTATCTGGTGCGCGCCCACTGGGGATCGCAGCGGCGCTGGGGACTTTTTAACCTCGGTGTGCGCCCGACTTTTGGCGGCGAGCGGCGCACCCTCGAAGTCCACGTCCTCGACTGGCAGGGCGATCTCTACGGCCAGTCGATGAAGATCACCCTCGAACATTACCTGCGGGCCGAGAAAAAATTTGCCTCGGTAGGAGAACTGATCGAGCAGTTGCACCGCGACCGCGACCAGGCGGAGCGACTGATCGCGAGGGGCATCTGAGGCTACTTGCGCCTGACGGTGGGCAAGATCGTCGGCTGCTGCAACGGAATCGGGGCAGCCGGTCCGTAGGAGAACGTGGTAGAAACCGTTTCCCAATCGGCGGCACCGGGAATCGCCGGTAAGGGCGAGAGACCTTTGATCGACTCGACTGCCCGCCGATCGAGCTGGGGATCGCCGAAGCTAGCCAGGGTACGGACGCGGACGGTACCGTTGCCGCTGATTTTGAGTTCGACTTCGCCCGTGCGGGTCATCCGGCCTAACGCCGAAAGCCGGGCATAGACGCTGGGACGGACGCTTTCTAGATAGTGCTCGATCACCGCGTCGGGAAGATACGGCAGGGTGAGGCTGATATCCGGAGCGCTGAAGGAGGCGGGCAGGGGCTCGAAGGGGGCCAGCTGCCGGATGTGAGCCAGGAGCGATCGGTCGCACTCGGGGTCGCCAAAACTTTGATCGAGAGCCGCCCCTTTGAGCTGGCCCTGCGGGGTGAGCTGCAGGCGGATGATGCCGCGCTGTCTGGCGGTGGCAAAGCCCGAAAAACTGCTGATAATCCGCCCCTTTACCCGCTGGATGTAGGCGTCGATCTCAGAACGGGATGGGCCGCTCAGAGCGTCCGCCTGGGCGGAGAGAGGCCCAGGGGCACAGACCAATCCCGCCCACAAAACCAGCAGACTCGACTGGACGCGCAATAGCCCCGACAGCCGGTGCGAAAAAAACACGGCTAGGACTTGTCGGAGCCCGCTACGGCCTCACGGAACTGCTTACCGGCAGAAAAAGCCGGCACGGTCGTCTCGGCAATCTGCATCTTCTCGCGGGTCTTGGGGTTGCGGCCCTCGCGGGCGGAGCGCTTGCGCGGCTCGAAGGAACCGAAGCCCACCAGCGTCACCTTGTCGCCTCTGGCCACCGCCTCGACGATCACATCGAAGGTCGCGCCGACGACGGCATCGACGTCTTTTTTGGCCAGCTTGGCCTTCTTGGCGACAGCATCCACCAGTTCACCTTTGTTCATAGAAACTCCTCACCGTGCAATAGCAGACCCGAAAGTTGCACGCGAACTGCTGGAAGTGTTCTTGGGCCTGCATTTCAATCGCTCATTCTACATGCTTTGTAGAGGTTGAAGCACTTTTTTTAGTGCCATGACTGAAGTAAGCCTTGTAAATTTTCTTTGCAATCGGGGCGGCATCGGAGCCGCCGTGGCCGCCGTTCTCAAGAAAAACCGACACGGCGATCTGGGGCTGGAGGATGGGGGCGTAGCCGACGAAGACGGCGTGGGTCTGGCGGGCCTTGCGCAGGCCGTGTTCGGCGGAACCGGTCTTACCGGCGTTGGGGATGCCGATATTGCCCAGGGAGCGCCGGGCGGTGCCGCCGCGCACGACTTCGATGAGTCCGAGGCGAATCGTGTTGAGCGTCGCCGGTGCGAGGCCCACCGGCGACAGTCCGGGGCGGCTGTCAAGCTGCAGGTGCGGCTGGACGCGGTAGCCGCCGTTGGCGATGGCGCTCACCATGATCGCGTTCTGGAGGGGCGTGGAGAGCACCATGCCCTGGCCAATCGAAGTGTTGGCGGTGTCGCCGGGATACCAGCGCTGGCCGAAGCGCTGCATCTTCCATTCAGGGGTGGGCACGATGCCGTTCGATTCGCTGGGTAGACCCAGGCCGGTGCGGGTGCCGAAGCCAAAATTTCGGGCCCAGTGGCCGATTTGCTCGGGACCGATGCGCAGGCCCACCTGATAGAAGAACGTATCGGAGCTGATCGCCAGCGCGCCGACAAAGCCCAGGCGGCCAAAGCCGCCGCCGTCGTGCTCGCGAAAGACGCGGCTGCCGATGCGCAGGCCGCCAAAGGTCTGCAGGGTCGATGCGGGGTTAAATTTGCCGCTTTCGAGGGCGGCGGCGGTCATGATGATCTTGAAGGTGCTGGCGGTGGGATAGGGTCTGAGGGCGCGGTTGAGTAGGGGCCGCTCCGGCGTCTGCAGCCGCTTCCAGTCCGCCGTCGCAATCCGGCCTGAGAGAATATTGGCGTCGTAGCTGGGGCTGGAGGCCATCGCCAGCACCTGGCCCGTGCGCGGGTCGAGGGCCACGACCGCGCCGCGCTTTTGGAGGCTATGGAGGGCGGACTCGGCGGCCTTCTGCAGGCTCAGATCGATGGAGAGGCGCACGTCGGCACCGGCTTTGGGGGGCCGTTCTCCGAGCACGCGCACCACCTGACCGGCCCCATCGACCTCCACCGGCTCGCCGCCCCACTCGCCGTGCAGCTGTTCTTCGAGCAGCCGCTCCACACCGGCCTTGCCGACGATATCGCCCAGACGATAGCCCTGCTCCTTGCGCTCGGCCAGCTGCTGCTCCGAGATTTCGCCGGTGTAGCCCAGCAGGTGGCTTGCGATCGGGCCGTTGGGATAGGTGCGCATCCACTCGACATCGACTCTGATCCCCGGCAACTGTTGAATATGCTCGCGCAGGACGGTCACCAGCTTCGGTTCGACGTTCTGCAGCACGCGCACCGGGTAGGGCGAGTTGTAACCGGCAATCCGCAGTTTTTGGGCCATCCTGTCCGCCGGAACGGCGATAAAGCCGCTCAGCCGTCCCAGCACCTCGGGCCATTGCCGGGCTCTCAGTTGCATCGGCTCAAGAAAGACCGAGTAGGAGAGGCGGTTGGTCGCCAGCACCCGGCCATAGCGATCGAGGATCCGGCCACGGGGGGGCCGGATCGGGATGAGCCGGATGCGGTTGTTCTCGGCCAGTTCGCGGTGGTAGCTGCCGCGCACCAGTTGCAGGTAGCCCAGGCGCGAGCCGACCCCCGCTAAAAGGAGCAGCGCCACGCCGAGTAAGACCATGCCCCGGTTGCCCTCGCCACTGGTGCGCTTGTCGCGGCGGTCCTGCTGCAGTTGCACGGCTGATGCTCCTGGGGTGCTGTTGACGTACTTGTAGCACAGCGGAGCGCCCTCAGGGCGACGGGACGGGCAGGGGCAACTCGACGAAGAAGGCTGCCCCGCTGCCTGCACCGGCACTGGCGGCCCAGACTCTGCCGCCGTGCAACTCGACGATGTGCTTGACGATAAAAAGTCCCAGCCCCAGGCCGCCCTGGGTGCGGGTGGTACCGGCGCTCGCCTGGGTAAAGCGCTCGAACAGGCGCGGCAAAAATTCAGGCGCGATGCCCACCCCGCTGTCGCGCACCTCGATGCGCACCCCGCCCGCTGTGGTCATCAGCCGCACCTCCACCTGTCCCCCGGCGGGGGTGAACTTGATCGCGTTGGTGAGCAGATTCCAGACCACCTGGGTGAGGCGGACCGAATCGGCCATCAGCTCAGGCAGGTTCTTCGCGACCTCGACCGTCAGCTCGACCTGGGCATTTTTGGCAAGCGGGCGCACCGTCTCGACAGCCAGTTGCACGACCCCTTCCAGGGCCAGCGGTTGGAGCTTCAGTTCAAATTTGCCCCGCTGGATGCGGTTGACATCTAATAGATCGGCGATGAGCTGGTTCTGAAGCTTGGCGTTGCGCTCGATCGCCTCAAGGGCGCTCGCCTGCGTCTTTTCTGGCAATCCACCGCGCCGGAGCAACTGGGTCCAGCCGATGATCGGATTGAGCGGGGTGCGCAGCTCGTGGCTGAGGACAGCGAGAAATTCGTCTTTGACCCGGTTGGCCGTCTCCGCCTCGGCGCGGGCGATTTCGAGCATCTTCTCGCTGCGCTTGCGCTCGGTGATGTCGGTCGAGAAGCCACAGAGGGCGTATACCTTGCCTGAGGTGTCGTAGAGGGGAAATTTGACCGACAGATAGGTGCGCTGCTCGCCGTCCAGCGGAATCACCTCTTCAAATTCGAGGGGCCGACTGGCCTCCAGCACCTGGCGGTCGTTTTTGAGAAATTGCTCCGCCAGCTCCTCGCCAAACAGTTCCCGGTCCGTTTTGCCGATTGCTTTTTCTCTGGGCCAGCCGAACAACCGTTCAAACTCGCGGTTGACCAGTTGCAGGCGGCCTTCGAGATCCTTGAGGTAGACGACTGTGCCGGAGCCGTCGAGGATAGCCACCAGGCGCGCCTCGCTCTCGCGCAGCGACAACTCCCCCTGCTTGCGCTCGGTGATGTCGAGGGCGGTGCCGAAGAACTCGACGGGTCTACGGGCGGTGTCTTCGCCCTCGAAGAGCACCAGGCCATTTACCGAGAGCCAGCGCACGCCGCCATCCGGCTGGACGATCCGGTGCTCAAGTTCGTAGCGGCCCGCCCCAGTCGGATCGAGGGCAGCGGCAAGGGCAGCGCCCACGCGCTGCCGGTCGTCGGGGTGGACACTCTGCAGGGCAGCGGTGAGGCTCAGCCTGGCATGCTCGCTGCTCAGACCCAGAATTTCGCACAGTCGGGAATCCAACTCTCCCTGGTCGGCGGACGGGTCGTAGTGCCAGGTGCCGAGCCGGGCCGCCTCGATCGCAAGCCGGGTGCGCTGTTCTGCCTTGCGCAGCCGCTGTTCGGTCTCTCTTCGGACGTGCGACAGCGCCAGGTTTGCCTGCACCCGCGCCAGCAATTCCCGCGCCGAGAAGGGCTTGACCAGATAATCGTCCGCCCCGGCAGCAAGACCCTCGATGCGTGCCTCCTCTCCGGCCCGCGCCGAGAGGACGATCACCGGCACTTCCACCCCGCCTCGCCGCTGTCTGAGGGCTTTTAATAGCTCGAACCCGTCGAGTCTCGGCATCATCGCGTCGGTGAGCACCAGATCCGGCAACTCCCGCTCGATAGCAGCGAGCGCCTCCAGGCCGTCGCTGACCACCTCGACGGTGTAGCGCTCGCCCAGCAGGCGGCGCACGTACTCGCGCATATCGGCGTTGTCGTCGGCAAGCAAGATCCGCGAGCGGTGATAGGTAGACTCAAATGGCCGATCCGGCAGCCAGCCAGAAAGCGTTGCCGCTGCTGTGTTGTCGGCGGTGGACAGCCAGCTTAGGGCTTCCTCGACGTAGGCATCCACCCGGATGGCGGTGGAAGGGAGGGGGTCTGGGGCCGATACGGCTTTGCTGTCGAGGTGTTTTGTTCCCAGCGGCAGGTTGACGGTGAACGTGCTGCCCTGGCCCAGAATGCTGGCGACAGCGATCGTGCCGCCGTGGAGCCGGGCCAACTCCGCCACCAGCGCCAGCCCGATGCCGCTGCCCTCGTAGGTGCGACCGCGTGCCCCCTCGACCCGGTAAAACCGCTCAAATAAGCGCGGCAACTCGTGAGCGGCGATGCCGATGCCTGTATCTTTGACGCTCAACTGCGCACTCTGGCCGCTCACCGCGAGCGAAACGACGATCTGACCCTCAAAGGTGTACTTGAAGGCGTTAGAAAGCAGGTTGAGGACGATCTTCTCCCACATGTCCCGGTCCACGTACACCGGCTCAGGGAGCGGCGGACAATCGATCGCCAACTGCAGCCCTGCCGCCTCGATGGCCGAGCGGAAGACCGAGGCCAACTCCGCCGTAAAACCTGCCAGATCCGTAGGCTGGTAGTTCGCCTGCACCCGGCCCGCTTCGATGCGACTGAAATCTAACAGCGTGTTGACCAGTTTTAGCAACCGCTGGCCGTTGCGCTGGATCATCTGCAACCGCTCGCGCTCTTTTGCAGGGATACTCTTTTCTGGAGCCGCAAGGGTTTCCTCCAGCGGACCGAGCATCAGCGTGAGGGGCGTGCGAAATTCGTGGCTGACGTTGCTAAAAAAAGTCGTCTTTGCCCGGTCGAGTTCAGCCAGGGCGGCTGCCCGCCTGCGCTCGATTTCGTAGGCTCGGGCGTTGGCCAGGGCAGCGGCAATCTGCCCGGCCAGCAGATCGATGAACCCCGCGTAGGCGTCGTCGTAGCGGCGGTAGGGGCTGAGCCCGGCCACCAGAAAGCCCGCCGGTTGCTCCTGGCCCTGGCTTTTGAGGGGCACGATCGTCGCTTCGAGCGGCGGTCGGTCCCACGCGCTTGGAGGCGGCTGATTGCCAAAGCGTCTGGCAATGTCGCCGACGGTGGTCGTCGTTCCGTGCCAGGCAGCCTCCACTGGCCACTGGGGATCGTCGGCTCCAGGATCGATCGCCGCTGCGACAACGGAAAGGGCAGGGTCGAGGCCGGTGGTGCCGGCCAGCCGGGCCCGCCCTCCACTCTCCGCCTCAAATAGATAACTCAGCATAAAAGGCAGATCCTTGCGGTCGTGGCCTACCCGGCGCTCCACGGCAGCGAGCACTTCCTGCTCGGTGTTGGTGACAGCGAGATCGGTGGCCAACTCGCGCAGCAGGGCCATGCGCCGCTCGGCGATTACCCGCTCGGTTTCCTCTGCAACCACGCACAGCATCCCGACGACCCGGCCACTATCGTCGGCCAGGGGACTGTAGGAGAAAGTATGGTAGGTCTCCTCCGAAAAGCCGCTGCGCTCCAAAAAAAGCAAGAGCCCTTCGTCGTAGGTGGCCTCCCCCGTGCGCAGCACCTTCTCGATGCGCGGGCCAATGTCGCTCCAGATTTCGGCCCAGACCTGCCGGGCCGCAGAACCGAGCGCCCAGGGATGTTTGATGCCCAGAGTCGGACGGTAAGCGTCGTTGTAGAAAAACGTGAGTTCCTCTCCCCAACCCATCCACATCGCGTAGCGTGAACTGAGCAGGATGCGCAGGGCCGTCTTCAGGCTCTGGGGCCAGTTGTGCTGCGGCCCGAGCGGCGTGAGCGACCAGTCTCTGGTCTGCACGAGGCGGCCCATCTGGCCGCTGCCGGTAAAAAGTTCGTCGTGCATCGAGATGCCTGCCCCGTCCCCGGACTGCAGCGGCGTGGGTTTGACAGAAGCGTTGTCCATAGCTGAATGGGCTAACTTTTCGAGTTACCGAAGGCTGGTAAGAGTCTAACAAAAATCATCTCTAAAGTTGCCTGTCGCGCCCCAAGCGATACATTTTGATGTCGATAACTTCAGGGACCGGTGCGATTAAAGCGCTCGACACCGCCCAGGACCGTCGTCACCTGATCAGGTTTGCCGTACTGGTTGGTTCCCCAGTTGAAGTCATCGACGCGCAACTGAAAACCGCCGGTCTGCAGCACCGGGTTGTAGATGAGCGACAGCGAATAGGTGCGCCGATCAAAGCTCAAGGAGAAGTAGTTGTCTACAACTTTACGAAAAAACAGGTCGTAGGCCACCTGGACTCCGGCGCGCACCGGTCCATAGATCTGCTGCTGGATGCCGCCGTAGATCTGCTGAGCTGAGGCGACCCGGTCGAACAAAAACGGCGAGAGGCCACTGACATAACCGTTGTTGTAGCCGATGTTGAGACTGGTGTAATCGAACAGGTCCTTCGTAAAGCGGCCAATAATCGTCGAGAGGCCCACCCGGCCACCCAGGTAGGTCTGGCTGTCGCCGCTCGAGTACCAGGACTGGGAGAGGGTGGTGCCCAGATCCAGCCAGAGGCCAGGTGTGACCGGCTGCTGGGTAAAGCGCAGGGTCTCGCGCGAGGGCGGCAGGTAGGTGCCCACCACCAGCGGAATCTGTTTGCTTAAAGAACCCGCGAGCCGCAGGCGGGAAAGGTCCGGCTGGGCAGGTAGGTTGGGCCGGTCACTTATGGCGTTGATCAAAGCGGCGTTGACCTGATAAGAGAGCAGCACGCCGGTGTTGCCCAGGTTGATTACGGGCGAATCGAGGGTAATGCCCAGAATCGAGTGGGCGATCTGATAGCCGACGACGTAGTTAAAGAAGCGCTCGTTGTAGGAAAAGTTGAAGGTCAGGGTGTGGTTGCCCAGCGGCAGGATCTGATCGATGCGACCGCGCAGACGGTTTTCGAGGTTGCCGAGGTCGAGGCCGTTGAGTTCAAGAAAGACCTTTGTAATCTGGCCGTTGCCGTAGTCGAGGTTGAGTTTGCTCTGGATGCCGAAGTTGGCCGGGTCGAGAAAGCCGCGCGAGCTGAACGCCTGCTGGATGTAGAACTGGGGCGAAAAAGACAACCAGCTTTTATTAGAAAAGTCGATGTAGAAGTTTTGCTGGTAGTAGATGCCGCCCTTGTCAAAGTAGTCGGCACCGATCTCGTAGGGCGGCTTGCGGCGCTCCTTGTCGATCGTGCTGAGGATGGTTGGAAAGGGCAGGGTTGTCGTCTGATCGAACAGGATTGTTCCTGAATCGATCGTGAGCCGGTTGGAGCCGGGACCGTTCGGGACGAGCGTGGCGCGGTTGGAGATGACCTCCAGTTCCGGCGGGTCGAACTGGTCCGGTGTGGCGCGCAGGTCCTCGGCTTTTGCGCCCTGGGGGCTGAAGGTGATGCGCCGGGCGTGGAAGCGCAGGATGCCGCCCCGCGCCTTGGGCGCGACCGGAGCCGCCGCCGCGATCGGTCCTGGATCGGTTGCCAGGGGAGAATTGGGCACCGGCGCGGTGTTGTCGGGCTTGGTGTCGATGCGCCCCTGGGCATCGAGCAGCACCCCTTCTTTGCGGGCAAAGTTGTACTCCAGCCGCCTGCCGCTCAGGCGTTGCTCTCCCTGGACGAGCGTGAGATGGCCCTCGGCCACCGCCAGGCGCGTGTCGAGGTTGACCTGCATCTGGTCGGCGCTCAGCAGAATGTCGTTGAGGCGGAGCTTGACGTTGCCTCGGGCCGTAAAAATATGGGTCGTCTGGTCGTACTGCTGATCGTCGGCGTCAAGAAAGATCTGATCGCCGGGCTTGAGCGCACCGCCGGAGGACAGTCCCTCCTCGGCAGGTCGCAGGCGGCTGTTATCGACGTTTTTGCCCAGATCGCTCGCCTGGCCGGGAGCCTGGGCCTGCAGATCGCTCACGCGGGCAACCGGCGGTTGTGGCTCGGGTAGCGCCTCAGCCAGAAGTACCAGGGGCGGGGGCGGCGGCGGAAGCACCGGGAAGTAGGGCATGAACACTCCTGGTCTGCTTCCTCAGCATACCGAATCTCGCCGGTTTAGCGCCCCTCGGTGCAGAGGGGCTGGGCCAGAGCTTCCTCGTCGGTGCTGCTCTCGGTCCCGGCGATGCGCTGCATCGCGCCGGTGCGGACGTTGAAATCGCCGGCGTGGGTGCCCATTGCCAGCAGCACACTCAGATCGATGGCGACCACCGGCGAGCTTTTGAGCACTTCGGTGCGGATGCGGATGGTGGCCTCGCCAGGGGCATGGCGGGTGATGTCGGCGGTAGAGGCGATCAAGGAACCTTCGTGGTCGCGCAGGTGCTCGCTGAAGACAAAGTGGTTTCTGGTGTTTTCTTCGACCTGCCAGCAGACGCGCTCCAGACGCTCGCCCGTATCGACGCGGTAGCCCGCGTAAAGACCTGCCAGGTCGCCAGGCAGGCTGATGCGCTCGCTCTGGTAGCTACCCAGGGTACCGAAGCCATGATCTTCGATCACCGTCGAGGTGAACTGCCAACTGCCGCGCACCCAGTCCGGAATGAGCGCCAGCGTCGAGACGCCCAGCAAAAAGGGCGTCCCCTGGCTGCCGCCACTGCGAATGCCCACCTGCAGCAGTGGATGGGGCACTGCTCCAGCGATGCCCAACCTGGCGCGCAACAGCGCATCGTCCTGGGCGTCCACCTGGCCGTCGCCGTCGATGTCGGCGCGGCGAATCTGTTCTTCGCTTAAAAGCACCTCTCCCTGCAGGTAGCGCCCGAGCAGGTGTTCATCTTGCAGATCGATCACACTGTCGGCGTTGAGGTCGCCCTCGAGCAGCCCACTGGCAAAAGCGGCGATCGAAGGGATGGAAAAAAAGAAAAGCGCAACCCAACCGAGGGCAGAGGCGATCACTTTTTGAGGCATCGCAAAGAGCATCCCAAAAAAAGAGGAGGGCGGAACGCGGACTAGTCTAGCGGGCGATCTTCGCCCCTCTATGAGAAGTTCACGATCCCTTTAGACCCACTTAGCGGTGCTAAGGTGAAAAAATGCACAGGCGGCTGAAGGAGACACTCCCTGGGTGAGATCGAACTGGCCTTCCGCAAGGCATGGCTTTTTTTGTACGCGCGCGGCATCGGCGAGGACTACCTGTCGGCTCTCGAAGCTTTTGTGCGCGCCGCGATCGGTGCCTACCGCAGGGGCTATAGCCTGGAGCGGCTCAAGCTCGAACTGGTGGCCAGCCGCAAGCTGACCGGCAACCCTGCCCTCGACGCCAACCTCGCCTTCAGCGAGGAAGAACTGGGGGTGCGCGATCTGTGGCTGCGGCTGGTCTACCTCGCCCTCGAGATGGTCGGTGAGCCGCCTCCCGGTGAACCCCTGGCAAGCAACGATCCGCGCGCGGACGAGACAGGGGTCGAGCTGCTGGTGCTCGGCGTGATTCGGGCCTACAGGGACGGCTATACCCTCGACTCGTTCAAATTCGAGTTGCTCCTCGAAGGCCGGCAGTTCGACGATCCAGAGCAGGCGGCCATCCTCAGCCAGTGGATGCGGATCGTCTTTTTGTGCCTGCAACTGCGGGAGGAGCCTCAAAATTCGTAGCGCCGGTTCTCGATGCGGATGCGCACCGGTACCGCCTGCCCGCCCGCCGTCACCCGCGCATCGACCAGCGCCCGGCTGGGATGCTGATTCAAATCGGCGGCGATGCGCTCGCGCTCCGCTTCGGGAATGTAGTAAGTCTCCAGGCCAAATTTCAGCCTGCCCCTGCGGTAGTGGCCCATCAGCACCGCCTGGGTGCCGGTGGGTTGCGGTGGGCTGGTAGAGACAGAGAGCGCCCGCCAGGCGGTGCCAGGCGTCTGCGGAGCGGCCAGAAGCACGTAGAGCGGTGCGCCCTCGGCGATTGCGCTCGGAAAGCCCGGTAGCTTGCGCGCATCGGCGATCTGATAGCTCAAGTTGACGTAGTAGCCGCTCAAGGCGTTGAACGGATCGACCGGGGCTGTCTGGAGCGTCACTTCCCGGCCCGTGAGAGAGATCCAGTTTTGCTGGGCCGGTGCCCAAAAAAGCAGCAGCGTCTGCCCAAGGACGGCAGCCAGCAGCAAACCCCATCCCCGGACGCGGTTCTGCTTGGCAGGCAGGGACTTAAGCATTTTTGAAGCCCTCCTCGCGCTGGAGAAATTTTTCAAACCAGAAGGCGGCGGCAACGACGGCCAGCCCGATGCCCACAAAGGCGGCGGATTTGATGAGCAGGCCAGTCTCGTACTCGAAGAAGCGGCTCAAGATGAGCAGGCCCCAAAAACCGGTCCCCAACAAAAAAGCCCGGCGATCGCCCGCGTGCAGCCCGGCCCAGAGCAGATAGCTGCCCATCGCCAGCAGCGTCAGGTTCCGCCAGATAATCGCCGCCAGATCGGGTAGCCCGAGCAACAGAGGCAACAGCACCCCGGCAGCGCCGACGGCGATCGCCAGCGCCTGCAGGCGCAATTGCAGATCGTTGCTTTGCCACAAAAGCCAGCCGCCCCCTGCGATCAAGCTGGTGAGCAACAGCCAGCTGGAGCTGTCGCTCGCCATTTCCCAGCGGCCCGGCAGCGGCTCCAGGGCAAACCAGAACGAGTAATAGTAGCCCACCAGGGCAACCGCAAAGAAGGCGACGCCGCGAGCGAAGCGGCCCTGGGGCACTCCGGCTGCCGCCGGCAGCGTAGCAAAGACCCACAGCCAGGCTGCCACCAGCAGGCCAAAGACAAACGGCGGGCCGTCCCCAAAGCCAAAGCGGTCCACCCCCTGCAAAAGAACGACCAGGCTGAAGGCAAGGCCACTTATCTGGTAGAGCAGCCAGGAGCGCTCGCGCCAGGCCAGCAGCAAAAACAGCGCCAGGCCCGACCAGGGCAATAGCCACCAGAGAGGTTGATCGATCTGCCCCTGGGAGAAGCTGGCGCTCAAACAGGCCGAACAACCTACAAGCAGCGCCAGCAGGGCGTTCGCCAGATTGGGTAGAGCGAACGCTACCAAAAGCGCCCCGACGACCCAGAGGAGCAGCGCCTGGTACAGCTCGCCCTGCAGGTGAAAGATCTGGCCAAATAGACCAATATTTGCGCCATAGACAAGCGAACCGACCAGCACCAGCGCCTGACCGGCGGCGGACTGGCCGCGCACCCGCCACAGATAAAACCCGCCGCCGTAAGCGCCCCACATCGCTCCCAAAAGCAAGAGTATCCGCGCCAGTGTGGGCAGAGCCTGCCAGTTGGCGGCGACGAAGCTGATGACACCCAGGCCAATGAGCAGGGCTCCGCAGAGGGCCACCGCCGTTACCAGGCTGAAGCGGGTCTGCGGCAGTTCGTCGAGCCGATACAGTTGAGCGAGGGCCTCGGCCTGGGCCGCATCGACCAGGCCGCGCTCGCGCCAGAGGGGCACCTCCTGCTTGAGGGAGCGCCGGAAGGCGGGTGAGAAGTTGGGGGGCAGTTGCATGGCAATTCTCTGGAAGATACCAGCGATTATAGAAGTGGACTGGTGATGGGCTCAGCCTGGCCTGTGCCAGTTGCCCGACTGTCTTTTTAGGTATCTGGCAAATGGCAGGTTATTACCGTAGACGCGATCAGGCTCTTGCCCCAAGCGAGCTGAGCACCCTGGGCGGCCAGCTTCTGGCCTCGCCCTACTTGAGCGTCAACAACCTCAACCGCGACTTTGTCGCCACCCGTGGCTTCTCGATTGTCTTCAAACAAGAGAGCCTGCCTGTAGTCGTTCAGCGCTTCGGCTATCTGGAGCCTTACCTGGCGCTTGCCCTTGAGGCGGACTGCAACGCCTTTTACCTCAACGCTCTGCTGCTCACCCAAAATTCCCGCGTCGATCCGCACATCGACCGCAGCCTGCGTTCTTACTGCAAGACGGTCGATCCCCCCGCCGCCGTCAGCGTGCTCTACATCCAGGTGCCCCCCGCCCTCGAAGGGGGAGAATTGGTACTGTGCTGCGGCAAAAAACCAGTCGGCCAGATCCGGCCTGTAGAAAATACCCTGGTCCACTTCCAGGGCAATCTCACCCACTCTGTCAATAAAATGCGCTCCCCCGGTCGCCGCCTCAGCCTGGTGTGCGAGCAATACCAGCTGAGCGAGCTGGAACTACTGAGCATTCCGACCTTTACGGTCGAGTCGCGGGTCCAGCCGGTTCGCTAGGCCAGGCAAAGTCTCCGGCGGCGATCCTGTCGCTGCTGTCGAAGATCGGGGGATTGCTTGAGACCAGGTTGCTCAGGCCATCGATGAGCCGGCGCAGGTTGGCGCGAAATTTGGGATCGCCGGTAAATTCTTCGAGGTCGCCTGTGATCTTCTGGACGTTCTGCAGCGAAGTGCGGGCCGAATCGAGGGTGGCGCGCAGCGAATCGACCGTGCCGGGGTCGGAGATGGACGCACTCAAATTGCGCAAACTCGTCACCGCCTGATCGGTGTTGTTGACGATGCGATCGACTTTTTCTTTGGTGAGGCTCGATCCGAGCTGCTGGGAAAGCCGCCGCACGTCGTCGCTGGTCTGGCTCAAGTTAGCGAGAGTCGAGCGCAGGGAGTCGCGGTTGTCGTTGAGGAGCGCATCGACGTCTTGAGAAGTTTTGGCGAGCGAGCGGGCGGCAACGCTGAAGTTGGGGACTTCTTTGTTGGCAACCCGGTCGGCGGCGACGGCGAGTGTGTCGAGGTCGGTAGCGGCGCGCTTAGAAAGCAGGCTCAAATTGTCGGCGGTCTGCCCAAATTTGACTACGGTCGTCTGCAATGAATCAAAAAAGCGGCGATCGAGGCGGCTTGCCAGAGCGTCGAGGGAGCGCACCAGTTCTTCAAAGCGCGGCGGGGTGTTCCCGATGACGGTCGATTTTGGACAGACGTACAGCTGCACTGCCGGGTTTTGCTCGCAACCTTCTGAAAGCTTGGCAACGGTAAAATCTGGGGGCACCGAGGCTGTGTCGGGCGGGAAGATCTCGATGAACGTCTCGCCGATCAGGCCGCTCTGGGAGACGACAAATTTTGAATCTTTTGGAATAATCACATCCCCTTTGTCGAGCAGCACATCGACGCGCACGTTGCGAATCCCCGGCACCGTCCCCTCGACGATGCCGATGCGCACGCCCCTGAGGCGTACCGGTGCCCCGACGTTGAGGCTGTTGGCATCTTCAAAGGCGATCGAAAAGCGATAGCCGCCCTGGCGCAGGCCGCCTGAGATCCAGAGGTAAAGTCCGACGGTGATGCCCACACCGACGATAATCAGCAGTCCTACCAGCCCCTCGCGAATGCCCCGTCGGTTCATCTTGTTGCTCCTTAGTGGTTACTGGATAGGTCCGTCGGTCCTGCCATCAAAAAACTGGCGCACGTACGGATCCTGACAGGTGTCAATTTCAGGCACCGTGCCCTCCCAGCGCACCTTGCCCTGGTAGATCATCAAGATGCGATCGGCGGTGTGACGAATCGTGCTTTCCTGGTGGGTGACCACGACGTAGCTATCGCAGGAGCCCTGGTCTTTGAGCTGGCGAATCAAATTTTCGATCACCGTCGAGGCGATCGGGTCAAGCCCGGCAGTCGGTTCGTCATAAAGTAACAGCTGCGGGTCGTCGTCGGGATTGCCGGGATCTTCCATGATCGCCCGCGCAAAGGAGACCCGCTTGCGCTGGCCGCCGGACAGCTCCGCCGGCATCTGTTCTGCGATCTCCGGGTGCAGGCCCACCAGTTCGAGTTTTTGACGCACCAGCTCGGCGATCTTTTCGCGGGGCAGCTTCGAGTGCTCGTAGAGCAAAAAGCCGACGTTCTCCTTGACGGTGAGCGAGTCGAACAGCGCCGCCTGCTGAAAGACCATGCTGATCTGCACCGGTTTGGCGAGGGCGCGGTTGACCTGCAGGGGCTGGCCCGAGACGAGCACCTCCCCCTCGTCGGGATCTAATAGACCGCTCACGATCCGCAGAACTGTGGATTTGCCGGTACCGGATGGCCCGACGATCACCAGCGCCTCACCGTGATAAATCTTGAGATCGACGCCGTCGAGGACGCGCTGACCGTTAAAGCTTTTAGTAACGCCGCGCAACTCTACAAGCGGCCCGCCTGTCGAGACAGGTGTGTTCACAAAATACGTGACCGAGAGGTGACAGGGACATTTTACACTGGCGGCCTCTGCGACTTTAGACCTGTCTATTGGCCTATGGACATGTCTCTATAGGGAGATGTAGGCACTGCTTCGAGCGTGGCACGATCAAACCTGGAGTTAGGGAGGCTATTCCCCATGAGACCCAGTCATTTGATCCTCAGTGCGCTGCTTGCTCTTTCACCGGCAGTACTGCTGAGCGGCAGTGCCCAGGCCCAGCAGATGACCAGCCCGAGCACGACAACCACGACGACCACGACCGAGACGACGACGAGCACCCAACCGACCACGACGACAAGCACCGTCAGCTACACCAACGACAACGTGCCCCAACCCGAAGACTCGCTCATCGATATCCAGGATCAGTACGTTGCCGATGGCAAGCTCAAAATAAAGACCGTCAACAGCCCTTCGATCGGCTACCTGGTGATCTACGACAACAACAACGGCCTGCGCGGCGACATCCTGGGCTACACCCCGATCGAGGCCGGTGCCAACAAGGATCTGAGCGTTTCTTTGAGCCGTCTACCCAAGAACAACCGGGGCTTCGCGGTGGTGCATGTTCTGCGCAACGCCCGCTCCAACAACGTGCTGGGCCGCTTTGATCCCACCACCTTCCCGCCTGCGCAGTCGCCCAAGTCGGCGATCGCTGCTTTCAACGTCTATCCCTACCAGACGGGCTACGCCGATCCGAGTGCCACGTCTGTGAGCAGCGCCTCCTACAGCAGCACGACCACGACCACGACGACTGCGCCCTCCGATGCGTTGAATCCCGCACCGGGCAACACCCCGCCCAAACCGTAGACCGTGTAGATAGATTCAACAAAAAGGGGCCAGACGGCCCCTTTTTGCACTGTCAGCAGGTGGCGGTTTTATACAGTCACGGTCTTCTTGATGCTGGCGGCGGCGATGTAGCGCTTGGCCATCTCTTCGAGGGAGACCTGCTTGATCTTGTCGGCCTGACCGGCGGAGCCGAACTCGATGTAGCGCTCGCGGCAGACTTTTTGCATCGCCTTGGTCGAGGGGATCAAGAACTTGCGCGGATCGAACTCGGTGGTGTCCTCGGCGAGAGCCTTGCGCACGGCACCGGTAATCGCCAGCCGGTTGTCGGTATCGACGTTGATCTTGCGCACGCCGTTGCGAATGCCTTCTTGAATCTCAGCGACCGGCACGCCCCAGGTCTGCGGAATCGCTCCGCCGTAGGCGTTGATGATGTCCTGCAGATCCTGCGGCACGCTGGAGGAGCCGTGCATGACCAGGTGGGTGTTGGGCAGGCGGTGGTGAATTTCGCGGATGCGGTCGATGGCGAGGATCGCACCGTCGGGCTTGCGGCTGAACTTGTAAGCGCCGTGGCTGGTGCCGATGGCGATGGCGAGGGCATCGACGCCGGTGCGCTCGACAAAATCGGCGGCCTGATCCGGGTCGGTCAGGAGCTGATCGTGGGAGAGCGACCCCTCGAAGCCGTGGCCGTCTTCTTTGTCGCCCTGGCCGGTTTCAAGGGAACCGAGGCAACCCAGTTCACCCTCGACGCTCACCCCGAGGGCGTGGGCGACTTCGGTCACCTTGGCAGTCACCTCGACGTTGTACTCGTAGCTTGCCGGGGTCTTGGCATCCTCCATCAAGGAGCCATCCATCATCACGCTGGTAAAGCCGTTCTTGATCGCCGAGTAGCAGGTGGCCGGGCTGTTGCCGTGGTCCTGGTGCATGACGATCGGAATCTCGGGGTACTCCTCGACAGCGCCGAGCACCATGTGGCGCAGGAAGGCTTCGCCTGCATACTTGCGGGCACCCCGCGACGCCTGCAGGATCACGGGGCTGTTGACTTCGCGGGCAGCCTCCATGATTGCCTTGATCTGCTCGAGATTATTGACGTTAAAAGCTGGAATGCCGTAGTTGTTCTCAGCAGCGTGGTCCAGCAAAATTCGCAACGGTACAAGCGCCATAACTTTCCTCCTAGAGATGCCAGCGACCCGCACCGGGGGCCGCAGCCGCAACCGTCCGTACTCGCCCTAATTTTAAGATAGATTTCAAATTCTGGCGAGGGCGCAACGGTGGTTAGTGCAGGCGACCAAGAATGTAATCCACCAGGTCGGCGAGCGCTTCTCTGGCGGGTGAAGCCGGCAGCGCATCGAGATTGGTAAGCGCCTCGCGGGCGTGCTGCTGGGCCAACTCGCGGGTGCGCTCGATGCCCCGACTGGCAAAGACCATCGACATCGCCTTTTCGAGATCGCCCGGCTCGTCGAACTGGCGCTCGATGAGTACACCCAGGTGCGGTGCCTCCTCAAGGGCGTAGAGAACTGGAGCGGTGAGGTTGCCGTCCTGCAGATCCGAACCGGCAGGCTTGCCCAGTTGGGCGGTCGAACCGGTAAAGTCGAGCAGATCGTCGATCACCTGAAAGGCGATGCCCAAGTGGCGGCCATACTCATAAAGAGCGTCGCAGACAACCGCAGGGCTACCGCTCAGCACCGCCGCCGCCCGCGAGGTACCGGCCATCAGCGAGGCCGTCTTATAAAAACTCTTGTCGAGATACTGCTCGAAGGTCAGTTCCGGGTCGAACTGGATCGTGCTCTGCAACAGTTCGCCTTCGCCAAAGTGCGAGATCACCTCTCCTAAAAGTTCCACCACCTCCAGGCTGCCCAAGCGGGCCAGCAGCACCGAAGATAGACCAAATAGATAATCGCCCGCGAGCATCGCTACCCGGTTGCCGAAGCGGGCGTTCACCGTCTCGATGCCCCGGCGCACTTCGCTGGTGTCGATCACGTCGTCGTGCAAGAGCGAAGCGGTGTGGATCATTTCGGTGATCTCCGCCAGACGCCGATGCCGCTCGCTCGGTTCTCCCCCCGCGACCGTTGCCCGCGAGGCCAAAAGTACCAGCGCCGGACGGATGCGCTTGCCCCCCGCGTTAAACAGATGCTCCGCCGCTGCGTGCAGAACTGGATGTTTTGCCCCGACCAGACTCATCAGACTGCGCGTCATCTGGCTCAGGTCGTCTTCGACAAGAGCTGACCAGTTCCCTGCGGACACCACGCTCATAACTCCCAGGGGCACTGAGATTTAAGAAAGGTAACAGTGCCTTCATCATTTATCATAAACCGCCCACCGGGAGGCGGCACATTTACCAGAATGTCCAGGCGCGGGCGGCGATGACGTAGAGCCCCAGGGCAAAGTTGGTGACGGCGTGGGCGACGATTGCGGTGCGGATTTCTTTGCGCCAGTAGACGAGAGCCGCGTAGATCGCCCCGGCGAGGATGCCTGCGAGCCAGCGGTCGTGCTCCAGGCCAAAAAGCAAAATCGAGACGCAAAAACCAAAACCGCTGAAGCGGCCCACCGGCACCCGGCGAAAATCGTCCCGGTCGATGAGAAAGCGCAAGAGCCAGGAGCGCCAGAACAGTTCCTCCATCACCGGCACCACCAGCGTCGAGCCGCCCAGGCGGATACCCGCCCCAAGCCAGTCCAGCCCAGGCGCGCCAGTGGTAAACGGGTTGAAGCCTTCGGCCACCGCCGTCTTCGGATAGAACCCGTCCATCCCGACCCAGAGCAGTGTGACCAGAAGCCCCACCGGCAGGGCCAGCCAGTGAAAGTGCCACTTAGAAAGCTCGCTGTAGTCGCGCCGGAAGTACCAGAGCATTCCCGCCGCCAGGACCGTCTTGAGCGGATAGATCACGAACACACCGCCCGGCACCAGGGGGGTGAGGGCCGTAAGGGCGATGAAGACTATAAAAGGCAGCGTGTGGCCGTTGAGAATATCGGGCGGCTCCCCCCGCGCCTCGTCAGACGACGACATGGGATTGCTCCGAAAATTGCCGGGCGATCGCGAGCACCTGGGCCACCTTTTTGAGGTTCTTGCGGCCAGGCTGGCCTGCTTCCTCGACGCCGCTCGACAGATCGATTGCCTGGGGCTGGAGGCGATGGAGTGCTGTGAGCAGATTCTCAGGCTTCAGTCCGCCCGAGAGAATCCAGGGCAGCCCCGGCTTGAAGCCCATAAGCCACTGCCAGTCGAAGGTCACTCCCGTGCCGCCCAGTTGGGCCGGGTGCCAGGAATCGAGCAGCACCGTCTCGACGCAGCCCCGGTAGCGCTCGATGCGCTCCAGGTCCGCTGCCTCCCGCAGGCGCAGTGCCTTGATCCGCGCCACACCGGGCACGCTTTGCGCCAGATCCCTGCACACTTGCGGCTCCTCCTCGCCGTGCAGCTGAATTGCGTTCAACCCTCCGGCCTGCACCGCTTCCTCGATCGCCTCCAGGGGCGCGTCGGCGAAGACGCCCACTTTGAATATAAAGGGCGGCAATCCGGCGGTGAGGGCCCTCAACTGCTCCGCTGCGACATAGCGGGGCGAGGCGGGCACGCAGATAAAGCCCAGGGCGTGGGCACCGAGCCCGGCGATGGCGTGTGCCTGGGCAGGATCGGTGAGGCCGCAAATTTTGACCCGCATGGCAGTGGCGCAGAAGTTGCAAATCACCTCCAGTGTGCGCTAACTTTGCCGGAGATTTTGCGCCTACCGTTCGACCATCCCACCTGACAAAGCGATGCAAAGTCCAGCAGCCAGCCCGATTCGCGCCCTTCTTGCCCCGTTGCTTCTTGTTCTTCTTTCCCTGCTTTTAACGGGGGGTACAGCTGCCCGTGCCTTTCCGCTGCGCGTGCTCATCGAGGGGCCAAAGCCTTCGATGATGATTGCCGTCTCCGCCCCTGCCCAACTGCGCCAGGACAACGGCAGCGCCATCGATCTTGCCCCCGGCCACTGGTTTACGGTCACCGCCGCCCACACCGGCATCCTGCAATTGCCTGCAAACGCCTACGTGCTGGTGGGCGATCGCTGGTATCCGGAGGGAATGCAGTTCTTGCGCTTCAAAGGCGGCGTGGGTGCGATCAACCTGGTCGATTCTGAAACCTACCTGCGCGGCGTCGTTCCCCGCGAAATGCCCGCCAGTTGGAGCGATCACGCCCTGATGGCCCAGGCGGTGGCAGCGCGCACCTACGCGCTCACGAGCTACGTCCGGCGCAAGCACGGCCCGCACTACGACATGGTCGATTCGGTCATCGATCAAGTCTACGGCGGCTTTGCCCGCTACAACCCGCGCACGGGCCGCAGCACGATCCTCACCGATGCGCGCACCGATCGGGCCATCCTCGCCACCCGTGGTCAGGTACTCGACTACTCGAAGGCCCAGGGTTTCTACCGCGACAACGGCATCGCCGGTTGGGTGCGCTACGGCCAGTACCAGTTACCGATTCCCAAAGGCCGGATGCTCAGCCAGCGCGTCTCCCAGATGATGGCCACCTCCGGCTGGAACTACCGCCAGATCCTCGCCTACTGGTACAAGAGCGACGTTTATCTGTTGTCGATGTGAGTGCTGGGCGCAGGATGTTTCGTCAACTGCTTTCTTGAAATTTTCTGCAATGCCCAAGGCCAGCTCGGATGACATGGTTCAAGAACCACCGCCCTGGGAGGTTATCTTCCACGACGAATTCAGACCAGAGTTTGACGCGCTCGATGAAGACGTTCAGCTTGCCATCCTCGCCTCTGCAAAGAACCTTAAAAAAGATGGTCCGAGGCTTGGCAGGCCAAAAGTTGATACCCTCAATGGTTCCAAGTTTGCAAATATGAAAGAACTACAGATAAGCGAAGATGGACCCTGGAGAGTTGCATTCGCCTTCGATCCCAAACGCAGAGCCGTCCTACTGTGGGCTGGAAACAAATCTGGAATGAGCGAGGATTTGTTTTACAAAACACTGCTCCGTCATGCTGATAAACGATACGATCAACATAGAGAGGTAGTCGAAGCCGAACTCAAACAGGTTCGACAACAGGCTGAACAGGCAAAGAAGAAAGTCAACGGGAAGTCATTCCCACCGGCGACCAGACAAAAGAAAAGGAAACGTTGATGCCACTCTCACTTGAGGAAATGCTGGCCCGTCTATCTCCAGAACGCAGGAAGGCGGTCAATAGGGAGGCGGAGCGGCTTGCTCACTCAGATTTTTACAAGGAGAGCCTATCCACCGAGACGCCCGCCCCGGAGGATTACATTGCTCGTCCAAAGCGACAACAGCCTCCTCAGGCTGGGGATGGTGTTCAAGAATTATCCTCAGAGCAAGAGCCACTCGCTCGACTCCTGAGGATCAAGCAGCGCATCGAGAAACAGGCTGCCCAGGGTAAGGCTATTCCTGTGGCTGATTTTCAGGCTTTAAGGGAGGCTGCTTCACAGATCGGTAGCGGCATCGAAGTGCGAGTCGAGTTGCCAAAGCATAAGTCAGAACGGAAAAAGCGCGGTGAATCAATACCTGCTTTTCCACGAAATAGAAAAAGTGGGCAGGGCTTCAGCTCTAGCATGAAGCAGCCGTTTGTAATCAAGCTTGTTGCCCATGATGCCGAAACTGAAGGGCTTTTAAGTACACACTTCGACTTGCCGCCAAAGTAAATATTCTTTTTCAATGTAGACTATTTACCCTCTCGATTCGGTTAGTTTTGCCCAGCCCTTTTCGCGCAGATAAGATTCAAGGCTGCTCAGTTTAGAAAAAATCCGTCTCAGTTCTGCCAGATCGGCTCGATAGCCGACGTTCTCGAACCAGCGATACATGATGGTCATCTCTTTGCCAGCCTGCTGCTCGAACGCCTCAAAAGGGATCTGCTGGTACTGAACGGTTTTTGCCAGAACACGGCTGAAGGCAGCGGCCACTTCTGTCATCGTCATCTCTACACTGGCCACTTCGATTTCACGGTTCAGAAATTCTGCCGGGCGCTCAAAGACCCCAGCGATCATCTCTCCGTAATCTTCTTCGGAAAGTTGCTGCAATTTCGTCTCGGGACTGAGTGGCTGGGACAATGTTCCCTTTTCGATCAGAGGGCGCATCTGTTCGTAATTGTAAAAGAAGAAGACCGGACGCATGATCGTGTAGGGTAAGCCGATCGCTCGAACATGTTCTTCGATTTGAAACTTACTGTCAAAATGGGGAACACCGGTGTTGCGCTCTGCGCTACCGACCGAACTATAGAGAAAGTGTCGGATCCCTGCTGCCTTCGCTGCGTCAGCAACGGCTTTACCTTCTCGAATTTCGGTGTCTAATCCCCTTTCAAAGTTTTGCACCGAAAAGACACCATAGACACCCTGTAGGGCGCGATCGAGCGAGGCGCGATCGTCTAGATCTCCTTCTACGAGTTTTGCACCCGCTCGTCTGAGCGCCTGTGCCTCAGGCTTATTCTCGTCGCGCACGAAGGCGCGAACCGTAAAGTTTTTGTGCTGCAACAGATGGCGAGCTACTGCACCGCCCTGGTTACCAGTTGCACCGGTAACAAGAATGATCCGATCGGAGTTTTCCATGTTTCTCTCCTGATAAATTGGGTGTAATACTGACACGCTCAATCTCTGTCGTATCCTGAAAGAACACTCAGAACGAACTGAAGATAATTGGGTTGATAACAGGTGAAACTAGTTCATAAGCCGCGGCAGTTGCTGTTCACCCGCCCTCAAAGTAACAAATGGATCTTTCATCGAACCATCTCTAAAGGCTGATATCTAGGTAGCACCGCCGGTTCGATCGAAATCTCCCCACAGGGGCGAAGCTTATCAACTATCGATGCAGATCGCTGTAATGTGAAGTTGTCTGGTTCTTCTAATATTTGCCTCCAAGATGTCTGTGATTCCCGACGACACCCACCTGCAGATCGGCTCCCTGCTTTTTGAGGGGCTGGACCAGATTGACCTTACAGGACCGTTCGAGGTGCTGTCGCGCCTGCCAAATTCGACTTACAAGATTTATGCCAGAACGGCTGAGCCGGTTCGCGATCTTAAAGGACTGCGCCTCGTCCCAGATGCGACTCTGGCCGATGCGCCCCAACTCGACGTTCTACACATTCCCGGCGGCTTTGGTCAGGAAGCTTTGATGGACAACGACGAGGTGCTGGGCTGGATACGGCAGCAGGCGGCGGGCGCGCTCAGCGTCTTCTCCGTCTGCACCGGTGCCCTGCTCTGCGGTGCGGCGGGTCTATTGATGGGCCGCCGGGCGACGACGCACTGGGCTTCGTTTCACCTGTTGCCATTTTTTGGTGCCATCCCGGTAAACGAGAGGGTGGTAGTAGACGGCAATTGGGTGTTCGCCGCCGGTGTCACCGCCGGAATCGACGGTGCCCTGCGGCTGGCGGCTGAGCTGCGCGGCAGCGAGGCGGCCCAGCTCATTCAACTCGGTATTGCCTATGCGCCTGAGCCGCCCTTTAACAGCGGCTCCCCCGAAACCGCTCCCGCTCCAATACTGGAGCAGGCGCGGCAGGCTGTGCAGGACATCACTGCCCGGCGGGAGCGGACGGCGCGGCGAATCGCTGCCGGTCTTGGTATCGACGTTTAGAAAATAACGGGCACCTGTCCTCAGACGAAGAGCACCACATTAAGGGTGAGGAGTGTCAAACTGAGACAATGCTCACCCTCAGCGATGCCTTCGATGCCGTAGCGCGCATTCTGCCCAACTACGAGGTGCGGCAGGCGCAGCTGGACATGGCGCGGGCGATCGAGCGCGGTTTTGCCGAGCGGATGCCGGTGGTGGCGGAGGCGGGAACGGGTACCGGCAAGAGCTTCAGTGCTCTCATTCCGGCTATCTTGAGCGGCAAGCGGGTGGTGATCTCGACGGCGACGATCGCCCTGCAGGAGCAGTATTTATATAAGGACATTCCGCTGTTGCAGCGGGCACTGCCCGTCCGCTTTCAGGCGCGGCTGGTCAAGGGGCGCAGCCACTACGTCTCGAAGCGGCGCTGGGGAGAGTCGCTTCTCGCTCCCGGTATTACCTGGCTGCGGGAGTGGTACGAGGACACCACCACAGGCGATCTGGCGGATCTGCCCACCAGCCCCCCGGCGGACATCTGGGAAGATATTCGCTCCGACAAGGACGACTGCCTGCGGGAGAAGTGCCCCCACTTCGACAGTTGCTTTTATTTTGAGTCGCGCCGCTCCCTCGCCCAGGCGCAGCTGTTGATTACCAATCACGCCCTGCTGCTTATCGACCGGGCAAGCCACGGCCAGATCCTGCCGGATTTTGATCTGCTCGTCATCGATGAAGCCCACCAATTTGCCGAGTACGCCAGCCGGGCGCTGACGCTCGCTTTGAGCAATTTTGGCGTCGGGCGGACGCTGGGCCGGATCAAAAAGCAGTTTCCGCTCATCGGCGTGGCGCTCTCGCAGGCGGAGGCGACGAGCAATTTCTTCTTTGAGACGCTGCTTTCCGGTTCCCAGCAGACGCGGCGCTACAACATCGATCCGGTCCTGGCGGACGATCTGGCCTCCGCCCTGGTGCGGCTGTTGCAGGCGCTCAAAGCGCTGGATTTGGGAAGCGACGACAGCCTGGAAGCGAATGTCAGCCGGATGCGCCGCGACCGGCTGGTGGAGACGCTTACCGGCTACGAGGGCAACCTGCGGGTGCTGGCGGATCCGGGTGAAAGCTGGGTCAACTGGATCGAGTAC
This sequence comes from Gloeobacter kilaueensis JS1, assembly GCF_000484535.1. Classification (NCBI taxonomy): domain Bacteria; kingdom Bacillati; phylum Cyanobacteriota; class Cyanophyceae; order Gloeobacterales; family Gloeobacteraceae; genus Gloeobacter; species Gloeobacter kilaueensis. Next base: position 2,231,942 of record NC_022600.1, on the reverse strand, counting down.
CAGACGACGCGCAGCGGGGCGGTGAACGTGACGCTCAACTGCACGCCCCTCGATGTCGCCCCGCCCCTCAGCCAGTGGTTCAGCAACTTAGAAGAAGGACCGACGACAGTCTGGATGTCTGCCACCCTCAGCACCGGCGGCAACGACCCCTTCGATTATTTTCGCCGCCAGGTGGGCCTGCCCCCGAACACGGCCCAGGAACTGATCTTTGCCAGCCCCTTCGATTTTTCGGAGCAGGCGCTACTATATCTACCCACCCATCTGCCGGATCCGAACGACGCCGCTTACACCGCTGCCATCGCCGGTGAAATCGAGAAGCTGGTCAATTTTTCCGAGGGCCGCGCCTTCGTACTCTTCACCAGCGTCCAGCAGATGAAGCAGGTATACAACCTGCTGGAGGCAAAGCTCCTGTGGCCCGCCTGCCACCAGGAGCAGATGCCCAAGCGCCGCCTCATCGAATGGTTCCGCACCGCCAAAAATCCGGTGCTCTTTGCCACCGCCAGCTTCTGGGAGGGCGTGAGTGTCGAGGGGCCGCAGCTGAGTCTGGTGATTATCGATCGCATTCCGTTTCAATCGCCCGGCGATATTGTCTACGACGCCCGCTGCGAGCAGATCGTCCGTGCCACCGGCGAGCGGTGGGCCTGGTTTGAAAAGCTCGCTTTGCCCCACGCCCAGTTGCGGCTCAAGCAGGGGGCCGGTCGCCTCATCCGCACCCGCACCGACCAGGGCGTCGTCGCCATCCTCGATCCGCGCATGGGCCGCAAAGGATATGGCCACACGATCTTGAAGGCACTGCCGCCGATGCGCGTTCTTCGCCAGTTCGACACCGAAATCTTTCGCAGGTTTATTCCACCCGCCGGAAGTGGAGTGACAATCGAGGGGGACGAGCTGTGCGTGCAGGACTTCGGTCTTGGAATCTAAAGGAGCGCTCGATGAGCAAAAAGTGCCAACACACCGAACAGATCCACCAGGTCACCCCGAGTGCGAAAGGCTGCGAGGAGTGCCTGCAGATGGGCAGCCGCTGGGTCCACCTGCGGCTGTGCCTGAGCTGCGGACACGTGGGCTGCTGCGATTCCAGTCCGAACAAGCACGCCACAAAACACTTTCGCAGCACCACCCACCCGATCGTCCAGTCCTTCGAGCCCGGCGAGGACTGGCGCTGGTGCTATATCGACAATAGCTACGTGTAGCAAAAACTCAGGGCGTACTGCCGGCCCCTGCCGATTTGGGCGGGGCAAGACGCACATCGACGATGCCGCCTTTAAGAACGTACTTGAAGCCTTCGATCTCGATTGGGGTGCCGATCTTGGCTTTGACCCGACCGATGATCAGCCCATCGTCGGTGGTGCTGGCGGTGCCCAGTAGCGTCACGAGGTAGTCCCGTCCGTAGGGATCCGCCGGGTCGGGAATGTTCTCGATCCTGGAATTGACGACCACCGGGATGAGATGGGGGATCACCTTGACTTTGCCGATCGTGAGTGACCCGGCAGGCTGGTTGCGGATCACCACCTGGGTCTCCTTGCCGATCGCAAAGACTTTGGGATCGCCGATGCTCAGGTTGCGGATGAGCATGTCCACTTCGACCGGCTGATTGCCCGCCTGGGCCACCTCCGCTTTGCCACTGCCGCGCGAGAGGACGTAGGCAAAGATCGCGATGACAATTGCTGTCACCACCACTGCATCGATGATGTTCACTTTGCCGAACAGTCTGCCCTCCGGATCGATCAGCGCCATCTCACTTCCTTGCGGTTCGCGCGCATCGTAGCACACAAAAAATACCCGTGCGGGGCTGGCCGCACGGGTACCTACAGGAAGAAACAGCTGTTGATTACTTGGTCTCGGTGAACTCGGCGTCGATCACATCGTCGCCGCCGGAGCTGCGGTCGGAACTGCTGCCGCCGTCGCCGTCCGCTGCTCCACTCGGGGCCGAACCCTGGTAGAGCTTGCCGCTCAGGTCGTAGACGGCCTGCTGGAGGTCAGCTTTGTAACTGGCAACTTTGTCCATGTCCTCGCGGGCGAGGGCGTCGCGCAGGTCTTTGATCAGCCCTTCGATCTTGCTGCGGTCGGAGCTGGGGACTTTGTCCTTGAACTCTTCGAGCTGGCGCTCGGCCTGGTAGGCGAGCGAGTCGGCCTCATTTTTGAGATCGACCGCCTCGCGGCGCTTCTTGTCCTCGGTGGAGAAGGTCTCGGCTTCTTTGACCATCTTCTCGACGTCGTCCTTTGAAAGGGTCGAAGCGCCGGTGATGCTGATCGTCTGGGCCTTGCTGCTCGCCTTGTCCTTGGCGGTGACGCTCAAGATGCCGTTGGCGTCGATGTCGAAGGTGACTTCGACCTGGGGCACGCCACGGGGCGCAGGCGGGATGCCGTCGAGCCGGAAGCGGCCCAGGCTCTTGTTGTCGTTGGCCATCGAGCGCTCGCCCTGCAGGACGTGGATCTCGACGGAGGTCTGGCCGTCAGCGGCGGTCGAGAAGACTTCGGACTTGCGGGTCGGGATGGTCGTGTTGCGGGGGACCATCGGGGTAGCGACGCCGCCCAGGGTCTCGACGCAGAGGGTGAGCGGGGTGACATCGAGCAGCACCACGTCGCGCACTTCACCTCTGAGCACACCGGCCTGGATCGCCGCACCGACCGCCACCACCTCGTCGGGGTTGACGCTCTGGTTGGGCTCCTTGCCGATCAGCCGCTTGACCAGTTCCTGCACGGCTGGGATGCGGGTAGAACCGCCCACCAGCACCACCTCGTTGATCTCGCTCTTGGAGAGCTTGGCGTCGCGCAACGCCTGCTCGACCGGCAGCTCGACGCGGCGGAGCAGATCGGCGCAGAGGCTCTCGAACTTGGCGCGGGTGAGGCTCATGTCGAGGTGCTTGGCACCGTCGGCACCGGCGGTGATAAAAGGCAGGTTGATCTGGGTCTGGGTCACGCCCGACAGCTCGATCTTTGCCTTCTCAGCCGCTTCGGTGAGGCGCTGGAGCGCCTGACGGTCGGTGCGCAGATCGACGCCTTCGAGCTTTTTGAATTCTTCGGCCAGATAATCGACAATCCGCCTGTCGAAGTCGTCGCCGCCCAGGTGGGTGTCACCGGCGGTGGATTTGACCTCGAACACGCCGTCGCCCACCTCAAGAATCGACACGTCGAAGGTGCCGCCACCCAGGTCGAAGACGAGGATCGTCTCGTTGGACTTTTTATCGAGGCCGTAGGCGAGGGCAGCCGCCGTCGGTTCGTTGATGATCCGCTTGACCTCGATCCCGGCGATCCGGCCTGCGTCCTTGGTCGCCTGACGCTGGGAGTCGTTGAAGTAAGCCGGAACGGTAATCACCGCCTCGGTTACCTTCTCACCCAGGTACTTGCTGGCATCATCGACCAGCTTGCGCAGCACCTGAGCGGAAATTTCCTCGGGGGCAAAATCTTTGTCTTCGTTGGAGCTATGGAGCTTGACGTTGCTGCCGTCGCGCACGACGCGGTAGGCAACCTGCTTGGCTTCGTCGGTGATCTCGTCGTACTTGCGACCGATGAAGCGCTTGACAGAATAAAAAGTGTTTTCGGGGTTGAGAACAGCCTGACGGCGGGCCAGCTGGCCAACCAGCCGATCGTGGTTTTTGGTGAAGGCAACCACCGATGGCGTGGTGCGCGCACCCTCCGCGTTGGCGATTACGGTAGGCTGTCCACCTTCGAGAACGGCAACTACCGAGTTGGTCGTGCCCAAGTCAATGCCGACAATTTTTCCCATGACCTCTCCTTAAGGGGCATGTCTTCCCTGGATCTCTCCCTACCGTATCCGGCTTGCTGGACGGACCGGGTGCGGTCGTCCGCAGGCTCGATGGCGTAATTCCCGTACCTCTGCACCTGCCCCAGGGCGGGCTACTGCCATGCAAGTCAGGCTCTAGAATCGTTCTGGAGTTTCAAGCGGTTGAATAAAGATGGTCCCCATCTGGGATGAGAATCGCGGCTATCGCGTTCCCTGGGTGAACTACGGCCTGATCCTGGCCAATATCCTTGTCTTTATTTACGAGATCACCCTCGACGACAAGCAGCTCGAAAGCTTTATCAACCACTACGCCGCCGTACCGGCAAAATTGACGCCGATAATCGGGGCGGTCCTCCACGGCCAGCTCAATGACGTGGGTTTGTTGCTGCCGCTGATCACGGCGATGTTTTTGCACGGCGGATTTTTGCACATCGCGGGCAACATGCTCTACCTGTGGATCTTTGGCGACAACGTCGAGGACCGTATGGGGCCTGTGGGTTACTTGATCTTTTACCTCCTCTGTGGGGTGGTATCGATTCTTGCCCAGACCTACCTCGAACCCACTTCGTCTATTGCCTCCCTCGGCGCAAGTGGAGCGATTGCCGGTGTGCTCGGAGCCTATATCGTCAAGTTTCCCCGCGCCCCGGTGCAGGCGATCTTTCCCCTGGGCTTCATTCCGATTCCCTTTCGCATTCCGGCCATCTGGTTTATCGGCTTCTGGTTCGTACAGCAGGCCCTTAGCAGTGTCGCGGCTCTAAGTGTGCGCAACGTTCCTCACATGGACAAAGGGGGCGTCGCCTACCTGGCCCACGCCGCCGGATTTATCGTCGGGGCAGTACTGGTCAATGTTTTTGCCCGCGATGGGGACCCTTATAACCGCTACTAGGACCGTCCCCCACCTCCCCATACCCCCCTGCCCCCCTTTCCCCCTCCTGCCCCCGCCGGGACAGGAGAGGCAAGGGGGGTTCACTGTAACTGGGCTGCGGAGGGGATAAGCGAGGACAATCACGGAGTCTGGCAGGAGCAGCGGCAGGCGGGATGGGTGAAGTTAGTGCCAGAGTTGTCATTCTCCCCTCTCCCCTCGTGGGAGAGGGGCTGGGGGTGAGGGGTGAGGGGCCGGGGATCAGGTCTTCTGGTTACTAAATAGACTCGGTATGGGCATGTCTTCCCCTGGGTAGAGGAAGGGATCCATGGCCCAGGGTACTGTTTAGAAAGCGAGACAGGAAATTGCCGCAATGAGTGTCGAACCGCCTTCTGAACAAGAAAAAGACAAACAAAAAATCCTCGAAAAGTACGCCCCTGATATCGATAAGATTGACCTCGATCTCAGTGGCACCGGGCCAGCGCAGCCGAACGTCTCCCCGGATGTGATGGCAAAAGAAAAAGCTGAGGAAGAGAAGGCTGCAGTTGAATTTGCAAGGGAGCAAGCTCCCAACGTCGAGCTGGAAGATTTTGACTTTTTGCACGATCAAGAAAGCGAGGACGAGCGTATCTTCCGCACCCAGTTTCGTCAGGTTGTTCTCGCCGGATACATGGAGGGCAAAAGCCTCGATGAAATCTATACCGCCGTCGAGGCGATCGAGCGCTCGGACGCTGTGGACACCAAAAATCTGCCCCTGAGAGATCTGGCGGGCCGCATCTACCGCAGTGCCAAAGAGCGCGGCAGCGAGGTGCAGCGCTGCTATATCTGCGGCAAGTACAATCCGCGCTACGAAGACAGTTGTCCGAGCTTTTGCCCCTACAGCGAGAGCGAAGGCCAGAGCTGAGTGGCCGGACCTGTTCGATCGTCCTGGGCTGGGGAGCTTCCTCGGCCCTTTTTGCTCGGCAACACCCAAAATCGACGGACAAACGGGAAATTCAAAAACGGTAAGTATTTATACTGGACAACTTGATCCCCGCTCATCACAATGGAAGAACAAACGCCCCATATACCCTGAGGACGGTCGATGAACAGCTGGATGGAGCCGCTGGCGAGCCGCATTGCCAATCGCTACGAACTGCACTGCCAGACGAATGCAGGCGTCGAATTGCCCGAGGTGATGGCTGAGGTGCTCGCCGAGCAACAGCTCAAAATCTGTGATGTCGGGCTCTGGCAGCAGCTGGAGAGTGCCTCTCACCGCCAGATTCAGCTCGACCAGCGCCCGTTGGCCGAGGCGCGCTGAGCTTTAAGTCAAAATTGCCCCGTCCATCAGCCGATCCAGCCTGCTACCCAACTCGGTGCGCAGGAGGGGGAAGCTCGTCAACTCCGGATCGCGTTCGATAAGCGCCTGGGCTTCATGGCGGGATCGTTCGAGCGTCTCTTGATCTTCGATCAGTGAGCTGAGCACCATGTCCGGCAGTCCGGACTGGCGGGTGCCAATCACCTCGCCCGGCCCCCGCAGCCGCAGATCCATCTCGGCGATAAAGAAGCCGTCGGTGGATTGTTCGAGCACCTTCAACCGCTGCAGGGCCGCCTCACTTTTAGAAGCGCTCATCAACAGGCAAAAGCTCTGGCTCGCTCCCCGGCCTACCCGCCCGCGCAACTGGTGCAACTGCGCCAGGCCAAAGCGCTCGGCGTGTTCGATGAGCATGAGCGAGGCGTTCGGTACATCGACGCCCACCTCGACTACCGTCGTCGAGACGAGAATATCGAGGGTGTGGGCGCGAAAGGCAGTGATCACCTCCTCCTTCTGTTCGGATTTGAGCCGTCCGTGCAGGAGGCCCACCCGAAATTCTGGAAAGACTTTTTCTTTGAGGCGCTCGTGTTCTTCAAAGGCGGAGCGCAGGTCACTTTTTTCGGACTCCTCGATGAGCGGCAGCACGACGTAGACCTGGCGGCCTTCGAGCACCTGACGGCGGATGAGTTCGATGACAGCGCTGCGCTCGGCGGGGGTGACCACCGTCGTGCGGATGGGCTTGCGGCCCGGCGGCAACTCGTCCACCTGCGACACGTCGAGGTCGCCGTGCAGCGTGAGTGCAAGCGTGCGGGGGATCGGTGTGGCCGTCATCGTGAGCACATCCGGGTTGCGGCCCTTGTTTTGCAGGCGGGCGCGCTGGTTGACGCCAAAGCGGTGCTGCTCGTCGATCACTGCCAGGCCGAGGTTGGCAAACTGCACCCCGTCTTGAATCAGGGCGTGGGTGCCAACCACGACGCGCAACTCGCCGGTGGCCAACTGCCGGAGCACCTCGCGCCTGCGGGTGGCCCGCACCGAACCGGTGATCAGTTCCACCGGCAGGTGCAGCTGGGCGAACCACTGGACCAGTTTCTGGTAGTGCTGCTCGGCAAGCACCTCGGTCGGAGCCATCAAAGCCGTCTGATAGCCCGATTGAATGGCGGCGAGCATCGCAATTACGGCGATCACCGTCTTGCCTGAGCCGACATCGCCCTGCACCAGTCGGTTCATCGGCTCGGGGCTTGCCAGATCTGTGAGCACCTCCTGGACGACTCGCTTCTGCGCGCCGGTGAGGGCAAAGGGTAGCAACCCATAAAACTGCTCGATCAGTTCTCCCTGGGTGCGAAAGGCGATGCCCTCGCTGCGCTTTTTTTGCCGCCACCGCCGCTGCAACAATCCCAGTTGCAAAAAGAAAAATTCGTCGAAGACGAGCCGCCGCCGGGCTGCTGTCTTTTGCTCAAGACTTTCGGGGTAGTGAACCGCCCGGATCGCCTCCGCTGTCTCCATCAAGCCGGCACTCGTGCGGATGGAGGCGGGCAGCGGATCTACGAGGGCGTCGGCAAAAGGAAGGGCAGCCGTTACCGCCCGACGCACCACTCCGGCTCCTACCCCTTCGACCAGCGGATAGACCGGCACGATCCGCCGCAGGTGATCGGTACTTTCTTCTTCGTCCAGCACCTCCAGCTGGGGTTCGTGCAGCGTCAGGCCCGCCTTGCCCCGGCGCACGAGGCCGCTGGCGGCGACCGTAGCCCCGCGCGGAAAGCGCTTCAGCTGGCCCTCCTGCCAGCCCCGGTTGGTAAAGCGCGATCCGGCAAAAAACTGCGAAAGCTGCATCTGGCCCGTGCCGTCGCCCAGCGTCAGGCTGAAGACTGCAAGCTTGTGGTTGCGGGGACTGGTAAAGCAACTGGCCCGGCGCACCTGGGCGACGATCGTCACCGTCTGGCCCACCTCGCAGGTCTTGATCGTCGTGCGGTTGGTGTAATCGAGGTAGTCGCGGGGAAAGTAGCGCAGCACCGCGCCGATCGTCGTGAGGCCCAATTTCTCCAGTTGGGCCGCCAGTTTGGGACCGATGCCCTTGAGAGTCGAAACCGGCTGCTCCAGCACCTCCGGCTTTGGCGGCGGCTGGCTTCTGGAGTTGCGACCGTTGCTTTTTGGGACTGGCGGTGGCTCCAGCGAGCGGCGCAGCCGGTGCAAAAAGCGGCGGGTCTCGGCCACCAGATGCGCCCTCGCTCCTGCTTCCAGTTCTCCGTAGCGCTCGAACTTTTTACCCAGATCCTGCCAGCGCCGCTGCTCGTCCGCCCCAGCGATGCCGGTGGGCGGTTCGCTCAGGGCCGCGCTCAAAAATTCTGAAAAATACTGCCGGTTGCCCCGGATGTTGCCGAAACCACGATCCGCCTCCGCCGCCAGGGCGCGGTGGAGGCGCTGCAACAGCTCGCTCAGCTCCTGTACTTCCGGCACAGCCTTATTGTAGTGCCGGGAATTTTCTGGTGCGCCACGGCTAGCGTCAAAGCACAGTGCTCTAACAAATCACGATTCGATCGCTCCGGCTGCGGCCAAACACTTCCGGTTCGTGCATCCGTGATGACCACAGTCTGCGAGCGGATGGTGCCAAACTCTGGTAGCAGGCTAAAATGTGGTCACAAGTGGTCATAAAGAGAGAACAATGAAATTCCTTGGCGTGCGGGAGTTTCGAGATCGGGCCAGTCAGCACCTGGCGGCTGGCGAAGTTCTGGGTATCCAGAGCCACGGTCGGTTGATTGGGGTGTATGTGCCTGTCAAATCTCCGGATCCTCAGAAAGTTGCAGAGCTGGCTCGTCGTCTTGCCGCCCAGGTGGAACAGGTAAGTACGGAGACGGGCCTGAGCGAAGCAGAACTTGTCGAGCTGTTCGAGCCGACGCTTCAATCAACTACGGACTGGTGCCGAAATGATGGGATCGAAGATAGATAAATTTCAAAAGATGCGGCGCAGTCTGGACGGCACATCCGTGGGCGACGCCTTTGGAATGCGTATCCTGCTCAGGCCCGAGTTGCTGGTCAGTCGCACACTTCCGGCGGCGACCTGGCGCTGGTCCGACGATACCCATATGACCCTTTCGGTGGTCGAAAATCTGGCGATGCATGGCCGGATCGATCAGGACAGTTTGATTGCCGCCTTTGCCCGCCGCTACGCCGAAGATCCCCATCGCGCCTACGGTCTGGGGGTGCGCAAGCTGCTGGAGCAGGTAGGCAGCCGCCCCTGGCAGGAATTGACGACTGCTGTTTTTGCAAACGGCTCCTGGGGCAACGGCGCGGCGATGCGGGCGACTCCGATTGGGGCGTACTTCAGCGACGATCTCTCCTGTGCTGCCGCTGAAGCGATACTTTCTGCCACAGTCACCCACGCCCATCCGGAGGGCCAGGCTGGGGCGGCAGCGGTGGCGGTGGCGGCGGCTCTCGCCGCTCAACCTGCTCCGCCTGTAGGCCGGGAATTTTTGGAAGCGGTGTGTCCGTATGTACCAGCAGGGGCAGTCCTCGATGGCATCGAAAAAGCTTTACACATTGCACCTGAAGAACACGCGCAGGCGGTTGCCGTTCTAGGTACCGGTCGTCAGATTTCGGCCCAGGACACGGTGCCTTATTGTCTCTGGTGTGCAGCGCACCATCTGGATAATTTCGAAGAAGCGCTCTGGACGACGATCGCTGGACTGGAGGACGGCGATACAACCTGTGCGATCGTCGGCGGTATCGTTGCTCTGGCGGCACCGATTCCGGCAGAGTGGCTGGCCGCCCGCGAGGCACTGGTCGGACTGGAAGAATGGGTAGCTGGCCGCCTGATTACCGGTTGACGACAATAGAGGAGTGGTCGGCTTTTCTTCTTTGTCTGCTATAGTCAATCGCCTGCGCCGCATCGCCGGACTGCTCTGGCAGAGTGGTCCGTCCTCCTGTCTGGGTTTGTTTGGCCTGACGCTGCTGAGCGGCATTCTGCCTGCTGTCCAACTGTTCGTGGGCAAGCTCATCATCGATACGGTGGTGGTGGCCGCCTCCCGAGCGGACGGTGAAGTGTTCACGGGCCGGGCCTTCGCTCTGGTGGGCGTAGAACTGGGCTTGCTCGTGCTCTCGGCGGCGGCGCAGATGGGCAACTCGATGCTCGAAGAAGTCTTCGGCGAGAAGCTGACGTTTGAAATCAACGAGCAGATCCTGCGCAAGGCGGACGAGCTGGAACTGGCCTACTTCGAGGATCCGAAGTTCTACGACATGCTGCAGCGCGCCCAGCGCGAGGCGGGTTATCGGCCTCTGGGGCTTTTGAGTCAGCTCTTAAATCTCGTGGAGGGGGCAATCGCCATCTCCTCCCTCGCGGTGCTGCTCTCGCGGCTGGGCTTCTTTGTCGTGCCGGTGCTGCTGCTTACTGCGATTCCGCTGGTCGTCTCCACGCTGCGCTTTGTGCGCACGGGCTACCTGCTGGTCAACGCCCGCACCCCCGAGGCCCGGCAGATGAGCTATATCCAGTCGCTGATGGGAACGGACCAGGCCGCCAAGGAGATCAAGCTCTTTAACCTCGGGCCGTACTTTATCGAGAGCTACCGCGCCCTGTTTGCGAGGGTGCATAAAGAAACGGTGGATCTCGCTCTGCGCAAGGGCGGAGCCCGGATCGCAAGCAGCGTTGCCAGTTCTATCGGTTACGTCGGGCTCTACGGCTATCTCATCTGGCTGGCTCTGAGGCGGTTGCTCACGATCGGGGATCTGACGCTCTACGCCGGGGCGGTCCTGCAGCTCAACAACCAGCTGCAATCGTTTACCAGGGGCGGGGCCAGCCTCTACAAGAACTTTCTGTACATCGACGATCTGTTCAAGTTTCTCGACCTCGAAGCCCGTCTGCCGACAAGCTCGATTCCGGCGGCAATCCCTGAGCAGATCGAGCAGGGCATCCGCTTCGAGAACGTCAGTTTCCGCTATCCGGGGGCGGAGCGCGATGTGCTGAGCGGCGTCAGCTTTGAACTGACGCCGGGCGAAACTGTAGCGCTGGTGGGCGAGAACGGCTCGGGCAAGACGACCCTGGTGAAGCTGCTCACGCGGCTCTATGAACCGACCGGGGGGCGGATCTTGCTCGACGGCAAAGATCTGCGCGAGTACGACCCTGCTCACCTACGCGAACTCATCGGCGTCATCTTTCAGGATTTTGTGCGCTTCCACGCCACCGCCCGCGACAACATCGGCTATGGCCGGGTAGGAGAATTGGCCGACGACGAGCGCATCGAGACCGCCGCCGGTTGGGGCGGGGCGGACGCCGTGATCTCCAGACTCGACAAAGGCTATCAGACGATGCTCGGCAAGTGGTTCCGCGAGGGCCAGGATCTCTCCGGCGGGCAGTGGCAGAAGATTGCCCTCGCCCGCGCCTACATGCGCGACGCACCGGTGCTGGTACTCGACGAACCGACCGCCGCCCTCGACGCCCGCGCCGAGCACGAGGTCTTTCGCAAGTTTCGCGATCTGCGCCAGGGCAAGATCGCTCTTCTTATCTCCCACCGCTTCTCGACGGTGATCTCGGCAGATCGGATTGTTGTTCTTGAAGGGGGCCGGATTCTTGAGCAGGGATCGCACCAGGAATTGATCGCCCGCAACGGGCGCTACGCCGAGCTGTTCTCCCTTCAGGCGGAGGGCTACCGCGTCTAGGACGGCGTAGATGCCTGCCCTGGGGGGGAGGGACTTTACCCCTGCATTTCTTACAGTGCAAATGACCCTCATAACGAGACAGGCAAACACATATGGCTGACACAACAATTCGTCGCGCCATCGGTACTTTTCCGAACCGCGCTCAGGCGGAACAGGCACTCACCAGGCTGCGCGACTCCGGTTTTGATATGAACGATGTCTCTGTGATCTCCAGACACGAGGATGGCGGAGACATTGCTGGTGCGGATGTCAGGGACACCGTCGGCAACCGAGCCGGTGAAGGCGCTGCAACCGGTGCCACCGCCGGTGCAGCCGTTGGCGGTCTGACTGGTCTTCTAGTCGGTATCGGCGCTCTGGCCATCCCCGGCATCGGTCCGGTGATGACCGCCGGTGCGCTCGGCACAGCGATTGCGACCACTCTGAGTGGCGGTGCAATCGGTGCGGCGGCTGGCGGCCTGGTCGGTGCCCTGGTTGGTCTGGGCATTCCCAAGGAGCGGGCCGAAGCGTACAACGCGGCGGTTGCGCGCGGTGATTATCTGGTGGTCGTCGAAGGCGATCAAACCGAGATCAACGAGGCCGAGAGCATCCTGAATGGCTACGGCATCAGCGATTACGGCGTCTACGACGCTCCGGTGGGCAGCTACGATGCGGCTCGCTTCCGCAACCGGCCCAGCCTCGGCGAGCGCGCCCGCAACCTGGGTGAGCGCGTTCAGGGCAGCACCCAGGAAAACTGGGGCAAAGTCACCAACGACCCCGGCGACATCGCCGCCGGTCGTGCCAAGCAGTCTGACGCCGATCTGCGCGACCGCAACTACTAAATTGCCCGGTGCTCCGCAGCACCGTGCATAGGACCCAAGGACCAGCCGGAGGAACTGCCTCGGGCTGGTCTTTTCTTTTTAATTGCGGCACTGTTGCTGTCGTACTGGCTTGCAACTTGCGATCAAGCGATGCTGCCGCGCTTGCGCGCTTCCTTGCGGGAGACGCGCACATCCTGCAGACCAGCTTTGAAGAGGGCGGTTTCGAGCATTGCAAAAAAGCGCGCCCGGTCGCCCCCCTGCACCACCGCCCGGTTATGGGCCTCGGCGAGGGCCACCGGATAGCCGTAGCCCTTTTCGACCTGGGAGAGACACACCCCCAGCACCCGCTCGCGCAGTTCGCTGTCGAGGGCCACCCACTCGGGCATCTCGACGCGGGCCACCTCAGCGCCGGTGTGCAGATAGCAGAAGTGGACGCGGTGCGGACCATAGTGTTCGAGGATGCGGGAGGTACTCGCCCACAGGGCCGAGCGCTCGCCCGGTGCTAAAAGCCGCTCGTGCAACCGGCGGTCGCTCAGGCCATGCAGCAGGCCGCAGGGCGCTCCCCGGCCCGTGTTGCCCGCGCAGTGGCGGTCACAGTCCGGATCGGGGTGGGGACACAGTTGGAGCCGCAAAAAATTTAGCGCATCGCCCGAGCGGGAGGAGCTGATGTAGCCGGCCAGCGGAATGCGCTTCTGGCGCAAGCGCTCCCAGGCGGCGAGTACCGGCTCAAGAATTGCCCGCTGGTGTTTGTTGTTGACCTGTTCGAGCTGCCAGTGGATGAGCGAACCATCGACTAAGGCGACGCTCGGTACGCCCTCGTCGGTACAGTCGAGGGCCAGGTCTGCCAGAACCTCCGTCTCAGCCCGCGAGCGGCGGATGGCGAGCGCCTCCTCGGCGCTCAGCCCCCAGTTGCCGTAGAGGTCTTCTTCGCGATAAAAGACCTCCGGCTGCGAGTCGAGCAATGGCCGGGCTCCCGTGCCGTAGTGCAGGCAGACTTTTCCGACGTTGATGAGCGAGCAGTAGGCGATCTCGTGGTGGCTCGGGGCAATCTGGGAGCCATCGGTGGCAACGACGGTATGGACCGGGGCAATCGGCGCTACCGGATGGATGCTTTCGAGGGGTTCGACCGGCGCACCGATCAAGAAGGTGATCCGGCTGCGCACCTCGGCGGTGCGTTCGACAACCGCCTGCTGGTTCTGACGAACCCAATCGAGCAGCCGCAGTGCCTCTTCGATGCGGCGGCTGGAACGCTCCGCTTCTTGAGCGAGCTGGCGACCGACGCCCTGCATCTGGCGTGAGATTTTCAGGAAGTCGAGCATGGGCCTCAAGATGTGGGCTTGTGGACAGTTGTTATCAGTAACCTACCTCCTTCATTTATTAAATGCAAGCCTCCAGCCTGCATTCGGGCGGAAACCAGCAGAAATGGCCGCAAAGTGGGGGTGGCTTGCCGACATCATCCAGACTGTCCGTTGCAAAACAAAGCGATGAGCGGCTGGGCAGAGGTGCCGCTGCCGGTGAAGCCCACCGCCCAGATGTTGGTGCCGGTGCTGGTGACGGCCAGCAACTGATTGTTGCCTGTGCCGACGTTCGGCGTCGGCACCACCTGCCACTGGCTGCCGTCCCAGTGCTCGCTCAGGGTCTGGTTGAGGCCAACGTTCTGGGTGTAGCCCACCGTCCAGATATTGTCGGCAGCGGGGGCGTTCACCGCCGTCAGGATGTTGAACTGGCCACTGGCGTCGGCGCTGGGGATCACCTGCCACTGGCTGCCGTTCCACTGTTCGGTGAGGGTGCCGAAGGCGGGCGCTCCGTCGCCGTAGCCCACCGCCCAGACGTTGTTTGTGGCGATGGCAGCAGTGCCGTTGAGGACGTTGTTGAGCGCTCCGGGGTTCGGGCTGGGGACGATGCTCCACTGACTGCCGTCCCAGTGCTCGGTGAGGGTACGGGTGGGACCGCTCTGGGGCTCGACAGAGCCGACGGCCCAGATGTCGTTGGCTGCTACCGCCGTCACCCCCTTGAGAATCTGCTCCTCCGCCCCCGGTACGTTCCGGCTGGGGACGATGCTCCACTGGCTGCCGTCCCAGTGCTCGACAAGGGTGGCGTTGCCGTTCGTTCCCACCGCCCAGACATTGTTTGTGGCGATGGCCGTGATCCCTACCAGGGCGTTGCCGAGGGTAGTGCTCGGGGTGGGCACGACGCTCCAGCGCCTGCCGTTCCAGTGCAGGGCAAGTCCCTGGGACTGGGTGCCGTTGATGATGTGGCTGCCGACAGCCCAGATATCGGTGGCCGAGACGGCTGCCACACCGGCCAGCAAATCTTGATCGCTCGAAAAGTTGAGGGGGTTGGGACTGGGAACGATTGCCCACTGGCTGCCGTTCCAGCGCTCGATGAGCGTCCTTAGCAGGCCGTTTGTGGTATTGCGCGAACCGACCGCCCAGACGTTGTCGGCGGCGATCGCCGTCACCCCGGCAAGCGTCCCGCCCGACTGCAGAGCGGGGCTCGGGACAACCTGCCAGGTGGCGTTGCAGGTCTGGGCCTGGGCGGCGCTCGCGCCGCCGGTGGCCAGGCAGAACCCGAGAGCGGCAATGCCCCAGTGAATCTGTACACTTTTCATAGCACTTGCTCCAACTAAAGCGGGAAGAACCGGGAGGCGGGCTCTCTTGCGCCTGCCACCGGTGGTTTCTAAACGGTAGAAAGCCCGGCGTCGCCTGTCGGTAGAAAAAAGTCAGAACTTGAGCGTCAGAAAAGTCACCCCTGGCCCCAGAGGAACACTGTTATGTCCCTTAACATGAAGGAGAACGTTGCGCAGCACCTTGCCGATGTCCTCCACCAACCTCACCTGTCAGTGGGTCGATTCCCTCAAAGCCATCGATAGGGCGCGCTGGAATGCCCTGGTGGCCGATGGCCTGCCTTTTCTTGAATGGGAGTGGCTCAGAAGTCTTGAACTTGCCGGTTGCGCGGCACCCCGCGAGGGCATCCAGCCGGTGCATCTATTGGTCTGGCGCGGCAAACAACTGGTGGGGGCGGCCCCCTTGTATATAAAGGGCCACAGCTACGGCGAATTCGTCTTCGACCATGCCTGGGCCGACGCCGCTTCTCGGCTGGGCCTGCGGTACTATCCAAAACTGCTCGGAGCAACGCCCTTTACCCCGGCCACCGGCTACCGCTTTTTGGTTCATCCCCAGGAAGATCCCGACGAGCTGACCGCCCGGATCACAGGGGCGATCGACGAATTTGCCCACAAAAACCGCATTCTCTGTGCGAGCTTCCTGTACGTCGCCCCAACGGAGCGCGGGCGCTTTCAACGGCAGGACTGCCTGGAGCGGATCACCCACAACTACCAGTGGGTAAACGGCGGCTACCGCGACTTCGACGAGTACCTTGAGCGCTTTAACGCCAACCAGCGCCGCAACATCCGCCGCGAGCGCGCCGCTCTCGCTGCCGAGGGCGTTGCCTTCAATACCTACACCGGCGAAGCGATTCCGAGCGGCATGTTCGATCTGATGTACAGGCTCTACGACGACACCTGCAGCAAGTTCATGTGGAGCAGCAAGTACCTCAACCGCCGCTTCTTTCAGCTCATCGGCGAATGCTTCGCCCACCGCACGGTCTTTATCGCCGCCGAGCGCGAGGGCCAGATAGTCGGCATGTCCTTCAACGTGCGCAAGGGCGAGCACATGTATGGCCGCTACTGGGGCTGCACCGAGGACATCAAGTTCTTGCACTTCAGCGCCTGCTACTACGAGCCGGTGGTGAGCGCGATTCGCCTGGGCGTGCGCGTCTTCGATCCGGGAGCGGGCGGGTCCTTTAAGATGCGCCGGGGTTTTGCCGCCACTCCCAACTACAGCCTGCACCGCATCTACCATCCGCGCTTTCGCCAGATTCTCGAAGACCACCTCAAGCAGGCCAACCGCGCCACCCTCGAAGGCATCGACGATCTCAACAACGACCTGCCGATGAAAGAACGGCCAGAACCGGCGATCCAGTTTTAGTGTTGTATCCTGCTCTGGATAGCCTCAGTTGCTGCCCGGACGACACAGGAGACCGAGAAGCCATAGCTGTGAAGCACCAGCCTATTCCTCTACACTTCAGCCCTCTCTGGGTGGTAAAAGCTTGTCCGGAGATTTGGAGGAAGTGGAGTGCAAGGTGCTGTTTTGTTCACTCTTCATCTTGGATCTATTAGGAAAGCCGAGGAGTGTCAACAGATTTAGCTCTCCAGTAAATATTCGGCGATGGAGAGGCCAGAGGGCGGCCAATCCCAGAACAAATATGCCAAAGAAAAACGCTGATCCGAGCGGATTCAGCCATAACCCCCAACCCAATGCCACAGTTGCAATCAGACCAGCGGCTACAGTGACTTTCTTGCTCCAAGCTTTACCAGTTTGGAAGTAGGCCAGTTGGACAGCACATATAACCAATGCCGCAGCACCAATAGTATTTGGTAGCCGTTCTGGAGGAAGCCAAGAAAAAAAGTCAGCCATGCTCGAATCTACTGATTGAAGGATTGCGGATCATTGGGATCGTAAGGATCTTTGCCACTTTTTGCTCGCTGCTCTCGCTCCTTCACCCGCTGCTCTATTTCGCTTGGTGTGAGTCGCGGCTCTTGCCCCATTTCTTGACTGGTAGGCTCGTACCAATCTGGATAGTCACCAGTTTTCTCGCACGAGCGCTCCTTTGCCCATTGATCAGCATAGAAGTCCATTACCGTATCACCCGCCCAACTGCCTGCAACGGTTCCGGCACCAAGGCCAAGCACGCCACCTAGGCTAGCCCCAGAGGCAGCCTGCCAAGTTGCTCCAGCAAGCATTCCTGGCGGGCCTGTGGGCGAGCCCTCTCCAGCACCGAAAAATCCCCCAGCAGCAGCGCCAATTGCTCCACCCAAGCTTACCCCTGCTATACTACCGAACGCAATTGAGGTGTTAACTACGACGTTGCGAATTTTGTTGCGCTCCTGGTCTTCTTTATGATCTTTTTCTGCCTGCTCCTCTTTTGATAAACGTTGGTATTCGTCATATTGAGCTTTGCACTCACCACTTGTGTTTGGACCTGTCTGAAGAGGCGTCTTCTTGCTACCGTCCCGCGTAGGAAGTCCCTGCGTCATTGGAGGTGCGGTGCTAGTACCACCTTTGGGAGTGCTGCCAGCATCGCCGCTTCCAGTTCTACCTGTATTGCTCTCTCCACCGCCATCAGTGTCAGATGCATCGGGCGTTACTTCTCCTCGGCCATTGGTCAAATCGTTAGTAGAGCCAGACGTGGATGCATCGCTTCGACCATTTTCTGGAGCCACTGCAGTGTTCTTGCCCTTGGGAATACCGGCACTTGCTATTTGAACCGGATTGCCACCCTCGTTATCAATTGGGTCTGCAGCTGCAGTGACTATGCCGTTGTAATTAGTGGCAAGTGATCCAGGTGTGTTCATTGCTAGAGCACCTGGAGGCAACATACCATATGCACTAGCTTCGGCTGATTCACTATCGCTATTTACAAAGTTACTTTCTGCATTATTACTTACATCCAGAAAACCAGTAGAGCCGAGTTGGGAGTTAATGTCAGCTATAGTGCCAGATGCACGCTGGTCATTGTTCTGCTCAAAGAATGTTTGGCTGAACGCTTCTTCGTCATATCCAGAATCACCTGGTACTGCTCGTTCCCGATCGCCATTGATGTTGCTGGCAATTGGCTGATTAGTTTCATCGGTTTGCTTTTGGCTTGATTCCCATTCGCCAAAATCCGATGCATTTTGATTCTGCATGGCGAGAATCAGGTTCTGCTCCTGTTCTGTAGTCTCAGAACTCCAGTCACGGACAAATCCAGCCACACTGGGATCATCGCTAAAGTCTACCTGCCCGTCTTCTTGAGAAGGTCGGTATGCAAGACCATTGTTGTCATCGCTCCTGGCGTAGCCATCATTGGAGTCCTGAAAGTCGCTATCTTGTATTCCGAAGGTATTATCATTTTCGCTCCAATCATAACTACTACTGAAATTCTGGATATCGGTGTCCTGCATCTCAAAAGTGTTTCTGCCTTTGGCTTGAACATAGTCACCGCCAAAGTTCAAAAAGCCCGCGTCTAGTGTTGCAAAACCGTCGCTGTTCCCAGTCTGAGTGTAGCCATTAACGGAGTTCTCGAAGCTGTCATCTTGAGTTCCGTAAACATTGCCACCTTCGCTCCGGTCATAGTCGTCATTGAAATTCTGAAAGTTGGTAGCATGTGTAGGGTCGTAGCCGTCGTCATCGCTGCTGAAGCCCTGCTGGTCGGCAATCGTCTCCTCGCCGTAACCATATTGCTCGGCAAGATAGCCATAAGGATCTGGGGCTTGCTCATCCGATTCGCCGCTCTCGCTCTCGTCGGTTTGCTCCCCAGCCGCGTCCTGCACGTTCATCTCTGCTTCATCTTGCTCATCGCCGAAGCCGCCGCTGGCGTCGTCCTGCTCGTCGTCGAAGGAGCAATCTTGTTCGTCCATGATAAACCTGCGACAAAGGGCTGCTTTCTCAGAAGGTACAGCGGCAAATCAAGAGCGTCAAGTCCACTTTTGGGGAAAATTATTAGTGCTTAGCCGGGAAGCCCCGCGCTCTATCATTGAGCGCTGAGAGTCGGGTAGGCGAGATACCGGGATATGTCACTGCTTTGATCCCCACTCGCCTCTAGATCCCGTAGAATGAAGGGGAACAAGAATTTATACCTACCTCATCCCCATGTCTGAAACGCGCGCGGCTGGTGAAACCCTGTCCGACCGGGAGCTGCAGATTCTGGAACTGGTGGCCCAGGGTCTCACCAACGAGGACATCGCTGCTGCGCTCGAAATCAGCAAGCGTACCGTCGATAATCACGTAAGCAACATCTTGCAGAAGACCCGGACCAAGAATCGGGTGGAGCTGGTGCGCTGGGCGCTGCAGTGGGGCAAAGTCTGCATCGACGAAGTGAACTGCTGCATCCTCCCGAATGGCAACGGCTCCTCCCACGCCTGATCCCTGGGCGCTCTACCTGCCAGGCTGGCCCCTTGCCACCTACCGCGAATGCGCCGTTCACATCGCTCAGCTGGCTATCCAGGCGCAGGTGGTCCTGCGCAGCAATCCGCACTTTGACAGTCACCTCGATCAAGTCGAATGCCTGACATTCGATAGCCCGAGGACGGCGGCGGACCGGCGGCAACTGGCGGTCATCCTCGAATATTACCTGCAACGCTACTACGAGACACCGGACACGCGGGGCGACACCGCCCGCCTGGTGCGGGGCGATCAGGTCTATTCTGTAAAAGCCGGAGCCAGACTGCTGCCTGTGCTGGACAAATAAGCCCCAGGCAGGGCTTGTGGTCCATTGCCAGGGGATCTTCAAAACAGCCGCCGCTTGGGAGGACTGTTTTCTGGCAGGCTCTCCCCATCGTCGGCGCTGGGTCTGGTCTGTTTTTTGATCAGGCCGCCGCCGGACGGTCCCCGCGCTTCGGGCTTTTTGAAGATCTTGGGCTTGGGCTTGGGTAACATCCCTTCTTTAAAAGCAGCGAGCTGGTCGATGAGCGCTTGTGGTTCGATTTGCTGCCAGGTTCTCCACAGATCGTTCAGGTGCTCAAAGTCATGGCAAACCAGACGTTTCGGCTGTTCGGACGAACCCGGTACTCCCCAAACGGCAATCAGAAAGTGATCCTGCAACCGGTAACCACGGAGCTTCACCTCACCGATTGTCCGCTCGCACAGCAGTAAATCTTTCATCTCGCGTCCCTTGCTGAACGATGCTTGAGGGGATCCTAGCAGAGGACGCCCGCAAACGACAGGCCGCCTGTAAATAGGCATCCTGCGATCTGGCTGCTCAAGATGGCAAGATGAGCGTGTCCAGCGTTGGGGAAGGCCGACGGTGACCTACTGCCTTGGACTTTTGATGGAAGCGGGATTGGTATTGGCAGCCGACTCACGCACGAACGCCGGCGTCGATTACGTATCGAGCTACCGCAAGGTGTTTGATTTCTCGATTCCCGGTGAACGGATGATCTTTATTCTCACCTCCGGCAATCTCTCGATCACCCAGTCGGTGATCAACCTCCTGCGCCAGGACGTGCTCAAGGAGGAGGAGAACCTGCACTCGCTGCCGAATATGTTTGCCATCAGCCGCTACATCGGCCAGAAGATCCGCCTTATCGAGCAGCAGGACCGGGCCGCCCTCGAAAAGGACAACATCGACTTCAGCGTCAACTTGATCGTCGCAGGCCAGATCAAGGGCGACATTCCGGCGCTCTACCTCGTCTACACCCAGGGCAACTTTATCCAGGCAACCGAGGAAACGGCCTTCGTCCAGATCGGCGAGACCAAGTACGGAAAGCCCATCCTCGATCGCGTCTTCAACTACCGCAGCAGCCTGAGGACCGCCTCGATGTGCGCGCTGTTGTCGATGGATTCGACGATGATCTCGAACCTCTCAGTCGGGGCTCCGATAGATTTGTTGGTCTACGAGCGCGACAGCTTCCGCATCGCCCAGAGTTGCCGCCTGCAGGAGGGCGATCCTTTCTGGGTCGAGATGCGCCGGGCCTGGAGCCAGTCGCTGCAGAATGCCTTTCACAACTTGCCGGAGATCCCCTTTCAGTGCAGCCCGATTGTGTGATGGACCGTCCGGCAGACGCGATTTTGGGAAATTATGACAGGTGCGTGGTATCCCTATCGATAGTGCGTATACTCTCACAAGCTTCCTGGAGCTGAACTTCGATGAAAAAACTCTTCCCGATTGGATTTAGCCTCGCAGCGGTAGGGGCACTGATGCTTCTGGTTCCGACAGATGCCATCGCTCAGAGCAACCAGTGGCGGCAGCAGGTCGGGAGCTACCTGGCCAAAGCCGCTCGGGCAGCCCTACCGGGCTACCAGCTCGAAGGAAAAAAATATTTCACCGGTGGTCTGACCAACAACCGGACGACTTTCTTTAATGTCGCTCTCAACCAGAGCACCGGCAGGCGGGCACTGCTGGCTGTCTGCGATCAGTACTGCTCCGACGTCGATCTCCGGCTCATCTACAACGGCAAGGTCGTCGCCCAGGATGTGAGCGTCAGCGATTATCCCACTATCAAGATTGGCCCTGAGATTGCAGGCAAGTTCCAGGTTCAGGTCGTGATGCGCGGCTGCAAGACCAAAGATCCCTGCTATTACGGCATTGGCCTCTTCAAGCAGGCGGTCTAGAGTACTCCAAAGCCGGATCTGCAAATCCAGATCCGGCTTGAGCGCCAAAGCCAGGTGCTACATTGTTCGTGCTCCAACTGCGTCGCCCATGGCCACTACCGTCGCTGAGATTGCCCGCATCTACCACCAGTCCCTGCCGGACCTGCTCTACGAGGCGCAACGCGCTCACCGCGAACACCACGACCCGCGCCAGGTGCAGTTTTGCACCCTGAGCAACATCAAAAGCGGCCTCTGCCCCGAAAATTGCGGCTACTGCTCCCAGAGTGCCCACCACACGACTGGTCTTGTTCCCCAGCCCCTGAGCGATCTGGAAGCGGTCGTAGCTGAGGCGCAGGCGGCGCGGGCGGCAGGTTCCACCCGCTTTTGTATGGGAGCGGCCTGGCGCGAAGTCAAAGACGGCCCCCAGTTCGAGCGCGTGCTTGAGATGGTGAGGGCTGTGGCGGCACTGGACCTCGAAGTCTGCTGCACCCTCGGGATGCTCAAACCCCACCAGGCGCTGCGTCTGAAGGCGGCTGGACTGACCGCCTACAACCACAACCTCGACACTGGCCCCAGCTACTATCCCCAGGTGGTTACCACCCGCACCTACCAGGACCGGCTTGCAACCATCGAGGCGGTCAGCGCCGCCGGCATCTCGGTCTGCTGCGGCGGAATCGTAGGGATGGGCGAATCTCTCCAGGACCGCTTTGAGCTACTGGCAGTGCTCAGCAGCCTCGACCCGCAGCCCGAGTCAATTCCGATCAACAACCTCGTGCCTGTTACAGGTACACCCCTGGCCAACGCGGAGCCAGTAGAGCCTCTGGAGGTGGTGCGGCTGGTGGCGACGACCCGCATCGTCTTTCCTCGCGCCATCGTTCGCCTCTCTGCCGGACGGCTGGCGATGAGCGACGAGTTGCAGGCGCTGTGTTTTCTGGCAGGAGCCAACTCGATTTTTGCAGGAGCAAGACTGCTCACGACGCCGAACCCCGCCGCCTCCCAGGACCAGCACCTGCTTGCGAAGCTGGGGATGCAGGCCCGTGGTGGCGGTAGCTAGAATTCGGGCGCGACAGCCGGTGTACCGACAGAGCCCCTCTCGTCGCCGCTGTGCAGGATCTGGAGGGTCTGGGGGTCGCGCAGGTAATAGAAGTCGCCATTTTTGACCAGCGCGTCGAGGGAGACCAGGACATCGTGCCCGCTGCCAAAGAGGCTGAAGAAACCGCCGGGCTGCTGGTCGCCGCCGTAGCGAATCTTGAGCAGGGTCGGCTCACCCGTGGACAGATCGCAGTAGACTTCTTCGATCGTGCCGAACTGCTCGCTGGTCGTCGATTCGTAGAGGCGGTTGCCCTTGAGGGCGGTGATCTTGCCCCGGTGGGCGTCCACGACGTTGCTCGTCACCCGGCGGCCACCGTAGTCGCCGACGTTGCCCGCGAAGTTGCCGCCCGGCAGGCCAGTGCCACCGCCGATCGCTTCTTTGATGCCTTCGCCCTGGCCCTCGGCGTAACCGTAGGGCGGAGCGAGAATGCCGGCTAAATAATCCTGGCCGCTGCCCGGTACGAGCCGTCCCTGCATCGCCGTCTCGTCCTTGGGCAGATCCAAAAAGAGATTCTCGCCGCGCGCAGCCAGCTTGCCCGCCGGAATCAAAAACTCCTTGCCCCCGAAACCAAACAGGCCGCCCCCGAGGTTCGCCTCAAGGTAGAGGTCGTTGGCGTCGTTGACGTTCACAAATACGTGGTCGATGTTGCCAAGCTTTTCGTCCTCGGCGTTGATCAGCGCCTGCCTGCCGAAGCGCTCAGCGATCGCCGGGTCGCCGTACTTCTTGTCGTCAGCTCTGATAAATAGCATTGCAGAGTCCTCTTCGCATACAAATCCGACACTATCCCATCTGTGACTTTTCTCCTGGGAAGTGACCATTTTGTTGTCTTTCCTTCGAGAATATCGAGCGATCTGTCCACTCACTTCCCTCTGAAGGCTGACTTTCAAGATTGATAGACTGGATGCCGACGCGATTTTTTAAGAAAGGAGCCATCTATCACTTCTGCTAAACCTGGATGGCCCGCGACCTTCTGGTACATCGCCCGTACCCTGCTCGGTTTGCTGTTGGGCAGGCCGCTGGTCGGCGTGCGCGCCATTCCGTTGCTGCCGGGCGGTGAGGTAGTGCTCGTCAAACTGCATCGCGGCGGCTGGGTGCTGCCCGGCGGGCTGATGGACAACAACGAGAAGATTCGAGCGGCGATTATCCGGGAGGTGCTCGAAGAGTGCGGGCTGCGGGTCTTACGCATCGGGCGGCTGAGCGGTGTCTACTCCGATCCCAGGCGCGATCCGCGCTTTCATAGCGTCAGCATTGTCATGGAGGTTTTTGTCGAAGCCGCCGAGATGCGACCGCGCGACAAACTCGAAGTCGAGCGGGCGGGCGCTTTTGCCCTCGACGCCCTGCCCGCAGAACTGACGCTCGATTGTCGCGAACAACTGGAGCATTATTTATCGAATTCGCTGGTGGTAGATTGATGTTTCGTTTTTTTCTGGCCACTGCGGCGGTACTGGCGGGGCTGGCCGTCGCCGCCGGAGCCTTTGCAACCCACGCCCTGCGCTCCCAACTCGACGAGCGGGCGCTCGAAATTTTTGAGACTGCCGCCCGCTATCAGATGTATCACGCTCTGGCTTTGATCCTGGTGGCTCTGTTGCTGGAGCGCAGCGGTCCGAATCCGCTATTGACGGTGAGCGGGTACGCCTTTATCGCCGGGACTTTGATCTTCTCGGGCAGTCTCTACGCCCTGAGCCTGAGCGGCATCAAGTGGCTGGGAGCGATCACGCCCCTGGGGGGGGCCGCCTACCTGCTCGGCTGGCTCTGCCTGGCTCTGGCAGCCTGGAACTATAAGTAAGAAGTCCACCCGATACTGTGTACCTATGTGCCGATTGCTCGCCTACCTTGGCCCCAGCCTTGCCCTCGTCGATCTGGTCGAAAAACCGGAATTTTCGCTCGTCCTCCAGAGTTATCGACCACAGGAGATGACTTCCGGCCTGCTCAACGCCGACGGCTTCGGTTTCGGCTGGTACGATCCCGGACGGGAAGGTTCACCGTTTCGCTTTCGCAGCACCCAGCCCATCTGGGGCGATGCGAACTTTCCGGCCCTGGTGCGCTATATCCATTCGCACTGCCTGCTTGCCAACGTCCGCAGCGCCACCCCCGGTCAGGCGGTCGATCTCAGCAACTGCCAGCCTTTTTGCTTCGAGCAGATCCTCGCCCAGCACAACGGTTTTATCGAGAACTTTCGCCAGACGCTCTACCGACCGATCCGCGACAGCCTCGACGATATCTATTACAAGGCGATCGACGGCAGCACCGACTCCGAGCACCTCTTTGCCTTTGTGCTCAACCTGTGGCAGCGTCAGGGCGGCAGTCTCACCGACGCCCTCGCCGCTTCGATCCGCACTCTCGCGGACTGGGCAGCCAAACAGAACGTTGCTATTTCTTTGAACTTGATCCTCAGCGACGGCGAGCAACTGGTGGCCTCCCGCTACGCCAATCGTCCCAATCCCCCGAGCCTGTACTGGCTCAATGGCGATCTGCGTTACCCCGATGCATTTCTTATTGCCTCCGAGCCCCTGACTCCTTCTGAGCACTGGAAGCGCGTCCCGGCGGGCAGCATCCTTACGGCTACCCCCGGCGGTGCGGTGCAACTGACTACGATCGGCTGAGGAGCCTCAGTCGATGCTGTGCGCCTTGAGATCCGCGAGCGAAACCGTCCGCAGGGCAGCCTCGTGGGTCGCCGCCAGGACCACCGGCGGGGCCACCCCATCGCGCAGCGCCTCAAGCCAGCGCGCCGCACAAAGGCACCAGCAATCGCCCGGCTTGAGGCCAGGAAAGCGCGCCGCCGGTACGGGAGTCGAAAGGTCGTTGCCCATCGCCCGCGTGTAGCTCAAAAAAGCTTCGCTGACGCGGGCACAGACTACGTGTACTCCGCTATCTTCGGGCCCGGTCTCGCAGAGGCCAGTGCGGTAAAAGCCAGTCAGTGGGGATTGGCAGCAGGTCTGCAGGGGGCCGCCGAGGACGTTCTTTGCCTGTGACATCGAAAAGCCCGCACAGATTGATGCGCCTACCGTATCACACTGGTGCGTTCAATCAGACCAGCTTCAAGCTCACACCGCGCAGGTCAGGGGGCTTGGGATCCAATAGGAGCTGGTCGTTCTTTTGCTTTTTTGGGTAGTGACTAAGACCGTCCCCCACCCCTCCACACCCCCCCTGCCCCCCCTCTCCTCCCCTGCCCCCGCTGGGCAGGGGAGGAGAGGGGGGGTTCACTGTAACTGGGCTGCAGGGGGGATGGGTGAGGACAATCAGGGAGTCTGGCAGGAGCAGCTGCAGGGGGGATGGGTGAAGGCGGGCAGGGGCCTTGAGCTGTTAAACCACTTCGGGCTGGCGCAGGTTTTCGAGCCACTTGCGCGCCGGTTGCTCGCGCCGGATCTCCTTCCAGATCGCGGTGGCGGCCAAGGTGCCGTCGGCGACGGCGATCGAAACCTGGTTGAGGCCCTTTTTAAGATCGCCTACGGCGAAGAGGCGCGGGTGGGAGGTGCGGCAGTAGCCGTCGGTAACGATGTCTTCGCTGTCTTTTTGGAGGTCCAGACCTTCGAGGTATTCGTTGTGGCGGATCGAGCCCATCGAGACAAGGCCCGTGTCTACTTTGAGCACGGTGCCGTCGGTAAATTCGATGCCGTCCATCACGTGGTCGCGGCCCAGGAAGCGGGCAATCGGTTTTTCGATGAGCGGATAGCCGTGCTCGGCCAGCTTGGTGCGCATCGCCTCACTGACCGGAAAAGCGCCCTGGGTGAGAACGCTGATGTAGGGGGTGAACCAGCTCAGAAAAAAGGCGGTGTTGATCGCAGACTCGCTGCCTGCGATCAGGGCGGCACGCTGGTCGGTCATCTCGTGGCCGTCGCAGATCAAGCAGACGTGCAGGTTGTAGCCCGCGTACTCGTAGACATTTTGCATATCGGCCAGATGCGGCAGTACGTCGATGAGACCGCTCGCCGCGATCAGGTACTTCGAGCGGAAGACCGGGTACTCGCTATTTTTGAGGCGGTACTTGACGCGCACGGCAAACTCGCCGCCAGTATCCTGTACCGACTCGACAAAGCCATTCAGCCAGTCGGCCCCGTAGTCGAGGGCCATCATCCTGCCCCCCTCGATCAGTTCTTTGCCGCTGATCACAGCCGGAAGGTAATTCCAGAGCTTTTGCATCCAGAAGGAGCGGCCCCGTCCTTTTTCGATGACGAGCACCTTCAGGTTGTAGCGGGCGAGATACACCGCCGCCGACAATCCACCGGCTCCCCCGCCGACCACGATCACGTCGTACAGTTCTTGCTGCTTGGCTTCGAGATGTTCGTGTTTGAGAATCACGGCTGTGCTTCGCTCTGGGGTACTTTCCTATTGTCTCTAATTTCGCGTCCGGCCCACAATGGAGGGGGAACCTGGGCCAGCCGGAGGCTGTCAAAAGAGCAGTGGCAATCTTTCAAAGTCCAATCAGATTCTCTGGGCCGGTCGCTGCCCTGGTGCTGTTGCTGGCGGTCGGG